>JAOQAO010000270.1 GCA_025963485.1 Bacteroidota bacterium | reverse complement strand
CTACGTGTGCGAATTGCTTGAGGGAATTATTGGATCCCTCCAGTTTGTGTACGTATTTTTTGATCTCTTCATTTTTCTGCCTCAGGAGGATAGACTCCTTCTCCTGCTGCTCGCTTTCAAATTCTCTTTTGGCCCTCGCCAGCGCATTGGTTTTCTCTATATCAAAAAATGAATTGATGCTCTCATTATGTTTATTCAGGTATTCATACCCTTTTTTGTATTCACCGGCATCATACAAAAGCGCTGCGGCTGTTTTATATAGTTTCGATAGTTCTTGCTTATTGTCTATAGCTGTGAGTACTTTCTCTGCTTCTTCTATGATCTCAAGTCCCTCCTGGTATTTTCCTGTCTTGAAGTGGCACTCACCGAGCGCGGTCTGAACCATCGCCAGCTCAAAATACAGCTCGTTGGCCTGATAGTATGTCAGGGTCTGGGAGAGATACCCGCAGGCACGGTCATACCGGCCCATGCGGTTATTGATGATACCGAGGTTGGCCTCGGCGAGGGCTATGCTGTAGCTGTCGTTATTCTGCTTATTGATGATCAGCGCCTGCTCCAGCATCTGCTCTGCGCTCTCCAGGTCACCGCTCTCCTCATACGATCCGGAATACAGCACATAGCATCTGGCCAATAGCCTCGTAGCATTCAGCTCTTTGTATATTTCGATAGCCTTGTCGAGGTATTCTACCGAGCTTATCTTGAGCTGCGAGGATGCCAGTGACAGGGTCATATTGTAATAATACGACGCCTGTAGTTCCCGTTCCTTTTCTGTACGTGTTTCTTTGGCCTCTAGCAGCCTGATGCCGCGCAGATAGCTACCTTGCGCTTCAAACACATCACCTTTGAGCTGATAGGCATTGCCGAGTGTCATGAATAGTTTAGGACCTATGGCATTCAGCTCATCGGGATCGAGCGCCTGGAGGATGTCGGTGATAATATGTATGCATTCATCATATTCATTGAGGACGACAGAATGATAATAGGCCTTGAGATGTTTGACTGTACTGAGATGCAGGAGATTTTCAGAGACGCTGGCGTATGTACCCGCACGCTCGATGAGCGGCAGCGCCTCCCTGCTCCTGCGCTCACAGAGGCGCTCGGCATCCCGGACCAGGGTGTCGAAACTAATTATCTCATCATCTATCTGCGGTTCCATTTCTTTAATAATTACGGCTATGTCCTAACTCAACCCATGTGCTGCCATCCCACATAAATGTAATGGTGTCTGTATCGTGCAATTGATAAGAACCGCCAGATACGACAGTATTGATATTGGTATGATAGGTGCCGGGGTTATCATAAAAAGTGACCCTGTGGCCATTGGATGAGGAGTGCACTTCAAACAGTACTATCTGCCCAAGCTGAAAACCTGAAGTAGCCATTGTGATATCGGCCCCACCGCCATTTGTTACGAAAATACTGACTTTGCTATGGTTGCCGGGATTGATAGTATAGGTACCTCCGGGAATGGAGTACAAGGTATCTTCCAGAGATATTGCATTACTTACGATCAGTCCTGAAACGGTGATCGCTCCGCCTTTGGTGACGACCATAGCATTGGAGCGGGATGCTGCATTGACTCCATTGCCGACTACAAATATCGGATCCGCAGCACTCCAGGTCGTAGAAGAACCACTGCCAGTGGTATCATTATAGCTACCCATGACCGTTTCATTCATGCTTTTGGCTATAAGGCCGTTGCCCATAGCTACTGCATTCTTGCCGGTGACTACATTATCGCTGCCGATGGCTATAGTATTAGCGCCTGATGCGGTCACGTCGGTGCCGAGCGCGATAGAACCTGTGCCGATATTGGCACTATCCCATGCCGGGCCAGAGACCCTGCCAGCCCGGAATGCTGCTGCCCCTGGCGCCCACATCATGCGCGCACCTGCTCCGGAAAATACTGATGGTATCATCCCCGTGGCGGTGCCTTGCATCAGCAGTGAGCCGCCGGTACCTACCGTCAGCGCTTTTGTATTGCGGCCTTTGATGATCAGGTCTGTATTGTCCGGTGTACCGAGAAAGATGTTAGGATTGCCCAAACCTGCATTACCAGTGGTGAGCCATATTGGTTTGGCCGGAGTGACGGGTATCGCGGCTCCGGTCTGAAGGTTGAGTATACCCGTGCTATCATATGATATGGTAGAAATATCGGCATCCGACTTTAGAGCTGAGTTGGTATAGAGAGCGTAGGCTACACTCAGCAGTGAGCCAGTACCCATATCAATATAGCTATTACCTCCTGCAGGATCTATTTCCACCTGCAGGTATTTGTTTCCGGTGGACCAGTTGATCGTATTGAAAGTGCCGGTAATGATACTCCCGCCACCTACTACTATGCTGAATGTACCGAAGGCATTGGTCACTACGGTCTGAGTCTCGCTATAGATGATAGCACCACCCGGACCGCCATCATGGATCGTAAACCTCGCACTGACCATGGCATTTGGGATGGCCTGGCCACCGGCGTCACGTACCATGGTCTGGTACCGGATGCCCTGAGGCGAGCCACCTGCCTGCGCGGTATACACTACCGCACAGAGAACCACTATACTGAGTATGTGTGCTATGTACCTCATGTACGGGTGGTTTTGATCTCCGCCACCAGAATATGGCAGGATAGTGAACCGAATGTGTTTTTATAATATACAGAATACATCTTGAGCTGTTATATAGTTTAGTGATTCTGGCTGTTGTTGATAGCTATCCACGAGGTGCCATCCCACATCAGTGTGATCGTGTCCTGATTGAGCAGATCCAGACCTAACAACGGCAGGACAAGGTTTCCACTATTATCATTGAATCTCACACCATTGAGTCCGCTTCCCTTGACCTCTATATACAGCATCTGTCCCACCTTGAGACCAGTCGTCGACATCGTAATATTAGCAAGCGCAGGAAGCACAGTAGAGGTAATGATGTACATGCTTTTGTTTCCAACATTGAGCGTGAAGTTACCATTGACCGTCATCAGCCCCGGTGTGATAGTGAAGCCCTGGGTCACCGTCAGGCCGGGTGCAGAGACATCTCCACCTTTGGTCACCGACAATGCTGTGCTTCGCGCAGCGCTGCCGGTACCATTGCCTATCTGGAAGAGCGGGTCATTAGCACTCCATGTAGTCGATGATCCACTACCTGTCGTATCATTGTAGCTGCCCACGACAGTGGCGCCCATAGATTTTGCTATCAGATTGTTGCCGAATGCATTTGCCTTGTCTCCGGTGACACGATTGAAACTACCAATGGATACAGATTGAGCGCCGGAGGCCATGACGTCTTTGCCCAGAGCTATAGAACCAGAGCCGATATAGGCATCATCCCAGTCAGTGCTGATGACCGATCCAACTCGGAAAGCGGCCTTGGCAGGGATCCACATCATGCGCGCACCGCCACCTGATGCAGGTGTCACACCCGCTGCAGAGCCGGTAGCCAGCATAGCGCCACCTGTGGTGAACCTCATACCCTCGACATTATGGCTTTTGAGAATGAAGTCAGTGTTGTCTATCGTGCCGACAAAATTAGTAGCGCTGTTCAGTGTTGCATTTCCCTTGGTCAGCCAGGCACCATTGGATGTATAGACTGTAGAAGGTATAGAAGTAGTAATAGATAAAACTCCGGCGGTATCATAACGCGCTCCCGTAATAGCGCTGGCAGATGTAGCTGCAGCAGCTGCATACAGTGAATACGGGACACTGACAAACTGCGAGGTACCTATATCAGTATAGGAAGTACCACCATTCAGGTCCATTTCTACTTGCAGGTATTTGCCGCCAGTGGCCCAGGGTACATTGGGGAAGCTGCCGGTAATGTTTCCGCCAGTGCCTATGACTGTGCTGAAAATACCAAATGCATTGGTCGTCACTACATGCCTCTCCCGATAGAGCGCCGGACCCGAAGGAATGCTATCATGTATAGTAAACTGAACTCCAACTGTACGATTGACCAGAACCTGACCGGAAGGACTGCGAACGGTCGACTGGTAATTGATACCCTGCGGCGTCTGCGCCATAATTTTTATAGCGCACGAAAGGAATATCGCAAGACTAAATAACCGTAAGAAATTTTTCATATAATCGTTTTCTATCGTATTCCCCTGATTTGATGCGCAGGAAAATGGAATCTATAATATAACCTGTTTAACGGCTTTTGTCAATACTGAGATTCAATTTATCAAGTATTATTTTATTCTGCAAAAGATAACAACATACACCTTGTTAAACAATACATATCAATACCTTACAGTAACCATCACAACTTCAATAAGGAGAAAAATATTCCCCAAATGATGTCAAAACACATCAATTTCCCCATCAAAAAGTTATAGAAATCTATATGGGGAATTAACTACCAAAATCCATACCAAACATGAAAAAAAGGGATATTATCACTTTCAACAAATACATACATAGACATTTACGATCTATAACTTTTGATGGATTATCAGACAGGAACAACCATTTTATGCCAATTATACTTAATTACGTATTTTATATAAATACAATTAGTAATAACGCATAAAGAAGGAACAGGCAAAGTCAGGCTTAACTATAGATCAGGGATCTGCCACAATAAAAAAAGCGCAGCCCTCTGAAAAGCTGCGCTTATATACACCAAATCAATCTTCAAACTACCTGATCACAAATATACCACATCACCTGTGCAGAAGCACATAAGGGATGTCATCTCTCTGTCACAATCGTGATCGCCGATCGGCTACCAAACGCTGCCTGTCTGTGCGTAGTATATAAAGGGAGAAAAATATTTCAGGCAACTCCATTTCGCATGCGATGAGACCTCCAGGCAAAAAAAGCAGCCCCCTCTGAAAGGGCCGCTCTTGTCAATTTATCCAAAAAAATTTACTTCACATTGTCTTTGCCGAGATCTTTGAAGGCGTTGCCGATCTCGTCCATATCATGATTGAATTCACGTTTGAAAGTCTCCCAGTCACTGCGTTCTTTCTCATAGCCATATAGCCGCGCCCGGAGGTCTGCATTTCTTTTTTCGAGGTCATCTATCCTTTTTTGGCGCGCAGGATCGAGTGGGCGTGTACCACCTGACTTAGAGAGTTTGGCGCGCAGGTCATCTATCTGCTTCTGATTGGCATTTATCCGTGCTTCCGCATCCGTTTTATAGGCAGGGTACTCAGCGCTCAATTCTTTTTGTTCATCTTTTTTGGCCTCCTTGAGGTCTTGCTTCGCTTCGTCGACTTTGGTCTGTGCCTCATCTACCTTTTTCTCTTTCGATTCGCATGATGTGAGCGCTGTGCCCGTGAGGAATGCTGCCGCTATGGCTGTGATCAGGATCGTCTTTTTCATTTTGTTAGTGTTTAATGGTTAATGGATACGGGCATTAAAACATTCATAATACAGGATCAAATGCCCGCTACCTGAATAATCATAAATCCTGCCATTATTTTAACACGCTGTTAAACAGACATGCGGGAACTAGTAATAGCAATACTTTTGGGATGATTGCAGGAGATAAGCATAAAGACCAGAGCGATAGGATATGGGGAAATTTGTCACCGAAGGATGTGACTTATTTGATAAAGCGATCCCGGCAAAAGTGGTCCCCCGACACTCCGTGATCAGATATTATCATATTTCTATCACCTTCGCGAAAGTATTGTCATTAAAATTTTCGCTGCTACCTTTTTGTGGTATCTTAGTCGACACACATCGATCAAAACCCTGTCTATGAAAAAAATTCTATGCGCACTGTGCATTATCGCCTCCCTTAGCTTGTCAGCACAAAAGAACGTCGGCATCGGTACGCCTACTCCCGATCCCTCGGCGCTGCTGGAGCTGAAGAGCAGCGACCAGGGATTTCTCGCGCCGCGTATGACCACGGCGCAGCGCACAGGTATAGCCTCACCTGCGGTGGGTCTTATCGTCTATGATACAAACCTCAACTGTTACTTCTATTATAATGGTACCTGGACCTCACTGTGCAGTACCGGCGGCGGCACCGGCCCGCAAGGTATACAAGGTGTGACCGGCCCTGTAGGCAGTCAAGGCGTACAAGGGAATACCGGACCGACCGGGCCTAGCGGCATAGATGGTATGACCGGAGCCACAGGTGCGGGAAGCACGGGGCCTACTGGGCCGACAGGCGGTGGTGGTGGTGCTACGGGCACCACGGGACCCATAGGGCCGACCGGCCCAACAGGCATTGATGGTATCACAGGCCCAACCGGTGCAGGAGTGGCAGGACCCACTGGGCCGACAGGTGTGACCGGCAGTGGAGGTGGTGCCACGGGCACTACAGGACCTACAGGGCCCACTGGGCCTACGGGACCATCCGGTATAGGTGGCATCACCGGCCCGACAGGTGCAGGAGTGGCAGGACCTACTGGCCCGACCGGTGTGACAGGCAGTGGAGGTGGCGCTACCGGACCCACAGGGCCTATAGGTCCCACAGGCGCAACAGGTGTAGGCGGCGGAGCTACAGGACAGACAGGGCCTACAGGTCCATCGGGTGCAGATGGCATCACTGGTCCTCCGGGAATACAGGGCCCTTCGGGTACAACAGGGCCTCCGGGCATAATAGGGCCACAAGGAGCACCAGGACCACAGGGTAACACTGGTCCGCAGGGTATACCGGGCGTAGCCGGACCACAAGGTAATACAGGACCTGCTGGCATAGCAGGACCTCAGGGACCATCAGGTATAAACGGTGCCACTGGTTCGCAAGGTATACCGGGCGTAGCAGGACCACAAGGCAATACAGGACCCGCTGGCGTAGCAGGCCCCCAAGGACCATCAGGCATAGACGGCGTCACCGGCCCACAGGGTATACAAGGCATCACAGGACCACAAGGAATAGCTGGACCGCAAGGACCATCAGGCATAGATGGAGTCACCGGTCCCCAGGGTATACAGGGCATCACTGGACCGCAGGGACTGACAGGACTGCAAGGCCCATCGGGTATTGATGGAGCCACAGGTTTACAGGGTATCACGGGAACCACGGGAGCTACCGGAGCGTCAGGGCCCACCGGCTCTACGGGACCGGATATGTTTTGCGCGGGGGCGGCAGCGGGGTATGTGGCCATATTCACCTCGGCTACGGATATATGCAACTCTGTGATCTATCAGTCCGGTAATAATATCGGCATCGGTACGACCTCTCCTACCCTATCGCTTCAGATCAATGCGACCGATGCATTAGGATTGCCAGCCGGCACTACGGCGCAAGAGCCTACGGGTGCGCCTGTGGGAGCTATCAGGTACAATACTACCACCGGTGCGGCAGAAATATACACAGGCAGCTGCTGGCAGAATGTCAATACACCTCCCATCGGCGCGACCTTCATACAGTGGTATAATGCCGCAGACCCAAATGCGATCTATCCATGTACAGTATGGGTGTCTACCGATATAGCAAATGGCGAATTTATCCGCGCGCGGGGTGGCGCATCTAATGTAGCAGCCGGTGGCGCGCTCACAGGAACAGTACAGGGCTTTGCCCTGCAAGATCATACGCATACATTCTCTACACCGGCTACAGTGGGGCCTTTCACCACATCTACAGATGGTGCGCATACACACAACTGGGGCGGATGGTGGAGCAACGATGACTCACGTGATTACACTGCCGGTGCCGGCAATGGTGATGGCAATGGTAATACTATCAGCGACGGTGCCTTCTGGTGGGGTGGCAATCCCGGCACTACCGGCAATGCCAATAGTCAATATTTTGCAGGTACTACATCCAATAACGGCACTCACAGCCACGGCGGCAATACAGGTAATGTAAACGCAACCAGCATGTGGATACCATATGACGACAATACCAGTAGCGATGCCTCTCCGAGTGGTTTTGGCAATAGCAATGCTACGCTTTGCGGTAGCGGATGGAATGGTGCCTATACTGCGGGCAACTTCCTCGGCCGCCTTAGTGATGGCTGCCTCCAGCATACACATACAATCTCTGCTGACGGCGATCACAATCACAACTTTTACCTTTGGGCTCATCGCCACTGGCTCAAGCAACGTGCCACCTCATCAGCAGGTGCACACTCGCATACGATCGCTGCTCAGGGTATCACTGTATCAGGCACGACTGGCGCTGTGAGCGGTGCCACCACAGCTACCGAGACCCGCCCGACCAATGTAGCGGTGATCTTCTGGAGAAGGACCAACTAGATCTACATGGCAAGGGCCGCATCGGGTAAAGGCAGTGAAAAATAAAACGTAGCACCTTCGCCGCTTTGCACACTATAATGCCCGTTTCATACTTTCTCCGGATTCTGATTTATCTTCACTCTATGACCAGGACGCACATTCTTGATTCCTATTATTTCCGCGAAGCGACACCACAGGAGTTTGGACCTTTCTTTACGGAGAACAGGCCGAAGATCTTTACAGAAAACGTCACATTTACGGTCGAGGACTGGATGGATGATGATGAGAAACTGAAACAAAAGGAACTTGAGCGCATGGTCAAAGACCGCTACCAGCTGCGCATCTTTATCATGAATGGAGATGAGATAGTCGGATGGCATATGGGCAGGCAGGTAGAGGCAGAGAGCTACTACATGAGCAATACGGGTCTATTCAAAGAACATCAGGGCAAAGGCATCTATACAGCACTCCTGCCTAAGCTGCTGGAGATATTCCGGGACAAAGGTTTCCAGAAAGTATCGAGCCGACACCTGGCGTCAAACAGCGCGGTGATCGTGCCAAAGCTCAAAGCAGGTTTTTCCATCACAGGCTTTGAGGTAGATGAGCGCTACGGGATGCTCGTTTTACTTACCTATATATTCAATGACAAAAGGAGAAAGGCCTATGAGTTTCGCGTGGGTGCAGTGAAGGCTGATGAGAACATTAATAAATTTCTACGATGATGACCCGTATTCCCCTTTTTGATTCTTACTCATTCCGTCTCGCGGAGCAGGAGGAGTTTACCGCATTCTTTGAGCAGAACAGGCCAAAAGTATTTGAAGACATATCATATATCCCCGTCGAGGACTATATGACCGGAGCAGAGATGCAGCGACGGAAAGATTACGACGATATGGTGCGCGGCCACTATGAACTGCGCATCTTTATCATGTATGGCGATGAGATCATAGGCTGGCACGTAGGCCGTCAGGGCATGCGCGACACGGGCAATATGAGCAACACAGGCATATTCAAAGAACATCGCGGGAAGGGTGTATACGCTGCACTCCTGCCCCGGGTACTAGAGATATTCCGGGAACAAGGCTTCGCCAAAGTATATAGTAAGCATCACGCCTCAAACAATGCTGTGATCATACCCAAGCTCAAAGCAGGGTTTGTTATTACCGGTTTTGATATAGATGAGCGCTATGGATTGTTTGTGGTACTGACATACATCTTCAATGAGCAGCGATTGAACGTTTATAAATATCGCGTAGGATCCCTGAAGCCTGATGAAGAGATAAGAAAATACTTGTAGTCTGAAGGTGGCTGGTCAGGTCCATGGGCTCTTTGGGAGCGCATCAACACTGCGGAGAAATTAAAAAAACATACAAATTAGACAGGGTTGGTATAAACACCAACACAACCACCTCAATATCACCTTTTATAGGTATACTTTTATTGATAATATAAATTAATTTAGATGCCAAAATATTTTTTATCAAAGCAATTAATAACTTAAACAAAGACCTATGGATTTCAAAGACCAAATTAAACAGCTAGGAGACAAAGTAATAAAGCTAAAGGATCAAATAGCTACTGAGCAGGCCACGAAAAACTCTTTCGTGATGCCATTTTTAGCAGCATTAGGATATGATGTTTTCGACCCCCAGGAAGTAGTTCCAGAGTTTATCTGCGATATAGGAACAAAAAAAGGAGAGAAAATAGATTATGCCATATTTATCAAAGGCGCGCCAGCCATACTTATAGAATGTAAACACTGGGCTCAGAACCTGAGTTTGCATGACGGTCAATTACTCAGATATTTCCATGTGTCCAAAGCCAAATTTGCCATTCTTACAAACGGTATTGTTTATAGGTTTTACTCTGATCTTGTTGCACCTAACAAAATGGATGAAAAGCCTTTTTTGGAAATCAACATGATGGACATCAGAGATAACCAGGTAGAAGAGGTCAAGAAGTTTCACAAATCATATTTCGACGTCGACAATATCGTTAATACAGCAAGTGAGCTAAAATATATGAATGAGCTCAAGGTAATATTGAATCAAGAGCTAAACAATCCTTCAGCCGATTTCGTTAAACACCTTACAAAGCAGGTCATACCAGGAATGATCACCGCAAAAATACTGGATCAATTTACCGTTTTGACCAAAAATGCCGCTGCTCAATTTATCAGTGACCTCATTACTGAAAGGTTAAAGACTGCACTTTCTAAGGAAAGCGAACCTGTTAAGGAAATTGTACCGATACCATTGGAGCCAGAAGATAAAATAGTAACTACCGAAGAGGAACTCGAAGGCTTTATGATTGTCAAAACAATATTGAGACAAAAAACTCATGCCTCAAGAATTGTATACAGAGATGCTCAATCGTATTTTGCTATCCTCCTGGATGATAATAATCGTAAAACTATTTGTCGACTTTATTTTAATAGTGCCAAAAAGTATATAGGAATATTTGACGAGGCAAAAAAAGAAAATAGAATCGAGCTACCATCATTAGATGATATCTTCACTCATTCCAAAAGTCTGCTTAACATGATAGAAATATATGACAAAGCCAAGGAGCATGCTGAATAAACCCCGATTTACCGGACTAAGCTGATCTCACGGCACCAGCATGATTCCAGCCAAAGATCCTAAATATCAATATGGCTCATTCTTCTTCAGCCGCTTGTATTCTTCATTGATCTTTGGCCGGTAGGTCTTTTTGCGGGTCTCGAGCTTCTTGTTGGTATCTATGATGTCGCGTTGCAATCTGTTGAGTCCCTCAACCTGTGACGAGGTCGGTTCGCCCTGATAGAAGTTGACGCCAGCATAGATATCACTGATCTTGTCGCGGATCTTTTCTTCATCTACGAAGAGTACTGTGCGTCCCTCCTTGACCGGGACCAACTCGGCGCGGATGGCCTCCAGGCTATCGTAGTACTCCTTGACGATC
>JAOQAO010000174.1 GCA_025963485.1 Bacteroidota bacterium | reverse complement strand
TGCGCCTGCGCACTGTTGGTCTTAGGCAAAGACTTCTCGGTCCTCCGCACCCGCATGAGACTACTCACGCGTATCGCCATGCGCCTCGAGATGCGCGACGCGATCAACAACTGTTCCCTTATCAATGATAGTTACAACTCCGACTTTGAGTCGCTACGTATTGCTATAGATTTCATCCGTCAGCAAAATCAGCACCCAAAGAAGACCATCATACTCTCCGATATCCTCCAAAGCGGCCGCAGCGAGCTGGACCTCTACACCGAAGTAGCCAAACTGCTTAAGCAAAATAATATCTACCGCCTCATCGGCATCGGCCCATCTATCACACGGGAGAAAAAGGTGTTTGAAAAAAGCGGTGTCAAAGAATTGATCTGTTACGATTCCACAGATCAGCTTTTAAAAGAGCTTGACACTTCAACCCTTCACGATGAAGTCATCCTGCTAAAAGGCGCCCGGCAATTCGAGTTTGAGAAAATAGCCAAGCTCCTGGAAAAAAAGGCACATCAGACTGTCCTCGAGATAAACCTCAACGCCGTAGTCAATAATCTTAAGGTATATCAATCGCTTCTGCAGCCCACGACCTTCCTCATGGCTATGGTTAAGGCTTTCTCATACGGAAGCGGCAGCTACGAGATAGCCAATGTCCTCCAGTTCAACCGTGTCAACTACCTGGCCGTCGCCTATGCAGACGAGGGCGTCGAGCTTCGCAAAAATGGTATTGCCCTTCCCATCATGGTCATGAACCCCGAGGAGCGCAGCTTCGAAGCCATGATCACGCACAATCTCGAACCGGATATCTACAGTCTTTCCTTATTAGAAAAGTTTGTCGCTATCCTTAGGATCAAAAGAAAATCATCTGCCACTAAATACAAGATTCACGTAGAACTCGAAACCGGCATGAACCGCCTTGGTTTTGAACAGCCTGATATTCCTGCGCTCATCGAGAGTATCAAGACCTCCGGTTGTGTAGAGATCGCATCCATATTCTCACACCTCGCAGCGAGTGAAGCCCCGGAATATGATACTTTTACCAAGGGTCAAGTCACGCTCTTCGAGCAAATGAGCGGGAGTATTATCGCAGAGTTTGACTACAAGATACTTCGCCACATACTCAACTCCAGCGGTATCTCCCGCCACACTTATGCGCAATACGACATGGTGCGTCTTGGCATTGGCCTCTATGGCCTGGACCCGACACCAGCCGTGCAGGCACACCTGCAGCCGGTCTCTTCGCTGAAAACCACCATCTCGCAGATCAAACACGTCAAAGCTGGAGACACCGTAGGCTACGGCCGTGTAGGCAAAGTAGAAAAAGACAAAACCATCGCCACCGTAGGCATCGGTTACGCCGACGGCCTCAACCGCAAACTCAGCAATGGCAATGGCAATATGCTGGTCGGCACACACATGGCTCCTATCATCGGCAATGTATGTATGGATATGACCATGATCGACATCACAGGTATAGAATCAGCCCGTGAAGGAGATGAAGTAGTGGTCTTCGGCACCAATCCACCCGTCGAGAACATTGCAAAAGCTGCAGGCACGATCGCCTATGAGATTCTCACAGGAATATCAGCCCGGGTAAAGCGTGTTTATTTTCAGGAATAATTTGTTTCAGAATTTATCCTCCCAGCGGAAAGCGCGGATTTCACCATCCCATGGCTCGTCATAGGTCATCAGCTCAATTTTATCTATACGCCCATCGATCACAGTGGTACCATCGATCAGGCCATCCTGTAGCCCATCCATCTTGAGGTATCCTTTAGTACTCAAATGCTTCAGCGGGATGAAATCCAAAGATTCTGCCTCCGCTGTATATGCGAGACTTATATACATCGCCGTACCCGTCACTTTCCTTTCCTTGACTCTCAGATATGGCACATGCTTTCCTATCACCGGATAATCAGAAACCAGCTTTTGTAGTATAGCTAATTCAAATTCGTTTAATGGCTCCATTAATAATTCTTTAGGGTTCAAAGCTCATTTCGAAGATTGCCAACTATAGTGTACGCTTCCGCATTCGAAGATCAAATTAGTAGATGGCATAGACCAACCGTTTAGGATAGTAATTTCTATTTTTTTTCGTGCTCCATTATCGATCACATCCATAGAAGCGATTTCCATATCTGTCAGATCGTCGATCTTTAAAAGATCCATATCCAATTTGGAAACCTCTTTGAAATGTACTTTACCCAAATAGTGGTCATTAGATTTTTCATCCCATGGCTGAACAGTAAGAATGACCTCCTTTGCGTTAAGCGACAACTCAATTCCCACTAAAGGCAAATCATGAAATTCAACACCTGCAATTATCATTTCCGTCTTCTCTCTATTCTCTCATCTCTATTACCTATCCTCTACCTCACCATCTCTTCAAACGCCTTCCACAGATTATCCTCCGGCACAGGAGCCGTGATCACGATTGGCTCCTTCTTCACCGGATGGATGAATTGCACTCCTCTCGCATGTAGGCAGATCGACCCATCGCGGTTAGAGCGCTTCGAACCATACTTCAGATCGCCCTTGATAGGGCTACCCATATTGGATAGTTGTACACGTATCTGATGGTGCCGGCCTGTATGCGGATTTATTTCGAGGAGAAAGTAGTTCTCCGACTCACCGATCATTTTGTATTCGAGTTCACACTTCAGCGCACCTGTCGTGCCCTCCTTATAGACACTCGACATGTTCTTGGCTTCATTCTTCTTTAGCCAGTTCACTAGAAGGCCCTCTTCTTGTGCCGGCCTGTTCTGTACGATAGCCCAGTAGGTCTTCTGTATCTCCCGGCTCTTGAACATTTCATTGAGTCGCTGCAGCGCCTTCGTAGTACGGGCATACAGCACCACACCACTCACGGGCCGGTCTATCCTGTGCACCACTCCTAGAAACACTTCCCCGGCCTTATTGTACTTCGCTTTGATATACTGCTTCACCACATCTCCCAGCGTTTCATCCCCCGTCTTATCTCCCTGCACGAGCATCCCCGACGGCTTATTGACCGCGATGATGTGGTTGTCCTCGTATACTATTTTTAGTTCCTCTACTGTCATTTATTTATATCCGCATTAAACATACAAAAGCTTTTGTTCCTCTGCTCGCAGTTTTTTTATTTAGTTTTGTACTATAGATGGTTTAGAGAAAATGAAAGTACTACTAGACATAAAAGATAATAAAGCTGATTTCGTAATGGAATTACTCCATAATTTAGATTTTGTCAAAACTCAAACTATTAGTTCTACTAAAGCACAGTTTTTGAAAGACCTTCATGGTGCAATGAAAGAGGTTTCTTTGGCAAAACAAGGAAAAGTAAAGCTAAAATCAGCAGAGCGACTTTTGAATGAGTTATAATATAGAAGTTACTGCGCTATTTGATAAACAGCTTAGGCGTTTGATCAAAAAATTCCCTTCATTAAAAACTGAATTCAAGGAAGCTTATAGCTTCTCTTATGACAGACCCCAAGCAAGGTGCGCCACTGGGTAATGAATGTTACAAAATTCGTCTTGCCATTACATCAAAAGGAAAGGGGAAATCCGGTGGGGCAAGAGTGATTACTCATGTACAGGTAACTAAAACAAGAATTTTTCTGCTTTCAATTTATGATAAGTCTGAACAATCAGACATATCTGATAAAGACTTAAAAAGTTGGCTTAAGATTTTGCCGTAGCATCAATGCTGCTCTTGATATCCACCTCTTCCGACAGCGCACTCCCATTCACTATATGCTCCGCAAAATGCTCCGCCCAATAAGGCGCCAGCGACATCCCTTTCGTTCCCATACCATTGAATATACCAATGTGCGCTTGATCCGGATGAAAACCAATAAATGGTCTCCTGTATTTCGTCGATGGCCTTACACCTGCACCATGATATACTACTTCAAAAGGCACATGTAGTGTCTTATACAGGCTCTCGATGATCTCATTCTTGT
>JAOQAO010000170.1 GCA_025963485.1 Bacteroidota bacterium | reverse complement strand
GAAGGTTTGAACGCGATTATCGAGGAGCTATCAAAAGGGGCATCACCTACGACAGCACAACTGCTCGCCACCACATTTGATGAAAAGAAAATGGAAGCTAACTACTCTTCGTCATACGATTTCTTCCCTGACCACGCGGTGAAAAAAGGCGATACCTGGAAGAATAAAAAAACCATGGAGTCTATTTTCCCAATGGAGATAGAGAGTGTCTATACACTCAAAGAGGTCAAAGGCAACACAGCGACCATAGGCATGTCGGCCAATATCAATATGAAAAAGGATAGCCTTGAGATGCAGGGAATGACTGTCAAGGTAGATATCAAAGGCAGCTACTCAGGAGACTACAACCTCGATATGACCACCGGCCTTGGTACCTCTGCCAATCTCACTATGCCCCTCAAAGGCACGCTGGAAATGATGAATATGGTAGTGCCTATCGAGATCAACTCGATCATCGAGACCGGTACTACGACAGTGAAGTAAGCTTACAAACACCGCTACACACATTCTTTCTTTATACTCTTAATATAGGTTTTACTATAGGTGAAACTTGTATTAAATAAAATATCCTATATTTGCACCCGGTCAGTGACTTCTCCCACACACTGAGCACACCATCCACATATTGTGGGCAAGAAATAAATATCCCCTCCGTCAGGATAAATATCTTTAATATCAAACAGCAGCACAATCGCTGTGCAACTTATTTTTTTAATACATACATAACAACAAAAGTAATCTCCTGACAAGCTCAGTGAGAACAATCATAACTATTTTATATGCCAAAAGGTAATTCAAAAGGAGGCGGCAAGAGCCAATTCATTCCTCGTAAAAAAAAGGAAGGCCCACACAAGCCCGCTCCCTTACACACATCAAAAAATAAATACCAGGGTGCTAAGGACAAACCTAAGCGCGGTATACAAGACCTCGTCTTCGAAACAGTCAAATCAATGGGCGTCAATGCCACTGTACAATCAGTATTCTCAGTACTACTGGGCAAACTAACAAACGAACAAGTCATCACATCTCTCAACCGCCTGGAGTCACAGGGTATGCTCAAGGTATTGCCTAAGGGCAAGATCATGATCGAAGGCTCGCGCTTTGGTGGGGGATTCGGCGGAGATGAGCGCAAATCAAAATTCTCAGACAAAGGTGGCCTCAAAGGCATACTCGTGACGGGCAAGATCGACGTGACCAAAAGCGGTGCAGGATACCTGCTCGTAGATGGCGCGCCGAGAGAGTCCAAGGATATATTTATCCCGCCTAAATTTATCAACCACGCTATGAATGGCGACCATGTGCAGGTGCGCATGCTATCCAGCAGCAAAAACCGTCCCGAGGGACAAGTCACTAAGATCATCAAGAGGGCTCAGGAGAGCTTTGCGGGAACCTTTGAAATGAATGAGGGCTTTGGCCTCGTCAAAACAGATGAAGGTAGTATCCGTACTAAACTGTGGATCGCCAGTGACAGGTACAACGGCGCGCAGGATGGCGACCGCGTCATAGCCCGTATCCTCTACTGGAATGAAAAAGGCAAGCACCCGATGGCCGAGATAGAGGAGATCATCAACGACAAGACCCGCAATGATCTTGACATGAAGATGATCCTCATACAAAGTGGCTTCCATACAGAGTTTCCGCTCGATGCAGTGGCAGAACTCAATAAGATACCTGACCTGATACCACCCGCGGAGATCAAGGACCGCCTGGATTATAGGGATATCCTGACATTCACGATAGACCCGGCAGATGCGAAAGATTTCGATGATGCGATCTCATTCCGGATACTCGAGAATGGCAACTATGAAGTAGGTGTCCACATCGCCGATGTATCGCACTACCTCAAGCAAGGATCGGAACTGGACAAAGAAGCAGAACGCCGCGCTACATCTGTCTACCTGCCCGACCGCGTATGCCCGATGCTGCCTGAAAGGTTGTCAAACTTCTTGTGCTCGCTCAGGCCAAACGAAGACAAGCTGACCTTCTCTACTATATTTGAATTTGATAAGCACTACAAAGTTCTTAATACAACTATAGGCAAGACGGTCATCCATTCCAGGCGCAGGTTCAGCTATGAAGATGTGCAGGACGTGATCGAGACCGGACAGGGCGACCATGTCAAGGAGATCCATATCCTGGACAAAATAGCCAAGCATATACGTGCTGCAAGATTTAAAAACGGCGCTATCGCCTTTGAAAAAGACGAAGTACGCTTCACGCTGGATATTGCGGGTAAGCCAATAGGCATCTACCTCAAAACACGCAAGGATGCGCACCTGATGATAGAGGACTTTATGCTTTTGTCAAATGAGACAATAGCTAGATATGGCGCCAAACTAAAGAACAGTGCGACGCCTTATCCTTTCGTCTATCGTACGCACGATGCACCTGATCCGTCCAAACTGGAGCAGCTGTCCACCATAGCCAGCCGCTTCGGCTATGGCATTAAGTTTGAAGATCCGAAGGCCACCGCCAATACGCTTAATAATATGCTCAAAAAGATCGAGGGTCGCCCAGAGCAGAATCTACTCGAGAATCTGGCCATCCGCTCTATGGCAAAGGCTGAATACACTACCAAAAATATAGGCCACTATGGACTGGCTATGGACTATTATACGCACTTCACCTCTCCTATCCGCCGCTATCCCGATGTACTGGTGCACAGGCTCGTCTACGAGGAGCTCACCGGCAGGCCGCATACACTCTCTGTAGAAGACCTGCAGGCAGCCTGCAGGAACTCATCGCTAATGGAGCGCAAAGCCATGGAGGCCGAACGTGAGGCTACTAAATACAAGCAAGTGGAGTTTTTGGAAGATAAGGTTGGCGAGGAATTTGATGGTATAGTCACTGGTGTGATCGCACGGGGGATATTCGTAGAGATGACAGAAAACAAATGTGAGGGAATGGTCGCCCTGGACGATATGGGCGATGATGACTTTATATTTGACGAATCCAATATTCGCCTCAAGGCTCGCCGCAGTGGTAAGGTCTATGATATCGGGCAGAAGGTAAGGGTCAAACTAAAGCGTACCAATCTGGAAGAGCGCAAGATAGATCTGGCTTTGGTAGATGGGGAATAACAGGAGGCGCATGGGAATACCCGGCTATTCCTTCTATTCCATTTTTAAGAAAATTCTGATTAAATTTGAACAACTAAATAAACGATCATGATGAAAAAATTGCTCTCTATAGGTTTTGCCGCAGCCGTTAGCATTTCGGCATTTGCTCAAACTGCAGTAGCGACTTCTGCTGTGCCTCAGCAGGTAGTGGAAGGATTCCGCACGCAGTATCCTAATGTGTCAAATGTGACATGGACTGAGGAAGCTGGTTATTATCAGCCAAATTTCACTGTGAGCGGAGCCCAAACGATCGGCTATATCGATCTGAAAGGCCACCTGATACAGACTATCGTTAAAGTAGGTGCTACTGGCCTGCCAGCTGCCGCTGCTACATATATCACTTCAAACTATGCCGGAGCCCAGGTGTCAGAGGCTGGCAGGATAGATTTCCCAAATGGCCTTGACTCAAGGTTCTATGCTAAGGTAAGCGGCAAGCAACTGCTTTTTGATCTGAAGGGCAATTTCATCAAAGTCACTGCGAGCCCGCTCAAGCAATAAAGCGATAAATAATTAAACTTATCCCGTTTGAATAAGCACATTGCGACTAACGTAATTTTTTTCGTTGCGCTCATGTGCTTATTTTTTTTGAATACCGTGCACGCTATCGGCTGGTATTGGTACGCTATACCGATATTCCTTTACCTTCTCGTATCATCGATAGGCTCCTATTTTATACAGCTTAATTATTTCACACATTCCTATTGCAGCGGGGATCGCAATAAGCCGCAGATAGCTATCACATTTGACGATGGACCCAATGATCATACAGCCAAAGTGTTGGATATACTTAAGGTGGAGAAAGTCCCAGCGACCTTCTTTTGCATAGGCCAGCGCATAAAAAGCAATGAAAGCACCCTTTCCCGCATACAAGCAGAAGGGCATCTCATAGGGAATCATAGTTTTGGGCATAAAACCACTTTCCCGCTACAGAGCAGTGGCGCTATAGCCAAAGAGATACAAAAATGCAGCGAGGCAATAAGATCAGTCATTCATAAGAGGCCGTTACTGTTCCGCCCGCCATTTGGCGTGACGGATCCGATGGTCGCATCGGGTATCAAACGCTCCGGAATGTATAGCATCGGATGGAGCCTGAGAAGCTATGATACAGTCATCGCCTCATCTGATAAACTCCTCCAAAAGCTCAATACGGTATCGAATGGAGATGTTATTTTATTTCACGAAGCGGGTCTTCAAACGGCAAATGTATTGTCCCAATTTATCAAAAATGCCAGGGCAAAAGGTTTTGAAATCATACCTTTGGACCAATTATTGGGTATCCAGCCATATGAAAAATAATCTCCTTATCATTCTATTCTCTTTGGTGAGCTTGGCTAGTCAGGCACAGGCTTTCACGCCAGTGAAAGACGAAGGCGCAGTGCGTAAAAAATTCGCAGAAGTATCGAAAGGCACCACATCGATCAAAAGCGATTTCGTACAGGAAAAGAACCTGAGCATGCTGGCCGAGAAAGTGACATCCAAAGGTGTCTTCTACTTCAAGCAGAAGAACATGGTGCGGCTGGAATATAAGCAGCCCTTCAAATATTTGCTGATCATGAATAATGGCAAGGCTACCATCAAAGACGACGCAAAGACGACGCAGATGGACATGCATAAGACCAAAATATTCCAGCAGGTCAATAGTATCATCGTAGACTGCGTACAGGGGTCGGCGCTAAACAATACCAACTTCCAGGTCAAAATGTCTGAGAATGCACAACAACTGCGCCTCGATATGAAACCTACCAGTAAGGGGCTGAAGGAGTTCTTTGAGAGCATCGTCATCTATATTGACAAGAAAGACTACTCTGCGGTTAAGATGCAAATGAATGAACTCTCAGGAGACAATACCATCATTACTTTTTCCAACAAAGAGATCAATGGCAACATTCCGGA
>JAOQAO010000139.1 GCA_025963485.1 Bacteroidota bacterium | reverse complement strand
TAAACCCAAATCCCTTATTGAGTTTATCCAGTGACAGATGCATGGCCGATATAGAGGCCTGAAGGATATTGATCTCATCGATGCGATGATTGTCTACTGCTGTCACAGCATAGGCGATGGCGTTTCGTTCGATGTCTTTACGCAGTTCCGTACGCACTTGCTCTGTGAGTAGCTTGGAGTCTGTCAGCACTTTGTGACGATACCGCTGTGGCAATATGACCGCAGCTGCATATACCGGCCCGGCCAGGCATCCCCTGCCTGCCTCATCGCAGCCCGCTTCGGCGTGCTCTTTCTGATAGTATGACTTGAGCATATCGTAGCTCAAGTATATCACTTATTCAGGAAATTATTTTCTCTGGCTTCAGAATTATCCTCACAAACGTAGCTTTTGTGCGGCTCTTACGTATACGTCATATAGCCCCGAATCCTTTTTTGTGCGGATTTGGTAAACAATTGAATATCAATGCGTGTAAAACCGGGGTCTTTAAGTGTCTGTAGTGAAACAATGTACGACTTGTATCGTATACAAAACAAAAAACCCGTTGTTAAGATGAAAAATTATTACATAAATCAAGCAAAGCCGATATCCGCCATAGCGCGGATATGCTTGTCAGTGATACTGACATTGCTGCTCGCTGTCTCGGCGATCCAATCGAGCTCTGCGCAATGCTCCACCTGTACCAATGGTACCACCAGTACCAACAGCAGTATAACTGTAAGCGCAGGACAATTTAAGTGCCTTACTTTCAGTGGTACCTATACCGGTACCATAACTGTGAATGGCGGTACACTCTGTATCAGCTCTGCTACAAACTGGAACGGTGCGACCATTTCCATTTCCGGTTCGGGTACTATAAATAACTACGGAACATCCAATAAAAGCTTTACTCTCCTAAACGGCTTTACATTTAATAATAACGGTTTGTACTCCGGTACGCTGACCCAGAATGCGGGCAGTATTTGCACAAATAACGCCACCTTCTCAGGACCTCTGGTCCTGAGCGGTACTTTTACTAATAATAATATTTTGTCAGGCGCTACTACCGTAAACGCAGGCAGCACCTTTACAAACAACGGTACTGTCTCTTCTACAGTGACTCAGGCCGGAGGAACAGCTACAAATAACAGTTCTTTTACCGGAGCACTTGTACAAAATGGCGGAATCTTCACGAATTCCACCGGCGCTACTATGAGTAATACAGTCTCCATCAAAAGCACATTTAGTAATCAGGGAACGCTTAGTAATGCTGTGACTGTCACCACTGGCGGTCAACTCACTAATAATAATGCTATCACAGGCTCTCTTATAATCAATAGCGCAACGGGCAACGTAGATAATTATGGTAATGTTACTTCGGCATTTACCCAAAGCCTTGGAACATTTGAAAATTTTACCGGTGCTACTTTTGCACCATCAGGTACTCCTACTTTCACGAGTGGCACTCTTACCAATGATGCCGGTGCGACCGCGACTCTGGGCAGCATGACCATAAAAAACGGTTTTATCTTTAATAACTATGGAGATATGACAGCGACCTCTGTCGCAAACCAAGTGGGTGGTATTATTAATTTTGCAGGCACATCCCAGGTCATAAATGGTAGCGTAAACAATCAAAGCACTATCACTCTGGATGGCGCCCTGACCATCACCGGTACCTATACCGATGGTACCGCCCTGGTACCTTCTACTATCAAAGCCGTTGGCTCGGGAGCTAATTGTAACCTATTGCAAATAGGAGCAATCACAAATGCTACTTCTGTCGGTACATTTGACGGAAATGGCAAAGGATTGACACTAACAAGTGCAGTACCTTCCACTGGAGGAAGAATGATAAACGGGGCTACGGGCCCGGTCACTGCTCCGGGTATCCAGGGTAGCGCATTATCCGTTCCGGTTTCGGGCCTTACTGTTTCCGGGAGCTTCACCGCACCGGCAGGGGCCAATGGTTACCTGGTATTAAGATACATCGGAGGCTCTGCCCCAAGTGACAATCCGGTAAACAATACGCTCTACGCTGTCGGTAATACAATAGGTACTTCTACAGTAGAAGCTGTATTGACAGGAGCTGCCGGAGCCAAGAGCTTCACTGACATTTTACCGGCGTCTAGCTGCGGGCAAAATGTATACTATACTGTATTCTCATTTAATGGTACACAGCCTTGCGAGATATTTAATCTCGCATCGCCTCTGACCGCTAATATTACGATGACAGTGCCTACCGTGACGATCACACCCGGAGGTCCGACTACATTCTGTACTCCGTCCAGCGTAGTGCTCACAGCATCTGGCAGCGCTGGTAGCTATCTCTGGAGTACCACCGCTACTACTGCAGCTATCACCGCCAGCTCGACGGCCAACTACACTGTGACAGTGACCAGTGCTCAGGGATGTACAGCATCTGATGTAGAGCCGGTGACTGCTAATATTACTCCTTCACCAGTCATCACCCCATCGGGTGCTACTACTATATGCACTCCTGCTACGGTCACGCTGACTGCATCAGGAGGTGGCACATACCTCTGGAGCACTGGAGCTACTACTGCAGCTATCATCGTGAATAGTACTGGAACATATACTGTGACTGTCACATCTGCTGTAGGCGGATGTACTGCCTCAGCCAGCCAGTCAGTCACTGTCAATACAACGCCAACAGCATCGGTCACGCCATCAGGCCCTACTACATTCTGCTCAGGAGGTAGTGTCGATCTGACAGCAGCCGGCGGAGGAACTTATGTATGGAGCAATGGTGGTGCTACTACAGCGACCATCACAGCTACTACATCTGCTACCTATACAGTGACAGTCACAAACCCGGTAGGCGGCTGTACAGCTTCTGCCAGCAGGGCTGTAACTGTCAATGCACTTCCTTCACCAGTCATTACTCCATCAGGGCCTACTACTATATGTACACCGGCTACCGTGACGCTGACCGCATCAGGCGGAGGTACTTATTCATGGAGCACCGGTGCATCTACAGCTGCTATCACAGTGGGATCTACAGGTACATATACAGTGACTGTCACCAATGCCGCACTGTGTACTGCCTCAGCCAGCCGGTCAGTCACTGTCAATACTACGCCGACTCCGGTCATCACGCCATCAGGTCCTACTACATTCTGTGCAGGAGGTAGCGTGACACTGACAGCATCGGGTGGAGGCACATATACATGGAGCACAGGTGCGACCACAGCAGCCATCTCAGCGACTACATCAGGTACATATACAGTGACCGTGACAGGAGCCGTAGGCGGCTGTACAGCATCTGTGAACAGGTCTGTCACCGTCAATGCCAATCCTACTCCTTCATCTACCAATGCGACAAGTTGCTTCAGCGCAACGGCTACGATCACCGCATCAGGCGGAGGTACATACGCGTGGAGCACTGGTGCCAGCACTGCCAGCATCACCCAGTCACCGGCTTCTACTACTACATATACAGTGACTGTCACCAATGCGGCTTTATGTACAGCTGCAGCGAGCGGCACGATCACAGTATCGAATCCAGCTCCTACGACTACCAATCCTGCAGTATGCGCAGGTACTATAGCCACAATGACCGCCACTGGTGGTGGTACATATGTATGGAGCACAGGCAGCACGACAGATACTATATGCTCACTGACAGCTGGTGTATATAGTGTCACAGTGACCAACCCACTGGGATGTACGGCTACTGCTACAGGTATAATCACTGTCAATGCCCTGCCTGCGCCGAGCGCTACCAATGCTGATTTGTGCCCTGGAGGCACGGCTACTATCACCGCAAGCGGTGGTTCAATATATACATGGAGCAGCGGCGAGACCACTGCCAGTATCACGAAATCTGTAGCAGGTACATATACTGTGACCGCTACCAATATGGGAAGCTGTACAGCTACTGCCAGCGGTACCATCACTGCCGTCGCTAACCCTACGGCATCTGCTACCAATGGTGTGACATGCTCCGGAGTACCGGCAGTGATCACCGCATCAGGAGGTACCGGATACCTGTGGAGCACCACCGAGACTACAGCGAGCATATCCGTGACCACTATAGGTACATATACAGTGACCGTCAGCAATGCATCAGGATGTACTGCTACAGCCTCATCATCAGTCACAGCGGCTGCATTGCCTACACCGGGTATCACCAATCCGACCCCTACCAGGTGCGTGGGACAGTCAGCTACGCTGACGGGTACGGGAGGTGTGAGCTATACATGGAGTACTGGTGCCCTTACAGCCAGTATCACCCAGTCACCGGCCTCTACTACTACATATACTGTCACTGTGCGCAATGCTGGCGGATGTTCTGCCAGTGCGTCTACTACGGTGACTGTAAATGCCCTGCCTACCCCATCGGCTACCGGTGGTGTGATCTGTACAGGCACGCCTACCAGTCCGGCTGTATTGACAGCATCTGGTGGTACGAGCTATCTTTGGAGCAATGGTACAGCTACGGCCAATAACTCTGTAGTTGCTGCTGGTACATATACTGTGACAGTGACCAATGCAGCGACATGTACGGCTACAGCCAGTGCAGTAGCTACGACAGCTGCTAAACCAACAGCGACTGCAACGACTGGCGCTGCATGTTTGGGCACATCGATCACGCTTACAGCGGGTGGTGGTACCTCATATACATGGAGCACCGGAGCTACAACCCCATCTATCACAGTCAGTCCGGCAGCTACTACCTATTATAATGTCGTCGTAAGTAATGCGTCAGGATGTTTTGTGGTCAAGGCTGATACCGCTACGGTATATCCGCTGCCTACAGCCGCTCCTAGTTCCAACTCGCCGGTGATGCTCAGCACTCCGATCAATCTCACATCCAATCCGGCTGCCGGCACACCCGGATATACATACTCGTGGACTGGCCCGTCAGCAATGACCTCGGTAGCGGCCAATCCTATTATAGCTAGCGCAGCGGTAAGCAATGGTGGTATCTACTACCTGACTGTCACTGACAGCAAGGGATGTACTGCGACTGGTAATACTGCCGTGGTACTCAACTATGCAGCTCCGGGCGGCCTCGGTAGCAATACAGCACTGTGGCTCTATGGAGATAGTGTGATCGCTACAGGTACTACTGTGACAGGATGGTATGACGCCAGCCAGCTCAATAATGACGTGACAGGTATCAATGGTACAGCGCCGACCCTGGTGGCTGCCGGTCTGAACGCTCACCCTGCTGTGAATTTCATAGGTACAGGTGGTCTGCGCGGTACATTCCTATCTCCGATCACTTCAACTAATGTATCTGCATTCGTAGTGTCGAAAGCAAATTCAACTTCGCCTTTATCAGCAGGTATATTCTCTATAGCTGCTACCGGTGCCATTGACTCAAACAATACAACCAGTGCCAACCTCTTTGCCCGCGGAAGCGGCGCGATCTACTCACAGCGCAACAGCACTGTGGAAGGTGGCTATACCAGTGCAAATGCTCTGGATAATTACCACATGTCTTCTTCTATCTTTGCTGCCACTAAGGACTCGTTCTTTGTCGAAGGACGTGCACAAACGCTGGGTACTTATGCAGCAGCTGCTTTTGGCTCATCAAGATATACGGTAGGCGAGCGTATAGGTGCAGCAACATTTGGCTCATACCTCAACGGACAAGTAGCGGAAATAGCCCTCTTCAACAGGCAGGTGACCAATGCAGAAAGATCACAGATCGAAAGCTACCTGGCTATCAAGTATGGCTTCACTCTGGACCAGACCACTCCTCAAAACTATATAGAAAGTAATGGAACCATATACTGGAATGCGGCTACTAACGGCGCATACAAGAATAACATTTTCGGTGTAGGCAAAGAGCCTGTGACTGCACTGAGCCAGATACAGTCTGTAAGTATCAATACAAGTATACTGTCTATCAACAGTGCCAGCGGCCTGACCGCTTATTCATATCTCGTGGTCAGTGATGACGCAGGGGCCAATTCTGTCAGTGCTGCTGTGGGCCTGCCTAATAGCATCAATGCAAAACTGGCGAGGAAATGGAGGGTATCTCAGACAGGTACGAGGACTGCTGCAAACTATGTATTCGACAGAGTGTCTACAGCGTTCGGATTCTACGCACCTATCGCGGCGTCTATGACTCCATACCTCCTGATAGACTCAGATGCCAACGGTGTATATGAGACTTACAAAGCTCTCTCATCTACATCAGGTACTACCACTACCTTCAATGCGAACCTTAAAGACGGCTGTATATTTACTATCGGATACAAGGCCAATATAGACTATGGTGATGCCATGTATGTAGCTACTACTAATGCCGCCGGTGGTGCTGCTCACATGATCGTAGCTGGCGTATACCTGGGATCACTCATAGATGGTGAGCTGGATGCTGTACCATCTGTGAATGCAGCGGGTGATGATACTATCGGTGTAGCAGATGAAGATGGCGTGACCTTCAATCCAGGCGTACCTACCTCCGTCAACATCGTGACAATGGGAAGCAACTCTATCACCGTCGTAGCGAGCACAGCAGGCTACCTGAATGTTTGGGCTGATTTCAATCAGGATGGTACTTATGGCGGCGGCAGCGAATATGCGATACAGAATATACCGCTGGTAGCCGGAAGCAATACGGTCACATTCAGCGTATCTGACTCAGTACAATATGGTCCTACATCGATGAGGTTCCGTTTTGCCACAGGCATCGCAGATGTGACAGCCGCTACGGGACTGGCTACAAACGGAGAAGTGGAAGACTATGAGATATATGTCACAGCACCACTGGTGGCGGCGTGTACCAATGGATTCCAGAATCCCGGATTCGAGATGGGACCAGCACCTGGCACTTACATCATCACTGATGACTGGAATCTCCCATACTGGCGTACCAATGCTACTGACGGCAAGATTGAAGTCTGGCAGTCTGGTTTCAACGGTACACCTTCACATGGCGGTACTTACTTTGTCGAGTTGGAGGCTAACCTCTTCGGATCACTCTATCAGGACGTCTACACCACACCTGGTACTATCCTGAAGTGGAGCTTCTCGCACAGAGGCCGCTCCGGAAGTGATACAGCCGAGATGCGTATCGGTACGCCGCAGTCTACAGTATTGCAGAGGACAGTGATCGATGGCAACACTGCATGGGGTACACATACAGGATTCTATACTGTACCTGCTGGCCAGTATATCACACGTCTGGAGTTTGTAGCAGTAGGCTCATACGGTGGCAATAACTCTATCGGAAACTTCCTGGATGATGTATCAGTGGGTAGCAGCTTCGACTACGGCGATGCTCCGAATTCTTACGGCACCCTGATAGCATCAGGCGGACCATATCACTCTTCTACGGGTACTCTGTATCTGGGAGCTGGTGTGACCTGCGATGCAGACGGACAGCCGAATGCCACGGCCAATGCTGATGCAATGGACGATGGTATAAGCTTCCCTGTAGTATGTGCAAATTGCAATACTTATACTGTATCGATCACTGCATTTAATAACACCGGTGCACTGGCTACCGTAGCAGGATGGATAGATTTCAATAAAAACGGAGTATTCGAGGCCTCTGAAAGGAAATCAGTGAATGTGCCTAGCAGCGCCATCTCACAAGTGGTCAGCATGACATTTACAGTTTCTACTTTCTCTGCTTCACAGACATATACTTTTGCAAGGTTCAGGATCGCCAATGACAGTACTGAACTGGCAACTCCGGGAGGAATGGCTAAATCAGGCGAAGTAGAAGACTATAAAATACCATGTGTAGGTGTACCGACACCGGTACCTACTGCTACTCCGACACCGGTATGTGCCCGTGGACCGATGACACTCAACGCTACAGGCACTGCACCTTCATATTCATGGACCGGTCCTAACGGATACACATCTGCCGTCCAGAATCCGACTGTGGCTTCAGTCGGTTATGCAGACTCGGGATACTATAGAGTGTACGCTGTATATGCTAACGGATGCGAAACAGACTCTGCAGTCAGAGTGGTAGTGAGCAACTGTCTGGTCAACCTGACAGGAAACCTGCTGGATGATGCCAATGGCAATGGTGTCAAGGATGGCGTAGAGATCACAAGCAACCGCGGACAGACAGTATACGCTATACTTTCAAGCAGCGGCAATATAGTACTGGACAAGAGTGTGGCAGCCGCTAATGGTGCATTTACATTCAATTCGGTACCGGCCTATACGACAGGCATGGTCATCACTCCGAGCACTACTAATCCATCGATAGGAGCCGCGACTCCGGCTGTATCATGGCCGACCAACTGGGTAGGTACTAAATCCCAGTATGGTACGAATAACAATGCAGGTACAGGTACATACAGTACAGCAAATCAGATACCGGTGTCTGTAGACATCAAGAACCTGAGCAATCTCTTGTTGGGATATGATCAGCTGCCAGCGTCATCGCCGAGGAGCTATACAATAGCGAAGCCACACCTCAATTCGACTAAGTCGATCACTCCTGCCAATGGACTGGGAATGTTTGGTGGATCGGATCCTGAAGATGGTACGTTCGGAGCGGGTAGCACATTTACTATCACCAGCCTCACAGGCCTCAATGGCAACAGGTTATTCTATGATGCAAATGGAGATGGTATACAGCAGGCATATGAGGAGATAACAGGATACACTGTGATCACCAACGTGGATCCGACTAAATTTATCATCAGGTTCAACGGGATAGCTTCTAACACCATGACCTTCAACTATGCCACTACAGATGCAGCGGGCAAAGTGGATCCGGCACCTACTACATATACACTCAACTGGACCGGTACGCTTCCTGTGCAATTGCTGTCATTCACCGGTGAGAAGTATAACGAAACAACAAAGCTCGACTGGTCTACAGCCTCTGAG
This sequence comes from Bacteroidota bacterium, assembly GCA_025963485.1. Classification (GTDB taxonomy): domain Bacteria; phylum Bacteroidota; class Bacteroidia; order Chitinophagales; family LD1; genus UBA1941. The sequence continues at coordinate 6,933 of JAOQAO010000139.1, read as the reverse complement.
ATCAATAATGACCACTTTGATATAGAAAGATCAACTGATGGCAGCAACTGGGAGAAAATAGGTGAAGTGAAAGGCAATGGAAATACCAACGAGAGGATCGACTACTCTATGGTAGATGAGAATCCGGTCACTGGAGCTAACTACTACAGGCTGAAACAAGTGGACTTTGACGGAAAGTTTGAGTATTCCAATATAGTTGTGGTGGATTTCGGTACAGAACAGAACCATGCTGCCGTAACTACTGTGATGAATATCTATCCAAACCCGCTCAATAGCGGCAAGGGCCTCAACGTCTCACTGAAAGGATCAGATGACAATATCAAACAGATCGCGATCACAAACGAGATGGGCCAGGTAGTCTATAATACGGAGGCACAGGATGCGCACTATGAGATACAAGGACTCGACCTGCCAGCAGGCATCTATATGGTCCATATCGTTTCACAGGCCAATGCGACCTTCACAGGAAAAATAATAGTGACTAAATAGTCAAAAGATAAACGGGTTTTTTTTCTTAAACAGCGCAAGTGTAAACTTAGCGCTGTTTTTGATTTGGGAAAGTCGTTATTGGGTTTTCTCGCTCAGCTCCAGCCAGCGCAGTTCTTTTTGCTCCAGGAGATCAGTCACCTCGGCGATCCGCTTTAAGAGTTTTTCCAGCTCCTCGTAAGGCAGAGCATCCGATGCTATTTTTTCATTGAGTGTATTCCTCTCGGATGTCAGCGCAGGCAGGTCCTTTTCCAAAGCTTCAAACTCAAACTTTTCTTTGAAGGTCATTTTTTTGCTGGGAGCGCTTTCGGTTTTGACCACAGGTTTTTCTTCTTTCACCTCCGGCTCCGCATTGAGAAAGGAGGACTTGGACTCCTGATTGAAAACACCAGTACGTTTCTCTTCATCTTTATAAAAGCGGTACAATGTATAGTTGCCCGGGAAGTCGCGTATGTTACCTTCTCCTTCAAATACAAACAAATGATCGACCAGTTTATCCATGAAATACCTGTCGTGCGATACGATGATCACACAGCCCTGGTATGACTGGAGGAAATCTTCCAGTACCTGCAGCGTGATCAGGTCAAGGTCATTGGTAGGCTCATCGAGTATGAGGAAGTTGGGGTTGGTAAAGAGGATCGAAAGCAACTGCAAGCGTTTTTTCTCCCCGCCACTGAGCTTCGAGATAAACGTAAACTGCTGCTCTGGGGTGAACTGGAATAACTCAAGGAACTTGGTCGCCGATACCTTATCGCCATTGGCCAGTGGGAAAAACTCCGCTACATCCTTGACAAATTCTATCACGCGCTTGTCGTCTTTCCACTGCAGGCCCTTCTGGTCGAAGTAGCCGAATACAATAGTATCCCCTACATTGACTTTGCCTGAGTCTATCTTTTCCTGTCCGAGCAGGATGTTGAGAAAGGTGGTTTTTCCCACGCCATTCTCTCCGATGATACCTATGCGATCCCCTCTTTTGAATGTATAATCAAAGCCGTTGAGGATCTTCTTATCGCCATATGACTTGCTTACTTTTTTTAGCTCCAGTATCTTGCCACCGAGGCGTGACATCTTTACATTGAGCAATAGTTCCTGCTCCTTGGTCCGGCCTGCCGCTTTTGTTTGCAGGTCATAGAAGGCATCTATACGCGATTTGGATTTGGTCGTACGCGCCTTAGGTTGTTTGCGCATCCACTCGAGTTCTTTGCGCATCAGGTTACGCGCTTTATCGACGCTTGCTCCTTCTGCTGATTCGCGTTCCGCTTTTTTCTCCAGAAAGTACTCGTAGTCTCCTGTATAAGTATACAGCTCAGTCGGCGTCAGCTCCATGATCTCATTGCAGACAGAGTCGAGGAAGTACCTGTCGTGCGTGACGAGTACCAGCGTGATCTTCGCATCCGAGAGGAAATTTTCCAGCCACTCTATCATGTCGAAATCCAAGTGATTGGTAGGCTCATCGAGTATGAGCAGCTTGCGGCTCGCATCAAACTCGACATCTATCAATGTCTTGGCGAGAGCAAGTCGTTTCTTCTGTCCCCCTGACAGTTTTGATGCCTTGTGAGTGAGCGTACCTATCTTGAGTCGTCCAAGGATCTGATGTACTTTATTCTCAAAGTCCCATGCGTTGAGTTCGTCCATTTTTCCCATGACATCGGTGAGGACATCGCCGTCCGGGTCTTCTTCTGCTATCAGTGCTTCGTATGCCTTGACCACATCTATCACCGGATGCTTGTGATCAAATATGTTTTCGATCACAGTCTTGTCCATATCAAACTGCGGATCCTGATCGAGAAAGCAGACCTTGACATCCTTATGCACCCATATTTTACCTCCTTCGGCAGTGTCCTTGCCGGCTATGATGTTGAGCATGGTGCTCTTGCCTGCGCCGTTTTTGGCTATGAGGCCGACCTTGTCGCCTTCAGACACATTGAGCGATATATTATTGAAAAGCGGCTTCGCGCCAAAGGATTTAGAGAGGTTCTCTACTGATAAATAATGCATAATTGCCGCAATAATACGAAAAAGCCCGCGGACAGGCGCTTCCAAATGCGGACCAAGTCTAATATTAGGATAGTTTGGGAGAGGATCAGAAGCTTCTATGCTCTTTCACCCAGCCGCGTATATATTCAGCTATTTGAGCAGTCGGAGTGCCGGGAGGGAACATCTCTCCGCAGCCTGAGGCTTTGAGCGCCTGCATATCATCGTCAGGGATGATGCCGCCACCTGTGAGGAGGACGTCATTCATGCCTCTTTCCTTCATGAGGTTGAGCACTTTGGGGAATACCGTATTGTGCGCACCTGACAGGATACTAATGCCTATCGCGTCTACATCTTCCTGGAGGGCGGCATTGACCACCATCTCAGGTGTCTGGCGCAGGCCGGTATAGATGACCTCCATGCCTGCATCGCGCAGGGCAGAAGCGATCACCTTGGCTCCGCGGTCGTGGCCATCGAGGCCTACCTTAGCTACCAGCACTCTGATGGGACGTGACATAAAGTTGTTTTTGATATAAAATCGTACGAATAAAAAAGGCATACAGCTGCATGAGCTGTATGCCTCTATATCTATGATATCTTAAAAGTCGTCATCGAAGCCGCCACCGCCGCCGAAATCATCCAACTCTTCTTCCTCCCCGAGGTCGTCAAAAGAGTCGTCATCGTCATCGTCGTCATTCTTGCGTGCACTCTTGCGGCCTTTAGACTTATTGTCTATCAGGTCTTCAAATTCCTCGAGATCGAGATCCTTGATGTCGTCTTCAGATGGCTCAGAGTCATCTTCTGCAAACTCCTTCTCAGAAGCATCCAGATCCACATCTTCTTCATCATCTATGGCATCATCTTCATCATCGTCATTGATATCTTTCTTTGACTTCTTTTTTGGGTCAAGGAGTTCATCGTCCTCAGCGCTTTTTTTGCGTGGCATGTGAGTTAGTTTAAGTTTTTAATTTCAATTCCAATCAGTACGGCAAATAAATAAGAGTGTTTTAAAACTACCAATAAATTTTCAACAAATATTTTGGCTGTTCTTTCACCCTATAAATTTAATGCACCGTTTCAAAATATTCAAAAGATTTTTTCAGGCGCTCCGCAGCCCCTTTTGAGCCCAGAAATTTGGCCATATCCACCACCGGCGGACCCTGCAAAACTCCTGCCAATGCCACTCTGAGCATAGGCATGATCTCTCCCGTCTTGAGTCCTGAGAAAGCAATATACTCATTCATCATCACATCGGGACTGATCGTCGACAGGTCTTTGCCTGCGATATATTCATCCCATTTCGCTTTTATTTCAGGTTTCCACTTCTTTTTGATGGTCTCATTGTCATAGTTCAGCACGTCCTGATATAAGAAGCTTCCGATAGGTACGAGATCATTGAGGAAGGTCGAACGCTCTTTCATCAGCCCGCAATATTCTGCCAGCTTCTCATCACTTAACGTAAACCCTGCCGCAGTTATTTTGTCTTTGATCGCAGCTGCGAGTTCTTCATTCGGTTTCGACTTGAGGTATTGCTGGTTAAACCATTTTGCTTTTTCATAATCGAACTTGGCTCCGCCTTTGTGTACTTTCTCGAGAGAGAATGAGGAGATAAGCTCGTCCATATCCATCATCTCTTTGTCACCGCCCGGATGCCAGCCGATGAGAGAAAGGAAATTGATAAATGCATCAGGGAAAAATCCTGACTCGCGATAACCCGTAGCAGTTTCCTCCTGATTAGTTTCTTTGTTAAATGCTTTCCACGTCAGCGGGAAAGACGGGAATCCCAATCTGTCACCATCGCGTTTGCTGAGTTTGCCATTGCCGTCTGGCTTCAATATCAACGGCAGGTGAGCATACTGAGGCATCGTAGCCTCCCATCCCAGCGCGCGGAAACATAATACATGCAACGGAGCAGAGGGTAGCCACTCTTCACCACGTATAGCATGGGAGATCTCCATCAGTGTATCATCTACGACGTGTGCGAGGTGGTACGTAGGCATGCCATCATGTTTGAGCAGGACCTTGTCATCGAGCTGCGAAGTATTGAACGTGACCCAGCCGCGTATCAGGTCGTGAAATTTCACATCCTCATTGCGCGGCATTTTGAAACGGATGACATATTTATCTCCGCGCTCCAGTCTTAGTTTTACTTCGTCGGCAGATAGCGATGTAGAGTTAGCCAGGTACTGGCGCGTCACGGCGCTATACTGCGGAGAAGGCACGCCCTGGGCCTTCATATCTTCGCGCCATTTTTCAAGTTCCTCTTCTGTATCGAATGCATAATAGGCATGATCAGATGCCACTAGCTGCTCAGCGTATTGCCTGTACATAGGCTTGCGCTCGCTCTGACGGTATGGTGCATGTGCTCCATCGCCGAAGCCTACTCCTTCATTTGGCTCGATGCCGCACCATTTCAGCGACTCGATGATATATTTCTCAGCGCCTTCTACGAAGCGGTTCTGATCTGTATCTTCTATACGGAGAATGAAATCACCTCCATGTTTTTTTGCCAATAGATAATTGAACAATGCCGTACGCACGCCTCCTATATGGAGGCCTCCGGTCGGCGATGGTGCGAATCGCACCCTGACTCTTCTTTCACTCATGATGGCCGAAAATTAGTGCAAATAATGGAAATGGCGGATAATGAATGCATTTCACTGATACATTTCTATCTTTCATATAATATCACGGTGGCCACAAAATAAATGTGAAAGACACCGTTTATTGCTTTATTTATGACTCGGATATTAAACCATTGTTGTTCTTTTATGTCAATGGTAAGGATATTTGAATAAAACCGGTAAATGTTTGATAATCTGTCTATAGTCAAAACCCCAAAGGCCGCAAGGCGGTTATTTCCCGCAGCATTGTGGAAGGTTCGCACCCGCGAAAAGAAGCTCTACCTCACATTCGATGATGGCCCTATAGCGGAGGCCACGCCACAGGTACTGGATGAGCTCAAAAAGTATAATGCCAAGGCTTCTTTTTTCTGCATCGGCAAAAATGTAGCTGCAAATCCTGATATATACCACAGGATCATAGCCGAAGGTCATACCATCGGAAACCATACATATGACCACCTCAATGGCTGGCAGGTGCAGAATGAGGCTTATTTTGAAAATATCGAGCACTGTGCTGAGGAACTAGAGTCTGTGGAAATAGCTTTTGCCGAAGCAAACCATACGCATAGCCTGGTGATGAAAGCACCTAAAGCTGATATAGAAGATATATATGCCCTGCCGAAATTTTTCCGTCCCCCATATGGCAAGCTAACCCTGACCCAATACAATAAGCTCAAAAAGCTATATCAGATAGTCATGTGGGATGTGCTTTCTTTTGATTTTGACCTGAAGGTGACCAAAGAACAGGTACTGGAGAATGTCCTCAAAAACACTGTATCGGGCTCTATTATTGTTTTTCACGACAGCCTGAAGGCTATGGATAAGATGCTCTTTGCACTCCCGCAGGTACTGGAGCATTATAGCAGCCTCGGCTATAAGTTTGAAACTTTGCCGGATTGATACTTTCTTTGCGGCATGTTATTGATAGATACGCATGCCCACCTCTACGGCGACCAGTTTGATAGTGATATAGACAAAGTACTCCAACGCGCCTACCATAGCGGCATAGAGAAAATATTCCTCCCGGCTATAGACCACGAAACTCATGACCGACTCTTGAAGCTCGCCAATAGCGCTTCACCACCGGCTGCGGGTAGTCATCTTCCTACTATTTATCCGACGATGGGCGTTCATCCTTGCAGCATCAATGAAAACTATAAACAGGAACTGGAAACAGCTTGGAACTATCTTAATAATGGCACTAAGTATTATGCCATAGGCGAGATCGGATTGGATTTCTATTGGGACGTGACGTATAAAGAACAGCAGTTTGAGGCATTTGACACGCAGATACAGTGGGCTATAGAAAAAGGCTTGCCGATAGTGATACATTCACGGAAGTCAACCTATGATTGCATAGAAGTGGTGAAGAAATACAAGGGCAAGGTCAATGGAATATTTCATTGTTTTAGTGGTTCGGCTGAGGAAGCGAATGAGATCATCAAGCTGGGCTTCTATCTTGGTATCGGTGGTGTGGCGACATACAAGAACTCCGGCCTGCAGGAACTGCTAAAAGAGATAGACCTGTCACATATCGTCTTGGAGACAGACGCACCCTACCTCACCCCAGTGCCATACAGAGGCAAAAGAAATGAGTCATCCTACATCCGGATCATTGCCGATGAGGTGGCCCGCATCAAGGGTCTGAGCCTGGCCGAAGTAGCAGAGGTCACGTCTGCCAATGCCATGAAAGTATTTCAGCTTTAATTCTGCGAAAAGAGCTTATATTCGCTGTCCGTTTTTGGAGAGATGTCAGAGTGGTTTATCGAGCTCGCTTGGAAAGCGTGTATACGGCAACGTATCGGGGGTTCGAATCCCCCTCTCTCCGCCACTTATTTGCAAAGACTAT
>JAOQAO010000123.1 GCA_025963485.1 Bacteroidota bacterium | reverse complement strand
TCTAAAGGTCAGCATACCTTTACAGCTGCTTAGGGAGGAATCGGCTCCCATCCCTTTCTCTTTTCATCTTTGATAAAATTCTGACTTTTTGCCTGATTTCTATATCCAAAGCAAACATACGAGGGAGAGGGAAGATGCCGAAGGCAGATGGGTGAGGGTTGTCTAGCGACAGCAATGTATTTGTAAGCACAAAATACGAGAATGAAACAACCCTGTCCTTTAGGGGATTTAGGGGTCACGCAGAAGCGCTAACACAAATATTTTAAATGTTGAGGTATTCGAGGGTGGTCTACTCTACATGTATCTTCTCCGACGCCTCACGGCTCAGGAAGATCTCCTTTTTCCCATTCAGCTCTATGAGCAATGAATGATCGAAGTTCTGAACCTCTTTGATGAGCAGCGTCGAGTTGAGGCTTATACCTTGTTTATCCAGGTACTTCAGGAAGTCCGGCGAACTATCGTCGACGTTCACCACCTTGACTTTTTTACCGGTAGGTATTTGTGAGAGGGCCTGGGATTTGGATACAGGTACCTTGCCATTTTTATCCGGTATCGGATCGCCGTGCGGGTCATAATTAGGGTATCCGAGGAACTTCTCCAGCCTGTCCGCCAGGTCCGGATGATGTATATGCTCCAGCTGCTCGGCTATATCGTGCACTTCTCCCCAACTGTAGCCCAACTTCTCCAGCAGGAATACCTCCCATAGCCTGTGCTTTCTTACGACTTCGATAGCGATCTTCGTGCCTTTCTCCGTGAGCTTAGCTCCTTTGACCTTATCATAACTCAATAGCTTTTTGCCGCTCAGCTTTTTGAGCATGTCCAGGACTGATGCCGGATTGTTATTGAGCGCCTCGCCGATAGAGGTAGGCGTGATCTTGTTTTCTCCCTGCCGCGAGAGCGTGTAGATGGCCTTGAGATAATTTTCTTCGGATAGTGAGTGCATTGCCTGTTTATTGCGGAGACTGTAAATGTAGAAAAATACTGTCATTATATATTTATTAGGCATACCTAATAAATTAAATTTGGTTAGTATTAGTTTTGTGTTTATATTTGCCATGTCATTATAAAAAGACGCACCCATGCCATCAGGTATAAATACAAAGGCAGAAACAGGCTGGCTAAAGGAAAACAAGAACAAATCCCTGTCCGAAGTTTTCTCCACTGTCCATGTTCCTCTGAATGGCAGCTTCTGGAAAAAGCTCCTCGCCTTTACTGGTCCCGGCCTCATGGTTGCTGTCGGATATATGGACCCGGGCAACTGGGCCACCGACATCGCCGGTGGAGCGAAGTTTGGTTACACCCTCCTCTCTGTCATATTGATCTCCAATATTTTCGCCATGGTGCTCCAGCACCTCGCATTAAAACTAGGCGTAGTTGCCGAGCGCGACCTCGCACAAGCCTGCCGGGACAATTATAGTCCTACGGTCAGCTTTGGCCTCTGGGTATTGTGCGAGATAGCCATCGCTGCCTGCGACCTTGCAGAGGTCATAGGATCGGCTATCGCGCTGAATCTGCTCTTCGGCATACCACTGGTTGGCGGAGTGCTCATCACCTCATTAGATGTGTTGCTGATATTGTTCTTCCAATACAAAGGCTTCCGCCTTATAGAAAGCATCGTAGCCGGCTTTATCATCATTATTATGAGCTGCTTTTTGTTTGAAGTACTTGTGTCGCGGCCAGATATATTCCCGCTGCTCAGCGGCCTGATGCCGAAAGTACAGATCATCACCAACCCATCAATGCTCTATATAGCCATCGGTATACTCGGCGCCACCGTCATGCCGCACAATCTGTACCTCCACTCCAGCATCGTACAGACCCGCAACTATCCAAGAACAACAGAGGGAAAAAGAATGGCTGTCAAATTTGCTACCATAGATAGTACGGTTGCATTGTTCATTGCGTTCTTTGTCAATGCTGCCATCCTCATCATCGCTGCGGCGACCTTTCACTTCTCTGACCATAAAGATGTCGCGGATATCATGGACGCGCATAAGCTACTGACACCGCTACTCGGCACCACACTCGCGGGCACTATGTTCGCCGTAGCACTACTGGCCTCCGGCCAAAACTCCACACTCACTGGTACCCTCGCAGGCCAGATCGTAATGGAAGGCTTCCTGAATATCAAACTGAAACCCTGGCTGCGCAGGCTCATCACGCGGCTCATCGCCATCATACCTGCCTTTATCGTCACGTTGCTATATGGTGAAAAAGGAACAGGCAGCCTTTTGATATTAAGCCAGGTCATACTCTCGATGCAGCTCAGCTTCGCTGTGATACCTCTCGTGATGTTCACTAATGATAAACGCAAGATGGGCGAGTTTGCCAATAAGCTGGGACTGAAGATCGCCGTATGGACTATCGCCGCAGTAGTATTGGGATTAAATGTCTACCTGCTCATGGATATGTGCTTTGGCTTTAGCAAAAATATTGTTTGACCCGCGATCTCGTGATCGCTAAATGGCATCGTTATGAATCAATACCTGAGATATGTACTTCCGCTGTATGTAGCCCTGTACTTTATATTTCTCATGCTTATCCGCATGATCACCATTCGCCGCCAGATCGGTAAGAATCCCATCGTGCTCGCCACTTCTGATGATGCGCACGGCCTTATCGCCATGTACTTCAAGCTATGGATGGTCCTGCTGGGAGTCTATGCAGCCATCGTCGCCATATATCCACCGATATATGCCAGATTAATGCCTATGATCCACCTCGAAAGCGATGCCTTGCAAATAACAGGGCTTATCATTCTCTCCATCTCGCTGATCTGGACCTATATCGCGCAAGCGCATATGCGCACCTCATGGCGGGTAGGTATAGATCAGAAGGACAAGACCGAGCTCGTCACGGATGGTATTTTCCACTGGTCCCGCAATCCTATTTATCTCGGTATGATAGCATCGATGGCTGGCCTCTTTCTCGTTACGCCAAATGTGTTTACTATGTTGCTCGCTATCGTAGGTTTCATATTGGTACAAGTGCAGGTAAGGCTCGAAGAGGACTTTTTATATAAAAGCCATGGAGAAGACTATCTCAAATATAAAAGGTCTGTGAGGCGCTTTATCTAGTGTTAGTCTTTAGTGAATTACTTTTTGAACAGGGGAGAAGCATTATAAAAGGAATACTTTATTATTAAGCTTCGCTATCAAAGGCTAAAAATACATAAGTGATATTTAAAAAAACCACAGCCCTCGTACTGATCCAGATAGTCCTGCTGGGCAGCATCTATAGCCAGATCCTGGCCACAGATACCCTGCGCCAGCAACGGTGGAATATACACTTCCAGTCCACAGTTATCGGCCAATGGCATCCCGCGTTTCACTCGCCCTATGTCGGGCAGAATAGCATGGTACCCCGCGAAGGCGCAAAGGTTTCTATCACTACGACGATTTTTGCCGGAGTGCGTTTATGGAAAGGCGCTGAGGTCTACTTCAATCCCGAGATATCCGGCGGCGAAGGCCTCAGTCAGGCACTCGGCGCAGCAGGCGCACTCAATGGTGAAACATTCCGTGTCGGATCGGCTACGCCGAAAGTATATGTCGCAAGGTTTTTCTTCCGGCAGTATATAGCGCTCAGCAAGGACTATGAATGGGTGGAGAATGATGCTAATCAACTACATGTGAAGCGGCCCGTTTCTTATCTCTCCTTCCTCGTGGGTCGTATCAATACAGCCGATTATTTTGACAATAGTAGTGTAGCGCATGATGCGCGCAAACAGTTTATGAACTGGGGCCTCATGGCCGCCGGAGCATGGGACTACCCCGCCAATACACGTGGATATACTTATGGCTTCGTAGCGGAATATGTATATAAAAAATGGGGTGTCCGTTACGGCCTTGCTACGCTGCCCACCAGCGCCAATGGATCGCAGATGAACTTTGATCTGAGTAAGGCGGCTGGCCACATGCTCGAAGCCGAAGGCGGCTGGACTGTCAAAGGCCTCGAAGGCAAGCTCAGGCTTTTGGGCTTCGCCAATTATGCTAACATGGGTAACTACCGCATTGCCATTGCACAGCAGGATACACCTAATATTAAACTCTCCGAAAAATATTCCAGGACCAAATTCGGATTCGGTATCAATGCCGAGCAGCAGGTTACACCCGAGGCCACGGTATTCGCGCGATATAGCTGGAATGACGGGCAGAATGAAACCTGGGTATTTACGGAGATCGACCGGTCATTCAGTGCAGGTGCTTTCACCTCCGGTAAATATTGGAAACGCCCTCTGGACAATATGGGTCTCGCTGTCCTGGTCAATGGTCTCTCAAACGCTCATCGCGACTATCTCGCCAAAGGCGGCTACGGCTTCATAATCGGTGATGGTAAACTCAACTATGCGCCCGAGTTTGTTGTAGAGTGGTACTATTCATTTGCCGTATATAAGGACTACATCTTCATCTCCCCCGACTACCAGTTTGTCCTCAACCCGGCATACAATAAAGACCGCGGCCCGGTCAATGCCTTTGGCGTCAGGGTGCATGCAGAGTTTTAAAGTCATTTTTCAGGCCAGATCAATTCTGTTTCATCGTATCACCTGATCAACTCAATGTTTCCCGTCAGGGATATTGTTTTCCCATTCCGGTCTTGATAGAGGATGTAATATTGATATACACCTGTCGGTTGTGGAAGGTCTTTATATCTGCCGTCCCACCCTTCACGCATATCCTGCGTGCTGAAGACCTGCTGGCCCCATCTGTTATAAACATGAAAGAATGAGAGCGTGTAAGCGCCTTTGTACCTGAGCCGAAAGATATCATTGACACCGTCGCCATTGGGGCTGAACGCATTGGGTACTACAAGGACTTGCGCAGTATCTGAGTTATCTGGTGGGACTACTGTATCGCAACTTAGCACATGATAGACGATAGTGTCGCTCATGGTCACGCGGCAGGAGTCAATGATGATCACACTATATATACCCGCAGTATCTATGGCAATAGTATCTGATGTCGCACCTGTAGACCATAGGTACCTGTCATACAGTTGCGCGTATGGTCGTGCATCCAGCACTTTTTGTTCGCATATTCTGATAATGGTATCCCTCTTGCTACCGGAAGGCATGGCTACCGGTACGAGTTGTACATTGTCCAGGCCGATGAAGCCGGGAGAACCAATAGTACCCTTGGGGCATGTTGTATTAAGGCCGGAGCAATATGAGAAACCTTCTATTCTGATGGTAGTAAAAGCGGCTATAGCCTCGAAATAATCGGAGTGCTTGTGTTTCCAGTTTAGCGAGTCGGGTATGCAGGTGAACTGGTCATTGAAAACCCGGTGACAGAGTTTCTGCCCATCGATATAGACCTGCACACCGGCATCACTACCATCCCAGCCACAGAGCGTAGCGAGGTCCATATCCAACTGGTACCATTGACCGGGTATAGTGGCAGCACGCTGCTCGATCCATGTGCCATTGCCAAAGTCATGACATGGTGTGAGGTCTATGCAGAGATTGGTTACATCATCGAAATGACAGGACACTTCGGCTTCTTTGGGATTAGGAGAGGTGAGCCAGTTGCCGCCTGCATTGCAGTCGCCGATGGCGCCATTAGAAAAATCGCCATTAACTATTTGCGCGTGGCAGGGCCCTGATAGCATCAGCGCGGTAAGGCACAAACATATTTTTTGGAGCAATGCCATCTATTCCTTTATAAAACGACGGAAGTCCGAAGCATGATCGCCGTGCACACTATAAGTACCAATGGCCAATCCTTTTATATCCATGCTTGCTTGTCCATTTATCACTTTTACAGGTGGTAATACTATTCTCCCCAATACGTCTGTGACCGTAAAGGTTTCCAATGTAGCTTCGCTGCTGTATATTGTTATGGTCTCAGTGGCAGGATTGGGATATAGCGAGAAAGACCGGGCCTCATTCACATCATCAGAAATGCCTGTTGCATTTTTGCTCATTTTCACCAGCCAGTAATCGTCACTGCCATGTTGGTTAGTTACATCACCATCACTGGAGTTAGTAGCACCGGCCATCACTATATCTCCTGATTCATCGACGAGCAGCCCTGTGCGTGGGCTATAGAGCTCCTCAAAGAATGACGGGTCTATCGAGTTATTTGCAGCGTAAAAGCTTTCCTCATCGCTGCCTCCGAGAGTTTTGCTCCACACTATGCTGCCGGTATCACTTAGCACCGCCAGCCAGTAGTCACGGCGATTTTGCGTGCTGTGATTGCCTGTGATATCTCCATCATCTGAAGCCGTCACGCCGAGCAGCAGATAGCTGCTATCTGGCTGCTGCAGGATGCGCAGGCCGCAGTCCATCTGTGAACCGCCATAACACTTAGACCACTGCAGGGCTCCATTGCTGCTTAGCTTCAGCACCCAGATATCGCCGAGGGCGGCACTGTGGTTGCCGATCACATCACCGTCGTCGGACTGGGTCATGCCCGTCACTATATAGCCGCCGTCAAAAGTCGCGGCAATGGATGTAGCTGCATCCGTGCCCGACCCGCCATAATTTTTCTGCCATCTGGCGCTTGTGCCTGTCTCTGTGAGCGACAATATCCAAAAGTCAAAGCCGCCCTTGGTCACAGCTAAGTCTGACAATCCGGTCACTGTAGCTCCGGCAAAGGTCAGGTCGGTTGTGAGCTTATTCTGGCAGATGGCTGAGGGCTGATCTGCGCTATTGACATCATCGCCATAGACGACGATCATGGGGCCGGGCTGTATGCCATTGGTATCTATCAGTATCAGGCCCGTGGCATCTGCGGCGCTGGGCGGTGCCTGCGGGGTACAGTTTATCGTATAACCATAAAATAAGAGCGCTATATTTTTATTCCGCGTCACGGTCACATCTCTCAGCTGTTCAAAGTCATTGGTGCCGTATGTATTTTTCCAAAGGATAGTGCCGGCATCATCTATACATAGCGCCCATACATCATCGCAGTCATTGCAACTGCCAAAGCAGCCAAAGGAGCCTGTGACATCATTATCATTCTGGCTATGGGTAGTACCTGCTACAACATATTTATTATTTCCCAACGCCACACATACAGGAGCGAATTCATTGCCCGATCCTCCGAAAACTTTCCGCCAGATGATGTTACCAGCAGTAGAAACCTTGAACACCCAAAAGTCATAACCTCCCTTGCTCGTCAGCGATGCATCATTCTGCATATCGCCATTCGTGCTTTGGCTGATACCGCACACGAGATAGTTGCCATCGTCCATCATGAGTACACTTGTGGCTCTGTCGCTGGCTGAGCCTCCGAGCGTCTTCTGCCAGACTATGTCGGGTGCCTGAGCCATCCCGCCAACAGAGAGGAAAATAAATGCGAGCAGTGAAAGTGTATATGCCTGAAGTTTCATGCTAAATGGATTTAGTGGTATGAATATCTCAGGTAAAGGTCGCCTATCGGACCTCAGGTCACTTGTAGATTTGAGGCGAAGTGTTGTATGTTATTCTATTGAACCGCCGGATTTGTGATACGGTCATTCCCAGAAATATCTTTCATCGTAATCTACCTGATATCGTTTCAAAAGCTTTCTGCATTCTTCCTGATATGATTGTTTCTTATGGTGCTCATATTGATTCCGAATGTATTCTGCGACTTTTTCCAATTCGGTCTGGCCTACGGAAAATGCAGCATAACCATCCTGCCAATAGAAATCACCGTATTCATCACCTTTTGTCTTTATCCATTTGCTAGAGCTTTTCTTGACTTCCTCCAGCAATTTGACGACAGCTATCTTCTTTGACAGATGGCATAAGATATGTACGTGGTCATTATATCCACCGACCTCGATAGGCCAGCAATCCAATTGCCTGCATATGCCTCCCAGATAATCGTGAAGGTCTTTTTTAATCAGATCCTTTATTAATGGTTCACGATGTTTGGTGCTAAAAACTATGTGCAGGTATATTTGGGTCAGGGATTGTGACATAGCGTGAATTTAATATGGTTTTTATTAATAAGAATACAGAAATCTAGCGCCCTTTCAGGGCTGCCCGTGAGGCTACCTTCATACGCAGGGCGATGCCCTGCGCTATGGGCTTTTCGCCCTTTCAGGGCTTAACAGCCAATGGATTCTTAATGAGTGAATGACAAAATTAGATCATCAAGCATATAGGGTTTCCTCATGTATTTGCATTTAGCCCCCGAAGGGGCGGCCAGCCCATAGCGTGGAGCATCGCCCCACGATGCTGATTTTGCACCCGACAGCTCTGAAAAGGCGTAAGAGAATAGGGTGACTTGAATTCCAAAACGAATAATCTATCGCCCTTTCAGGGCTCCGCTGGTTGTTCTCCTTACGCAGGGCGATGCCCTGCGCTATGCGCTTTCGCCCTTTCAGGGCTTAACAGCCAATGGATGTTTAAATGAGCGAAAGACAAAATTAGATCATCGGGCATATAGGATTTCATCATGTATTTGTATTCAGCCCCGAAGGGGCGCCCAGCCCATAGCGTGGGGCATCGCCCCACGATTTGTATTGATGGATTTCAGCCCTGAAAGGGCGTAAGCAAGGGGTATAAAGTAACTCGGTGGAAGCGAGGGACTGTGAGGGGACTTAACTCAAATCGATTTTAAATCGATCTTTTAAACCGTTAATTACAGCAGGTGGCTGAGGATATTTTTCTTTGTGCCATAATATTTTTTTAGTATCCCAATCAAATTGATCGCAGTGCGAAATTGTTTCCATAAAATATCCACCACCTCCATTCGATGGATCTGCAACAACTACACTTTCGATTACTTCTGATAATATATATTTTTTGTCAAAGACAGATGGTTTTATTGCAAGATTCTCGAACGATCCTTTTTCTTGTACACTAGGATAATAGATGGCTTCTACTTCTCCTTTTTCAAATTCATAAAAGATCTTATTTGAAAAATATGCACTAAAAATATAATCATGGTGGCGATTAGGGGCAATTTGTTTTGAAAAAGAATCTGCTACAAATTTTACAAGCAAGTTTATCATTTGCTGTTCTTTGTGCGTGTAAATACTTAATGCTTTATAAAACTCATTTTGATATTTAATCAATCTTGGATTTATAGTGTTTTTCTTTAATGGCTGATTTGTGAAAATTGGACAATATTTAATCGATTGGTTTTCGATGACCTTCCATGTCGTTTGAGTAATCAAATCCCCCATTCGAGGTTTCAGTTCATTCATTACTGTCATTATATGGAACGCAGAGTAAAGAATTGATTGGTTAGGATAATTACATCGACCATAACTTTTTACTTTGTCTGCGGGAGGGTATTTCAAATCAGCAATTGAGTGAATTCTTTTATTGGAGCCTAATATTTTTTTATTTATAGTTAGCCTATGTATTTCGGGAAAGATATGTTCTGTTATCAAGTTCGAAAAAAATGACAGGGTATCTAGATGCCTTAATACATACTTTTCATTTTCTTCCGATATTCCATCTTCTGACAGCTTTCTCAAATAGTCAAGGAAAACTCCAAGTTGTTTGATTTCTATACTTTCAAGTGCGGTAGTTGTATCCATATGTTTTATTTAGTCAGTTTATCTATTAAAACAGCCCCACCTCTTTCGAAATGGGGCTGTATAATTTGTATTTATCTAGTATCTAACGTCTAGTATCTAGCATCCGGCTACTACGAGCATCCCATGCTATTGCCGCAGTTGAGGCATTTGTAGCAGGTGCCGGAGCGGAGGGTGATATTGCCGCATACGCTGCACGGTGGAGCGTCGCCGCCCATGTCTTGCAGGTGCTTGTTCAGGTTGCTAAGGGCCGGTTGTGCGATCTTCATCACACGTGGCTCTGTAGATGCAGTAGCCTTAGGCTTTTCTACCATCTCAGGGTGCATTTTAGATTTATTCTCTACCGGATCGTCGCCGATGTCCGTGGTCAGGTCGAGCGTGCTTACCTCGCGAGAAGCCAGTTCGCTGGGCGTCACATGCACGAGATCTGTCCTGCCGAGGTATTCGAATGCCAGGAGGCGGAAGATATAATCCACGATAGAGGATGCGTTCTTGATATTCGGGTGGTCTACCATACCGCTCGGCTCGAAGCGCGTGAAGGTGAACTTATTCACGAACTCCTCCAGCGGCACACCGTACTGCAGGCCGATAGATACGGAGATAGCGAAGCAGTTCATCAGCGAGCGGAACGATGCACCTTCTTTGTGCATGTCTATGAAGATCTCACCGAGAGTGCTATCAGTATACTCACCCGTACGAACGAACACTGTCTGTCCACCGACCTTAGCTTTCTGTGTGAAGCCATTGCGGCGATGAGGCAGCGCCTTCTTCTCCACGATACGGCTGAGGGCGCGCTTGAATGAAGTATCTGTAGACTCCTGCATCAGGATGCGGGCAGCCTCGAGTACTTGCTCTGGTGTCAGCTTGCTGAACATCTCTTCAGATGCCGAAGATACTGCTGCGTTTGGCGCGATAGTGGCGACAGTTGCTTTTTCTTCTTTCTCTTCGTCCTTCTTGTTGGAGAGCGGCTGAGAGAGCTTGCATCCGTCACGGTAGAGAGCGTTAGCCTTCAGGCCGAGCTTCCATGACAGTTCATAGCTTGATTGGATATCTTCTATAGTTGCCTCGTTAGGGAGGTTGATCGTCTAAGAGATAGCACCGCTGATGAAAGGCTGTACAGCAGCCATCATACGGATGTGGCCGTGTGCGTGGATATAGCGGGTACCCTTGGTACCGCACTTGTTAGCTGTGTCAAATACCGGCAGGTGCTCTTCTTTCAGGAGCGGAGCGCCCTCTACGGTCATCGTACCGCAGACATATTCGTTAGCCGTTTCGATCTCGGTCTTGGTAAAGCCAAGCTCGCGGAGGAGATTGAATTTAGGATTGTTGTATTGCTCAGTAGTGAAACCAAGGCGCTGCAGGGTAGCTTCACCGAGGCTGTATACGTTGAATGCAAACGTGATATCAAACGCCGCAGGTAGTCCCGCCTCGATCTTCTCGATATCGCTTCCGTCAAATCCTTTCGCAGTCAGTGTAGCAGGATTGATGCTTGGGCAGCCATTGAGGCTACCGTGGCCTACTGCATACTTGATGATCGCGTCGATCTCAGATGGAGAGTAGTTGAGGTTCTTGAGGGCCTGCGGTACTGATTCATTTACGATCTTGAAATAACCACCACCAGAGAGCTTTTTGAATTTCACCAGTGCGAAGTCAGGCTCTACACCCGTAGTATCGCAGTCCATTACCAGGCCGATAGTGCCTGTAGGAGCTATCACGGTAGTCTGTGCATTGCGGTAGCCAAATTTCTCACCCATTTGCAGGGCCTCATCCCATGCATTGCATGCAGATTGCAATAAATATTCAGGGCAGTGGCGCTGGTCGATGCCGACCGGCTTCACCTCGATGCCTTCGTAGGTCTCCGGAGATGCGTTGTATGCTGCATAGCGGTGATTCCTCATCACGCGCATCATATGTTTCTTATTGCGCTCGTATCCGGCGAATGGTCCGAGTACGGATGCCATCTCTGCGGATGTTTTGTACGAAGTACCGGTCATGATCGCTGTGATCGCGCCGCCGATAGCACGTGCCTTGTCGCTGTCATATGCGATACCTGATACCATGAGGAGCGTACCGAGGTTAGCATAGCCGAGGCCCAGTGTACGGAACTCATAAGACAGCTGAGCCACTTCCTTGGATGGGAATTGCGCCATGAGCACTGATATTTCCAGTACCATAGTCCAGATACGGCTCATGTGCTCGAAGCCCTTCACGTCAAGTGTCAGCGTATCCACATCATAGAACTTCATCAGGTTGAATGAGGCGAGGTTACAAGCAGTATTGTCGAGGAACATATACTCCGAGCATGGGTTAGATGCGCGGATAGGGCCGTCCTCAGGGCATGTGTGCCATTCGTTGATCGTCGTGTCGTATTGTACACCCGGATCAGCGCAGCGCCATGCTGCCATACCGATCTTGTCCCAGAGGTCACGTGAAGGCACGGTCCTCATGGTCCTGCCGTCCGTACGGGCCTTGAGCGCCCACGGACTATCAGTCTCCAGTGCGTGGAAGAATGAATTAGGTATACGTACAGAGTTGTTTGAGTTTTGTCCGGCTACGGTGCGGTATGCTTCGCCTTCGTAGTGATTGCTGTAGCCAGCGTCGATGAGAGCCTTTACTTTGTCCTCTTCTTTCATCTTCCACTCGATAAAGTCTACGATCTCCGGGTGGTCGAGGTCGAGGCAGACCATCTTGGCTGCGCGGCGGGTAGTACCGCCGGACTTGATAGCGCCTGCTGCGCTGTCACCTATTTTGAGGAAGCTCATCAGGCCGGAAGATGTACCTCCGCCAGACAGCCTTTCGCCTTCGCCACGGATATCGGAGAAGTTAGTTCCTACTCCTGAGCCGTATTTAAAGATACGCGCCTCACGGGTCCAGAGGTCCATGATACCGCCTTCGTTGACCAGGTCATCACTCACAGACAATATAAAGCATGCGTGTGGTTGTGGCCTCTCATATGCAGATGTTGACTTTTCGAGTTTGCCCGTATCAGGATTGACGAAATAGTGCCCTTGTGGTTTGCCGGTGATACCGTATGTGCTATGCAGGCCGGTATTGAACCACTGAGGTGAGTTCGGCGCAGCCATCTGTGCGAGCAGGGAGTAAGCCAGCTCATCATAGAATACAGAAGCGTCTTTCGCGGTCGCGAAATAGCCATACTTTTCTCCCCACTGTTTCCAGCAGTCAGCCATACGGTGAGCGACCTGCTTCAGCGAGCGCTCTCCCCCGAGCGTACCGTCAGCCTGAGGCACACCTGCCCTGCGGAAGTACTTTTGAGCTAATATATCTGTAGCTACCTGAGACCATTTCTTAGGTACTTCTACATTATGCATTTCAAATACGGCATCTCCTGCCGGGTTTCTGATCACTGAGCTCCTGAGCTCATATTCGAACAGGTCGTATGCTGATACACCATCCCTGGTGTAGTAACGGTCGACGGTGAGTCCTGGGAGACCAGATGCGTGGTCCTTTTTTGCTGTTTTCTTTGCCATAATCTTAAGGGGATATTTAGTCTATGTTATTTCGGTGTTAAGAGCTGAGATTTTGTGTTTGGTATCCCGAATTTACCTTTGTTGGAAAAATATAGCTAGTGGTTTTATCAACAAGGAATGTGAAAAGCATAGGTGAAAAATTTAAAATGATGGACAGTGCTGAATCGGGCGTGTGGAAAAAGATAGCGTGGATAAAATGGGGATAAAAATTTGGTATTTCGCTTGGTTTCACATGGGTCTTTTTCAGGACAGCCAAAACGTTAATTCATCATTTATTTTATGCATTTTTGCCTCTGTAAAGATAACACATTTTTCCCTGTCATAGCTTGGCTTTCAGCCAAATAACACCCAAGAAATCTTAAAAATGGCTAAAACCGTATTCTCCCTGCTCGATACCCCGAAAACATTGCTATCAGTGCTGGTAGACCCCGATAATCAGACGGAAAAATCACTGCACAAAATGGCTGAGGAAATCGTCTCCTGCAAAGTCGACTTGGTCCTGGTCGGAGGCAGCCTCCTTTTGGAGGATCATTTCGAAAAAGCTATCTCGATACTCAAGAAAAACACCTCCATCCCGGTGGTCATTTTCCCGGGCAATAACTACCAGATCAGCCGGGCCGCAGACGCCATACTCCTGCTCAGCCTGATATCAGGGCGAAATCCTGAATATCTCATCGGCCAGCATGTCGTAGCCGCCCCTCAGATACGGGAATCCGGTCTGGAAGTGATCCCCACCGGATATATGCTCATAGATGGGGGTAGGATATCTACGACTTCATATATGACTCAGACTGTGCCGATTCCGCATGATAAGGCCGATATAGCAGTCGCCACCGCCATGGCCGGTGAGATGCTCGGCCTGCGCTCTATATATATGGAGGCTGGCAGCGGTGCGCGCAACAGCGTATCCATAGAAATGCTCAAAGCAGTAAAAAAGGCAGTTTCTATACCTGTGATAGTCGGAGGAGGTATCCGCACCCCGGAGCAGGCCGAAGAACTGACCCAGGCTGGGGCTAATATGATCGTAGTCGGAAATATCCTCGAGAAGCAGCCCGAACTCCTGATGGAGATATCACTGGCGGTACATTCTTAGGTGGCTGGTGTTGGGTGGCTGTTGGCTGGAAATACAAGACAAAAAAATGCTGTATTACCCGCCAGCCAACAACTGCCACCTGCCAACTAATTATTTGCAGTCACACGGAAACTCATCATCCCTGTCTATACAGGTCACGACCTTGACTTCATGGTCGCATTTGGCGAAGACGATCCGCAGCCTGACACCGTCGCTGTTCCTGTTATCCTCTATCGCATAGGCAGGGCATTTGCCGGGTTCCGGTTTGCTTTTTGCTTCATTGACATAGCCTTCGCGGAGCACTTCTCGGATGTCCGCTTCTGATATATGCCTGCACTCCATACGGCACCTGGCGTGTTTGGTATAAATGAGTGCCACATTGGGCTCAATGATGGATTGGTGAACGCCATTAGTGCCAATGGGCGCGGGCGCTGCCGGGGCAGTATGGTTTGTATCAGTTTGCTGAGTGCCGGTATGGAGATTACGAGCCTTATGCGGCAAAGCCATGTAGAACTTCGTAAAAAGTACCAGCCCGATAAGCACGACAAATAAAATGATCCTGTAGTTTGATTTCATAGTTTAATTCTTGATGAGGAAAAACTCGAGACATCCCTGGCCCGCGTATATTTCATCTGTGACAAATGTCTTTATGAAATCCTTGTTAGAGATGAAGAAGTCTGAAAACTGGGTTTTATCGAGATTGCCAGTCTTAAACCAAATGATCTTGGGCGGAAAACCCTTTATGAGTTGTATATTATTAAAATCTTCATCGAACGTGACAAGAGTAAATTGATTATCACGGGCATATTCCCATATTTTCAAGTCGTCTGCATTTTCCAAATTATTCTCTTTGACGCTTTGCACGTCAGGGAAATGCTCACGCAGCCTTTTGATAACCCGATAAGAGATATTCTGATCAAGCAGAAACTTCATAGCATCACACGGACGTTTTGTTCCTTCTCTGCTGCATAGGCCAGGCAGGCCAATATGTCAATATGAGTAACTTCAGGAAAATCGGCTATTATTTCCTCTTCAGACATTCCCGAGGCGAGCCATCCCAATACATCACCTACCGTGATACGCATGCCGCGTATACAGGGCTTCCCTCCCCGTTTACCCGGTTCAATTGTGATTATATTCTTATAGTCCGTCATCTACACAAAGTTAGCAATTATATTAGACACTATTTGATCACCCCGAGTTTCTTACCCACCTTTTCAAATGCTGCAATAGCCTTGTCCAGATGTTCCTGTTTGTGCGCAGCAGATAGCTGGACCCTGATACGGGCTTGGTCCTTAGGCACTACAGGGAAGAAGAAGCCGATCACATAGATACCCTCTTTCAGCATCTCATCGGCAAAGGTCTGGGATAGCTTGGCGTCGTAGAGCATGACGGGAACGATAGCCGATTCACCATCCTTGAAGTCCAGACCGATCTTGCGCAGGCCGTTTTTGAAATAATTGATGTTTGACTCCAGCGTGTCGCGCAGGGCGGTAGACTCACTGAGCATATCAAAGACCTCCAACGAAGCACCTACAATAGATGGGGCCAGCGAATTGGAGAACAAATACGGCCGCGAACGCTGGCGTAGCATATCTATGATCTCTTTATGACCAGTGGTAAAGCCACCCATGGCACCGCCAAGGGCTTTACCAAGGGTGCCAGTGATGATATCGACCCTGCCTATTACATTGCGGAGTTCGACACTGCCCTTTCCGGTTTTGCCGATGAAGCCTGTGGCATGGCTTTCATCCACCATGACCATGGCGTTGTATTTATCCGCGAGGTCGCAGATCTTGTCCAGTTGAGCTACATAGCCGTCCATAGAGAAGACGCCATCGGTGACGATGATACGGTTCTTTTGTGCCTGCGATTGCTTGAGGCAGTCTTCGAGTTCAGCCATATTATTATTGGCGTAGCGGTAGCGGACGGCCTTGCAGAGGCGGACGCCATCTATGATCGAGGCATGATTGAGCGCGTCGGAGATGATAGCGTCATTTTCACCGAAAAGAGGTTCAAATACGCCTCCATTGGCGTCAAAGCAGGCGGCATATAGTATGGTATCCTCAGTACCCAGGAAGGAAGCGATCTTCGCCTCCAGTTCTTTATGTATATCCTGCGTACCGCAAATAAAACGCACCGAACTCATCCCAAAACCATGTGAATCAATGGCTTTTTTGCCAGCGGCAGTGACTCGCGGGTGTGAAGAAAGGCCGAGGTAGTTATTGGCGCAGAAATTAATGACTTCGCTGCCATCCTGTAGCCGGATCACGGCATCCTGAGGCGTGGAGATGATGCGTTCGCGCTTGTAGAGGCCGTTTTCTTCGATGGTTTTGAGCTCCTGTGCGAGTTTATCTTTTATAGTGTACATGGTTATCGTTTTTATGCCCGCCAAATGTAAAAATTTTACTTCCAAAGCGTCTAAATAGGGCTGTAATGCAAGAATTCTCCGGGGTTCCTTAATTTGAATCGATCTAAACAAGTGACAGGTTGATAATAAAGAAGTAAAATCCTTTCATATATCAGTCTGTGCATTAATTTTGACACCGCTTAACAAAACTTTAATCAATGTCTGCTGTAGCCCAAAGATCTTCCGCCCTGTTCAAGTCCTCCATCGGCAAGAAATCGCTGATGGGCCTGACGGGCCTCTTCCTGATCAGTTTCCTCATCGTACACTGTTTCATCAATGCGATGGTATTCTTTGACAAGTCAGGGCAACTGTTTAACGAGTACGCCCACTTCATGGGAACCAACATCATCATCCGGATCATGGAGGTGGTGCTTTTCGTGGGATTGATCCTGCATGCTGCTGACGGCCTCATGCTTTACTTTCAGAATAGGGCTGCCCGTCCGCAGAAATATGCCTTCAATAAACCATCTGCCAATAGCAGCTGGTATAGCCGCAGTATGGCATTGCTGGGTACGCTTCTCCTGATATTCCTGGTCCTGCACTTGTCGCATTTCTGGGTCAAGTCTCGTGGTATCATTGGAAGCCTGCCTGAAGTTGGCCACCCGCATATCCTAAATACACAAATGATAGACTTATACTCCGAGATGGTCAAAATATTTACCAGTCCATTTATTGTGGCAATATATATAGCAGCGCAGTTCGCATTGGCTTACCATCTGCTGCATGGTTTCTGGAGCGCCTTCCAGTCACTGGGCCTCAATCATACTAAATACAACAAGGCAATACACCTCGCAGGAACGGCCTTTGCGATCGTGGTGCCTTTCATATTTGCGCTCATGCCGATCACGATCTATCTGCGTGTACACGAACTGATCTCTTTCTAAAACAAAACAATGCTCAAGTCCGTCCGCCTTCAAAACTTCTTCGGCTTCCAGGATTGTACCATCAATCTTGAGAAGGGCGCAAATGTTTTGGTCGGGATCAATGGAAGCGGGAAGAGTAATTTTTTTAAGGCGATAAAGTTGTTGGAGGCATCCTCCAGACTTAATTCTTTTTATCAATTATTTCTTAATGAGTGGGGTGGTTTTGAATCCGTAACAAACTATTCTAATAAAGATTTAGACCCGATTATTCTTGAATTTGTGTTCGACGGATCAATAGTCGCAAATTATGGGTTTAAATTCAGAGAAGACATTTATTATAAAATAATAATAGCCAAAGTAGCGGGAGGCAACAACTATACTATATCCGAGAAAGTATACTTACTTGGGAAAAATGGGAAAAGTGAGTTTATCTACCTAGATATTAAAAGTGGAAAAGGCTATTTACTTGAAAGGAATAACGATACAAAAAAAGATAAACTAGTCTATTACCAAGACATTCCAGACAGAGAACCTTACATAGGTAAAGTGTTTGATTCTGATAGGTACTATGCATTATCGACAATAAGAAATGCATTGAGTAGTATTTTTACGTATGAGCAGTTTGATACAAACAATAAATATAGTCCGATCAGACAATCTGTTTTGGCAACTAGTGAAGTACGCCTTTTTAGCAATGGCAGAAATCTGACCTCTTTATTACAAACTTTTAAATCGACCAATAAAACTGTATTAAAATCAATTGTTGAGGCTCTTACATCAGTTAATGAAAACTACATAAATATTGATTATGGTCTAATCGGCGGTGGCAATATAGAATTGCAACTAGAGGAGAAAGGATTTAGAAGAAATATACAGGCGATTAACATCTCTGATGGTACCCTCAAATTCCTATGTCTAATGGCAATTCTGTATAACCCCAATCGTGGTAGTGTTGTTTGTATAGATGAGCCTGAGATCGGACTTCATCCAGACATGATTAATACACTGTATGAAGCAATCGAATTTGCAGCAGAAACAAGTCAAATAATCATCTCTACCCATTCGTCGCATCTGTTGAATTACTTCGACATTGAACAGGTGAGGGTATTTGAGAAAGATGAGAATAATGCGACTGTCGTTAATGAATACACTAAAGAATTGTATGAGAATTGGAACCAGAAATTTCAACTTGGTAAGGCATGGCGTGAAGGTGTAATAGGAGGTAAAAGATGGTAGGCAAGAGGCTATTTATAGAAGGTACGACCGAAGACGACAATGGAGATCTGTCGCAGGGGTTCAGGATGCTTTTTGAAAAAAAGTTAAAGGGGAAAATGCCTAAGATTCAAATGGGAGATGGTAAAGTAAGTGCGATAGATATGTTCAAAAACACGGTTTACAAAGCAGGAGAAAAGGATGATCGGTTTTTGCTAGTGGATTTGGATGCGAATGAAGATAAGAGGGCAAAAGATATCAAGGATAATGATTTGGCTAAGTATCCTGATCGTTGTTTCTATATGATACAGGAAATGGAAGCGTGGTTTATTTCTCAGGCGACTGATGTGTTAGACAAACACTTTAAAACATCGGTATCAGGGAAATTGGCGAAAAAGGTTGCTACCGATTTCGCTCATCCGGATGAGGAAATAGACAGATGTCTGAGACCGTCAGGTAGGGAATATCATAAGGTAAAAGATGGTGTGAAGATGCTCAAAATGCTGGACCTGGATAAACTAATGAATGATTTTCCAGACGTGAAAAATCTTGTTGAGGAATTGCAGAAAGCATAGTAATATTGAATTGATTTTAATAAAAGAATAAGATATGGCTTTAGATTCTAAAATCCCCGAAGGCAAACTCGAAGAGAAGTGGGCAAACTATAAGGAGCATGCCAAGCTCGTCAACCCTGCCAATAAGCGCAAGGTAGAGGTGATCGTGGTAGGCACGGGCCTCGCAGGTGCATCAGCCGCCGCGACGATGGCTGAACTCGGTTACAAGGTCAAGGCATTTTGCTTTCAGGATTCGCCGCGCCGGGCACACTCTATCGCTGCACAGGGTGGTATCAACTCAGCTAAAAACTATAAGAACGACGGTGACTCAGTTTACCGCCTCTTCTACGATACGATCAAAGGTGGTGATTTCCGCGCTCGCGAGGGAAACGTTTACCGTCTCGCTGAAGTATCTGTAGATATCATAGACCAGTGTACTGCGCAAGGTGTACCATTCGCCCGTGAGTATGGGGGACTCCTCGACAACCGCTCATTCGGTGGTGCACAAGTGTCACGTACATTCTACGCACGTGGACAAACAGGCCAGCAGCTCCTGCTCGGTGCCTATCAGGCGCTCGAGAGGCAGATCGGTCTGGGCAATGTAGAGATGTTCTCCCGCCATGAGATGGTAGAGGTCGTTACTATAGATGGCAAAGCCCGGGGCATCATTGCCCGTAATCTGATCACTGGTAAACTGGAGCGCTTCTTTGGTCACGCTGTGGTACTGGCTACCGGTGGATACGGCAATGTATTTTATCTCTCGACAAATGCGATGGGCAGCAATGTAACTGCCGCATGGAAAGCGCACAAGAAAGGCGCATACTTTGCCAATCCGTGCTATACGCAGATACACCCGACCTGTATCCCTGTATCCGGCGAATACCAATCCAAGCTCACGCTCATGTCCGAGTCCCTCAGAAATGACGGGCGCGTATGGGTACCAAAAACACAAGAAGATGCCAAGGCGATCCGTGAAGGAAAGAAGAAGGCAGAAGACATAAAAGAAGAAGACCGCGATTATTACCTGGAGCGTAAATATCCATCATACGGCAATCTCTGTCCGCGTGATATCGCATCGCGTGCTGCGAAAGAAGCTTGCGACGACGGCCGTGGTATCGTGCCATCTGGTTTTGGTGTGTTCCTCGATTTCGCAGATGCAATCAAGCGTCTCGGCATCGATGTGGTGAAGGCGCGCTACGGTGAGCTCTTTCCGATGTATCAGAATATCACCAACGAAGATCCGCTGAAAACCCCGATGAAGATCTATCCCGCTGTGCACTATACGATGGGTGGCCTCTGGGTAGATTACGAGTTGATGACCTCGGTGCAAGGCTTGTACTGCCTCGGTGAGGCGAACTTCAGCGATCACGGTGCTAATCGTCTCGGTGCTTCTGCATTGATGCAGGGTCTGGCTGACGGATACTTCGTCCTGCCATATACTATCGGCAATTATCTTTCTTCGGAAATATTTACCAAAGCGATCCCTACTGATCACCCGGCTTTTGAAGAGGCTGCAAAGTCAGCAGATGAGCGGCTGAAAAAACTCATGTCGATCAATGGCAAGCAGAGTGTGGAAGATATGCACCGCAAGCTCGGTAAGATCATGTGGGAATATTGCGGCATGGCACGTACAGCAGAAGGACTGACCAAGGCCCGCAAAATGATACAGGAGCTTCGTGAGGAATTCTGGAGAGATGTCAAGGTGCCGGGTGAGATCAATGATTTCAATCCTGAACTAGACAAAGCAGGCCGTGTAGCGGACTTCATCGAGCTCGGCGAACTGATGGTGATCGATGCGCTCAACCGGAATGAATCATGCGGCGGACACTTCCGTGTAGAGTATCAGGACCAAGGGGAAGCAAAGCGTGATGATGAACATTATCTCTTCGTCTCAGCCTGGGAATTCAAGGGTGTAGGAGCTGATCCGGTTTTGCACAAGGAAGAACTGCATTATGAGAATATCAAGCTGCAGGTGAGGAGTTATAAATAATTTGAAAATGTGCTGATTTGAAGATTTAAAAATGTAAATGCAATGAGGAATGATAAAGAAAATCTGATAGTTGATTTGACTTTCGCTTTTTCTTTAAAGATCATTGAATTCACAGAGTTACTGGAAAGCAAACGGAAGTTCAATATGTCAAATCAGCTTTTCAGATGCGGTACTTCAATAGGAGCGAACGTGAATGAGGCGCAGAATGCAGAAAGTAAAAAGGATTTTGTGCATAAAATGAAAGTAGCAGCAAAGGAGTGTGATGAATCCAGTTATTGGTTAAGGCTTTGTGAAAAAGCCAAAAAATATCCGGATCCTCAGGGCCTTTTGGAAGATGTAATGGTTATTAATCGGATTCTGTCAAAAATTATTTCGTCAAGTAAAGAATAGAATAAAGAACAAAAGATGGGCTGTTCAATTTGTATTAATTTTCAAATCAGCACATCTTCAAATTTTCAAATAATATGAAACTCAATCTCAAAGTTTGGAGGCAGAAAAATGCTAGCACACCCGGTAAATTGGTCGACTATACAGTCGATGGTTTGAATGGCGATATGTCGTTCCTGGAAATGGTGGACGTATTGAACGACAACTTGACCAAGAAAGGCGAGGAGCCAGTAGCATTTGATCATGACTGCCGCGAAGGTATCTGCGGTATGTGCAGTATGTATATAGATGGGCGCGCTCACGGTCCTCATCATGCAGCGACTACCTGCCAGCTATACCTGCGCAAATTCAAAGATGGCGACACCGTACACGTGGAACCTTTCCGCGCTAAGGCATTTCCCATCGTAAAGGACCTCGCGACTGACCGTTCGGCGTTTGACAGGATCATCGCTGCGGGTGGTTTCGTGAGTGTCAATACAGGACAGGCGCAGGATGCGAATAACCTGCCGGTAGAAAAACTCATGGCTGAGAAAGCTATGGACGCTGCGGCATGTATCGGTTGCGGGGCCTGCGTAGCAGCCTGCCCGAATGGCGCTGCGATGCTTTTCGTTTCTGCCAAAATATCTCAACTCGCTCTCCTGCCGCAAGGCCAGCCTGAGCGTGACCTCCGTGCACTGCGCATGGTCACTCAGATGGATGATGAAGGTTTCGGTAATTGCTCCAACATCGGCGCCTGCGAGGCGGAGTGCCCTAAAGAGATCAAGCTGACCAATATAGCGCGGATGAACAGGGACTTCCTCGTAGCTTCTGTAGGAAGTGAAACTGAAGGGTAGAGAAAGTTTGAGAGTTTATCCGTATTTTTGGATAAAGACAAGGCGATGAATTTTACTCAATATATAGATGCAGACAATCTTTCAAAAGATTTTTTGGATTACTTAAAAGCCGCTTTTAAGGGAAAGAAGATTCGTCTGACCGTTGAAACGGAGCCAGATGAAACTGAATATCTAATGTCTAGTCCCACTAATCACAAACGTCTCTTAAAATCTATAAAGAATATTGAAAAGCGGGAGAAATTAGTACGCCTTGATAAAAACCAGCTAAAAAAGCTCAATGCATGAGAGATGTATTGATCGAATCCGCTGCTTTTGAAGATTTGCAATTCTGGGCTAAGAATGATCTAAAACTACTCAAGAAGATAATGGAGCTTATAGCGGATATTCAAAAATCTCCTTACGCCGGCATTGGTAAGCCAGAAGCTTTAAAACACGACTATAAGGGATATTGGTCGAGGAGAATTAATGATGAACACAGACTAATTTATAAAATCACCGAAGGTGAAGTGATAATTGCAGGATGTCGTTATCACTATAACGGTTAAACGGAGAAAGCGAAATGAAAAAGATTACCATCGGCATCACGCACTCAGAAGCTCGCTACGAGAACTATCCTAAATGGATAAAGGGTGATGACGCCGATATAGAGATCATAGAGCTATCTGCCGAACACCAAAACTGGGACGAGATAGAAGACTGCGATGGGATACTGCTTACGGGCGGTGTCGACATGCACCCGCAGTTTTATGATAGCAAGGAAAGGAAGTATCCTTTTGCTCCAGAAGAATTTAATGTGGCGCGTGACGAGTTTGAGATGCATGTCTTCGAGACGGCGCTCAATCTGGAGCATCCGATACTAGCCATCTGCCGCGGGCACCAGCTGGTGAATGTCGCCTTGGGCGGTAACTTGATACAGGATATAGCCGCTGCCAACGAGATACACAAAAGGGGAGAAGAAGATAAACAGCACGGTATCACTACCGAGCCAGGCACGCTACTCCGCGAGATCAGCGGCGAATCAGGCCAGATCAACAGCGCGCACCATCAGGCTATCAAAGACCTCAGTGAAGAGCTCATGGTCAATAGCCACTCTCCCGATGGCATCGTAGAAGGTGCCGAATGGCTTGATAAAGATGACAAACCCTGGTTGCTCACTGTCCAGTGGCACCCTGAGCGCATGCTGGATAAAGAGACCAATCCTTTCTCGCATAATATCAGGGAAGCATTCCTGAAAGCTGTGCGCGGCAAAGTCTAGGCCCCTAAATCCCCGAAGGGGACTTTATACATTGCATATTACCCAATGCATTATATTTGCCCCGTTAAAAATTAGATTCATTTGCCTTTTGCATTGTTCCTCCCCTTCGGGGAGGCTAGGAGGGGCCAAAACATCATACATGAAGATCACTAATCCCGCGAATGGCAAGGTCATCGCTACTGTCAAGGAAGATTCTAAAAAGAGCATAGAAACAAAGCTCGCACTGCTGCGCAAAGGCCAGCAGAAGTGGGCTAAAGTGCCACTGGCTAAACGTGTAGCTATCCTGCAAAAATTTGGCAAACTACTCGAAAGTAATATCAAGGAGTGCGGCGCTGTCCTTAC
Organism: Bacteroidota bacterium; assembly: GCA_025963485.1. Lineage (GTDB taxonomy): Bacteria > Bacteroidota > Bacteroidia > Chitinophagales > LD1 > UBA1941. Next base: position 24,709 of record JAOQAO010000123.1, on the reverse strand, counting down.
CTCTGAGGTAGGTAAGCCGCTACAGCAGTCATACAATGAAGTAAACGGCGCACACTCGCGTATCAAGTGGCTGACCGACAATGCCACCAAATACCTGAGCGAAGAGATCGTCAGCAATGCGCCTGGCATGACTGAGAAGATCAGCTATGAGCCACTCGGCGTGATCTGCAATATCTCGGCGTGGAACTATCCCTATCTGGTGGGTACGAATGTATTCGTCCCTGCACTTCTTGCGGGCAATGCTGTTATCTATAAGCCGTCTGAGTTTTCTACGCTTACTGGTCTGCAGATCGAGAAGTATTTGAAAAAGGCTGGTGTGCCTGATGATGTATTTCAGGTAGTGATCGGTGCAAAGGAGGCAGGGGAAGTATTACTGAACCTTCCATTGGATGGATATTACTTTACCGGCTCGTATAAAACAGGAGACTATATCTATAAGAAGGTCGCTGCGAAAATGGTTCCATGCCAACTGGAACTCGGTGGTAAGGATCCGCTCTATGTGGCTGACGATATCGCTGATATAGCGGCTGTGGCGGCGGGAACTGCTGACGGAGCTTTCTATAATAATGGCCAAAGCTGCTGCTCTGTAGAGCGCATCTATGTACACAAGAAAGTGTATGATAAATATGTAGAGGAATTTGTCCGCGAGGTGAAGGGATACAAGGCTGGTGACCCGACGGAGCCGGGTGTCTATGTAGGTGCGATGACCCGTGCGGCGCAACTCGATGTACTGGACGCGCAAGTGAAGGATGCCGTAAAGAAAGGCGGCAAAGTGCTCACTGGAGGCAAGCGCCTCGCGGGTGCTGGAAATTTCTACCAGCCGACTGTGATCGTCAATGCAAATAATAAAATGAGCGTGATGCAGGAGGAAAGCTTCGGCCCGATCATCGGTATCATGAAAGTCAATAATGATGAAGAGGCCCTGCAACTCATGCATGATACACAATACGGTCTGACCGCATCTGTATATAGCGCATCTGAGAAGCGGGCTGAGAAGATACTCTCACAAGTGAACTCCGGTACATCCTATTGGAACTGCTGCGACCGTGTTAGTGCGGGATTGCCATGGAGCGGAAGGAAGCATTCTGGTTTTGGAGCTACGCTGTCACATGCAGGACTACGTGCCTTTACCAAACCTAAGGCGTATCATCTCAGAGGATAATACTTTCCAGAAATTATATTGAAGTTTTAATTGACTCTCCTTGATTTTCAGGGAGAGTTATTTTTTTGCCGGGAGATGGCTTGAAAAGAGACAATACAGAATCTTTCGCGACGCGGAGTGAGCGGAAATAGCTGCTGAAGATATCGTGGATGTATCCTTTCTTGTTGAATTCGTTGTCTGGTAATCCGAATTCAATTTGTGTAGTGGTGTCTGGTTTGTGGTAGGTGCCGAATATCCTGTCCCAGAAAATAAAGGTCACACCGAAGTTCTTGCCGTAGTGCTCAGGATTCTTAGAGTGATGCAGCCTATGAGCAGCAGGAGAGACGAGTATATAGCGGCCCAGCCATCCCCAGTCTGAGTTGATCTGTGAGTGGGTGATCTTCTGGTGTGCCTGATGGACGAGATTAAATATCAGGTAGGTCTCGGCGGGTACGCCGAGCAGAACAAAAACTACAAGGGATAGACCGTCTGTCAATACGCCCTCGGCAGCATGACTGCGAAATGAGGTCAGTATCGTCATGTCTTCTGCCGAGTGATGAAATTTATGCAGCTCCCATACCCATCCCCACCTGTGCCTGAGGTAATGCACTACATAATCGCGGAAGTCAGTGATGACGATCATGATGACAAATTGCGCCAGCACACTAGGGACCGATGCGATCAAGTGGAAGTTGACATGCTTCTGGACCTGGCCGTAGATGAAATAAAAGATGCCCGCATAAAATAACACGCCCACGAGCTGCGTCAGTCCGGTCAGAAAAAACAGGAATGAAAAGAAGTCATTGCTCAGCACTTTGAAGTTGCGGGTGAGCTTGTAGGTAGATGATTGCTTCCAGCCTACCGCGACGGCCTCGATAACCAGGCACAGCAAGGTCACCCCAATGGTCAGCCCCATAGCTGTCCAGTTGAAATTGTCATAGTGTGTGACACTATAGAATTTCTGCCTGATATAATCGAATGCTTGCAAGACCATAAAAATACTCATAAAGCCTTGGATGCAAAAATCTGCTGATTGGGCTCCGGATATTGGAGGGGAATCGCTTTTTTTCTACATTGTAATATAGATGGATAGCCTGCGGTCAATATGGAATCAAATGCCTGTAGTAAGGCTACTATTGCCATTTATGGCGGGGATAGGCATTTGTATAGGCCTGGATACGATTCTCTTGTTTTTTCTACTTCTGCTGGTCATTTGTCTGGGCGCTATCATTTATATAAATCAGCTAAAAGAGACCGTGAACGTCTATAGGTGGCGATATGCGTCAGGTATTGCCATTTCTATGGTGATGCTGTCAGCGGGATATGTCGTGACCTACTTCAATACCGAGCGCCTCAACCCGCATCATTTTTCTACCCTAAATGTTGGAGACGAGGTTTTGTATAAAGGAATCATTGCTGATCCCATAGTGGTCAAAGAGAAAGTAGTTAACGCATTAATAGAAATAAAGGTCTTAAGCCGCGATGACTCTTCGCAAGTCGTCAGCGGTAAAGTTTTAGCAAGCCTTGTAAGGAACGAAAGGAGCGAAGCACTGCGATATGGCGACGAAATAATTTTCACCGGCAAAGTAAAAGAATATGATGAGCCGAAGAACCCCGATCAATTCAACTATAAACGATATCAGTCGCTTCATCATATCTATCACCGGGTATATCTCAATACTGATGAATGGAGAGTGACTAGTGGCGGACATGGTAATTTCCTTTTGTCCAAAATATATCAGGTGCGTACCTACTTCCTCTCACTGATCAAAAGAGAAGTAAGCGGTGAGAATGAACTAGCCGTAGCCACGGCGATCATGCTGGGCTACCGTGACTATGTGACGGATGATGTCATACAAGCCTATGCCGGCAGCGGAGTGCTGCATGTACTAAGCGTGTCGGGCCTCCACGTCGCGGTATTATATTTTGTGCTGAATATACTACTCGGATGGATGGACAGGCGCCGAAGACTACAAATAATAAAGGGAGTACTAGTCATAATCATTATGCTTTTCTATGCCGGTATCACAGGTCTGAGTCCTCCTGTCCTGCGCTCTGTTTGGATGTTTTCGCTTATCACTATCGCCGTATTGCTTGACCGTGATGTGAGTATTTATAACGTGTTGGCCGTATCTTGTCTCCTTCTGCTTTTATGGGACCCATATTATATCACGGATGTGGGATTTCAACTCAGTTATATCGCAGTCGTGGGGATCGTGTATATCTATCCGATGTTATTTGACCTGATAGAGAATACGAATATCCTCCGGACAAAAATGGGGTGGATCAATTTTTCTGCAAATTGGTTGATGCGCTGGACGTGGGGGCTGATCTGCGTGTCGATAGCCGCACAGATCGCGACTTTTCCTATCAGCATTTTTTACTTCCATCAGTTCCCTAATTATTTTCTACTGTCCAATCTATTGGTAATACCATTGAGTAATTTTGTATTGATATCAGGCATGCTGCTTTTTGTAACAGGATGGTCGGAGCGGCTGTTATCCTATGTTGGTTGGGTATTTGATCATCTGCTTGTTGCATTGAATAAAGTCGTTTTCGGTATCGACGCATTGCCATTTGCTTTGTCAAAAGGCGTGGTATTAACTTCTTTTGAAATGATCCTGTCGTATGCGGTCATCCTGATGGTATGCTGGTATTTAGCCGACAGGCGTGCTAAGGTATTGATAACAGGCTTGAGCTTACTACTTATTCTATGTACGTCTTTTTCCATCCATAACATCGGAAATCAAAATAAAAGGGAGTTGGCAGTCTATAGCATAAAAGGAATGAAAGCGATCAGCGTGATAGATAAAGGAGCAGTTTATTATGACTTTGACTCTGCCTTGATCCATGATGATAAGTTGATGCGTAATAATATCCTGAATCACTGGTACGCATCCGGAGTAAAGGCGCAGGTCTCCCTGGATAATATGAGCGGATGCTATACTTTACCCTTCGGGAAAATATTTGAAGTGGAGGGGAAACGTATTCTGGCAATGGATAATAAGATCAGAGTGCCCCCTGATGTAAAGCTAAAAGTGGATGTTCTCATCCTGAGTAAAGGAGCAGGCAGTATCCGGGAGAGTAGCGACCATATTTCTTTTTCTCAGGTTGTATTTGACACCTCAAACAGGCCTAAGCAAATTATAAAGTGGATAGCGGAATGTGATGAGCTGAAGATCAAATACCACGATTGCCGGGAGCGGGCGTTTGTAATGGAGTGGTAGGCAAAACTTGGTTGACCGTCATTTTTGAGGTTTGGAATTCCTTCCGTTTTATCTCGTCTGTTTTTTATTATTTGAAAAACGTCGGAATGACGATTTTTATGGGGCTATTGTTTAAATTTCATCAGCCTCGCTACATACTTTCCTACGATGTCAAATTCGAGATTGACCAGGGAACCCGGTTTTACAGAATGGATATTAGTGTGCTCGTAAGTATAGGGGATGATGGCTACTTTGAATTTGTCATCTTCCGCAGCAAAAGCCGTAAGGCTGATACCATTGATACAGATGGAGCCTTTCTCTACGATCATGTTTTGTGCCGAAGGGACGTAGCGGAACTCATACACCCAGCTTCCGTTTTCATCCTTTACAGAAATACATTCACCGGTCTGGTCCACGTGCCCTTGTACTATATGGCCGTCGAAGCGGCCATTGGCAGCCATGCAGCGCTCGATGTTTATGACATCGCCATCTTTGAGTGATCCGAGATTTGTTTTGCGAAGCGTCTCATCTATGGCCGTGACGCGGTGCTGACCATCGCGCAGTTCGACCACAGTGAGGCAGATGCCGTTATGCGATACACTCTGGTCTATTTTGAGTTCTGATGATATGGGCGATGACACCCACAGCTCGAGATTTCCTTTGTCGTGAGATATAGATGCGGCTTTGCCGGTCGCTTCGATGATGCCTGTGAACATTTACTTTCCTCCTCTTATCAGGTGTATGAATCCACCGCCGTTTTTCTGTGGAAGTGGCTTGCGGATCTCGCCACGCAGTGTTTTCTCATAATAGTACCCTGCGTATAGGTATACTCCATCTACGAGATCCTTGCCCGTCTTCTGGTCTTTGCCATCCCACTTGAGCTCAGGGTCTGTGGTTTCAAACACTTTCTCGCCCCAGCGAGTAAATACCTTGAAATCTACCCTTGTGATAAAACGATATGGATGCCGCGGTGTGAAGAGGTCATTTTGCCCATCGCCGTTTGGTGTGAATGTATTAGGCAGTTCGTAATTAGGGCAATCATCAATGCAAACGCGATTGACCTTATAGCTCTCATTGCCCCGCCTATCGACAGCCGTGACCACATAGCAACCGGCGAGATTGAAGTCGAGGATATGATTGTATGTGGTATTGTTGACGCCGATCACGGAGTCTACGAGTGTCAGCGCGCCTGAGTCCGGCGCATAGTATATCCTGTACTTGATCGTATTGAATGCACAGGAGTCGGTAAAGTTCTGCCAGGAGAGGTAGTTGATATAATAGAAAGTATCCGGAGCCGGCGTGAGGCAATTATTGGTCACTGATACCTGCGGAGGGCATGGAGGTATGGTGTCTATCGGCACGCCACATTTGACCTCAGAGAGATTGATCAGTGGCTTTTTGATCAGGCTGCTGGTATAGTGGCCGTATGCACTCACGTAATAGCAATAGATCGAATCATTTTGCAGGCCGGTATCTACAAACAACGGGGCAGAAGTCGTAGCTATGTAATTGAAAACAGTAGAAGTGGTATCCCTCCTGTATATCTGGAACGTATCCTGTATCCATGGCACATTATAGCTCCACGTAAGGCGCATCTTGGTATCACTCGGATGCAGGCTCAGGTATACGGATGAAGCATTGGTGGTGCCGCCGACCGTATCATTGTTTGAGAAGAACAGCACCTTATATGAGTAAGGTGTATCCGCAGTGTTGAGATTAGTATCTGTAAAGGTGGTATCCACCAGTGATGCAAAACTTGGACGTGTCACGGAGTTAATAAGCGATGGAGTACCAAAATTAAATCCTGCGCTGCGATAAAGATCGAAGCGATATGGCGGCGGGTCCTGGATGGTATCCAGATCGAGTCCTCCGGCCCTTGGTTTGGTCCACTCGAGATACATCTGGCCAAGCGTTTGGTCCGTTTGTACCACACTCACATTGGTGATCACGGGCACATCGTATGGGAGCGAGTCGCAGGTCTCGTTTGATGGTACGCTGACCACCATGTCGTATTCATACTGGCCGTTAGGTGATTTTTTGGAGAAATGTGCGAGAATACGATAGCAGAGTTCCTGACCACCTACTGCGGACTGATCTATATAGGCCGTATCAAAAACCTTGCTCGCTATCATAGTATAGCCACGGCCTGCGAGGCCCGTCTCACAATAGTCCGGCACAAAAGGATTGCTGCCTACGCGCTTCCAGATAGAGAAACCGCGGAAGGTATGTATGTCCTCACAGAGATATGAATGCCATGCGAGGCGCACTTTCTTAGTAGCGATATTGGAGTGCAGGTTCAGCGGTGGCGGAGCGATGACCTGTATGTTGAATGTCTTGAGATCTACGAGTGGCGTAGGGTAATTGTCCGTCGCCTTGACCAGGACCTGATAAGGCTGCCCCCGGATATCAAGACAGACAGTATTCCAGATCATGCGGCCTGTGGCGGGATTGCCGGCGGTGGCGGTGAAAGTTGCTTTGCTGAGGCTGTCCGGTACCTGGAACGGCCCCCCATCTGCCGTGAGGGTCACGATCTGGTTGTGGTCGGGATCAGTGGCAGAGAAATTGACAGTGAGGCGATCTCCTGCGCGGATACAAGTATCCAGTACCTCCACGATTTTAGGCGGTTTATTGGTATCTGCGCGGACTATGATCTGCATGTCGCGGATGATGGTGCTCAATAAAAATCCGCGCCTGTATTCACGTATGAGGAAGGCCACATTGTAGATACCTGTCTGCTCGGGTACAGCCCATGTATACATGCCGGTATGTTTATCCAGGGTCTCGGTATCGCCTTGCACGAGGATGACATGATATGGACTGACGTAACCGGGCACCACATTCCCCAGGCCTTGCAATGGTTCTATCTGCCTGAAGTCAAGGCTATCCCCGTCAGGATCGTATGCCAGCGGATTGTGCAGGAAGGTATCGCCTTTATTGGCAAAATCTATAGGAGGATTGAGCAGAAGGGGAGAGTGATTAAGGCCGATATTCTGGATATTGGTCGGATAGAAAATAGTATCCTCGAGATAGAACTGGACATTGACAGAGTTAGAGATATTGATGATGTCGCTATTCCTGTTTGGGTCGGTCATCGATATGACGTAGAAATTATTGGGCGGAGATGGTGCGCCCGGGTAGGTGTGCGTACCGATATAAATATTCTTCTTTACATCATTGCCGAGAGTTTCTCCGTTGGGTACTCCTTGCCCGTTGATGGGCCCGTTGGTACGGGTGATGATATCATCGGGGCTGCCATCGCCCCAGTGGATGGGCAGGCTGTCGCGATCGGCCTGGTAGCTACTCTCTTTGGTATAGGTGGTGACGGTCGCGCGGATCGTATTAGTAGCTATAAACTCATAGGTGATCTCGCCCGCACGGTTGTGTGTCGCATGGGCAAAGCAGGGAAATAAAAGCAGGGTCAGCGAAAAGAAATACGCAAAAAACGAGGCCCTTTTATTCATAAACTGCAAGTTAGCAAAATAAAGACGGTTGAAAACGTTAAAAAGTGGCTTGTAGTACGCGCCTGTTCAACGGTTTGACCTAATAAGAATAAGGGGTTACCGCAATATCTCAAAGCGGGCAGATGAGATGCTCCCCTGGCTATCCCGAAGCCGTATAAAATAATGCCCTCCGGCTAAGTCTTTGATAGCGATGTCAAAGGCGTTTTTGTCAATGTTTGATACCTGTCGGATGAGCTTGCCATCGGCACTGTAAATGCCCATCGAATGGACGGCGGTAATAGCCGAAACATTCAAAATATCCTGTGCCGGGTTGGGGTAAATTTTGACAAAAGTATGACTATCGGAAATTTCGGATATAGCTGTTTGGGAAGAATCCACTACTGTGATCCGGAATGACCTGAGCGTGGTCAGGTGGGTCGTGTCATTGTTTCGTGCACAAATGGTGACAATATGAGTTTCTCTTGTTTTATAAAGATTGTGTCCGGGTGCCCAGCTCATTATCCCGGTTGGTTGATTGGCAGGAGTGGAAGTAAAAGTGGCCGGGCTACTACTCACTATAAAAGGTCCTCCCGTAGCAGTGAGCGTATTGATATGGACTGCGTTAGTATCCATCGCGCTGCAATCCAACTCAAAGTGTTGGCCCGCTATAATGGTGGTATCCACAAAATTTCCATTTAACGGGGAGCGCCCGCTCGTATCTGCTCTGACTACTATCTGCATATCTCTGGTCATAGTGCCGAGTAAAACACCATAACGATACTCTCTGATCATGATCGCTATGACATAGATACCCGTCTGCTGCGGCGAAGCCCAGGTGACCATGCCGTTCCGCCTTTCGATGGTGAGCGTATTGCCGGGGAGCAATATGACTTGTTCCGGCGAAATATATCCGGGAACTATATTGCCTAAACCTTGCATAGGTTCGACGAGATCAAATACAAGACTATCAGCCTCCACATCATAAGCTGTGGGATTGTGAAAGAAAGTATCACCCACATTAGCAAAGTCTATAGGTGGATATAACAAAATTGGCGAATGGTCGAGGCCCTGATTTTGAAACCAAACAGTGTCTTCGATATAGAACTGCACATTTACGGGATTGGAAATATTGATGATATCGCTATTCCTGTTTGGGTCGGTCATGGATATGATATAAAAACTTCCAGCGGAGGCCGTAGTGTATGTATGCGAGCCGATATAGATATTCTTCTTTAAATCATTGCCGATAGGCTCTCCATTGGGAACCCCACTCACTCCCAATGGTCCATTGGTACGCGGTATCAAATCATTTGGGCTTCCATCTCCCCAATGTATGAGCATAGTGTCGCGATCTGCCTGAAAGCTACTTTGCTTTGTATAAGTGATAATAGAAGCCCGGACAGTATTGGCAGAAGTAAACTGATAGATGATCTCACCGGCAGCATTGTGCGTACCAAATGAGCATAAGGAAACAGCCAGTAAAAGAATGAGTGCAAAAACATTTTTCATAGCAATAGGTTTTCATCCCAAAGCTAAGGAAAACATACTGATAGTAGAAACCCAGCTGGTCTTACTTCGCGTCGTCCTTGAAGAGCGACTTTTCGCTGACCATTTCGATCTTATCGCCGGTCTCCAGGGTCTTGGAGATGAGCTTGAATGGCGCCTTGATGACCATGTCTCCGTCTTTGATCCCTGATGTGATCTCTATATAGTTGGCGTCCTGTATGCCCGTTTTGACATTGACCGCTTTTGCTTTGCCATTGTCTACGAGGAAGACAACCTCCTGTACTTTCTTTTTGTCTTTGGAGATATTATCATCTGTGTCAGCCGTATTGTCTTTGTGATTTGTGCTGTCTTTATTCTCGCGGGTAGTGACAGACTGTATCGGTACCGTGAGGATATTCGCTTTAGCATTGGTCCGGATATCGACTGTGGCCGACATGCCCGGCCGGAATGGATACTTGAGGCCGTGAGCGGGGTCCACCAGCTGTGCGTAGGAGTCTTTGACGAGTTTCACCTTGACGGAGAAATTGATAGCCTGTGATGTGGAAACTATCGCAGTGGATGTAGAAGAGGAATATGCGATCTCAGATACTACCCCTGTGAATTTTTTATTGAGATAAGCGTCGACCTCTACGGATGCCGTGTCGCCGACCTTTACTTTGAGTACATCGTTTTCGCTCACGTCTACCTCGGCCTGCATGTGATCGAGATCAGCTATGCGGATCAGCTCCGTACCTGCCATCTGCGCCGTACCTACCACCCGCTCGCCGAGCTTGACACTGCAGAGGGAGACGATGCCTGTCATCGGCGCGTAGATGCGAGTCTTGACCAGGTTGTCATGGGCTTGTTTTAGTTGTGCTTCACTGCTATTGACAGTATACATGGCGGCATTCATCTGCTCCTTGGTCGTGGCGAGCGTGGTCTCAGCATTTTTCAATGTATTGAGAGCGAGATCGAAGTCGGCATCGGAGATGATCTTCTCATCGTGGAGTTGCTTCTGGCGGTTGAAGGAGATGACAGCCTGGTCGTAGAGTACTTTGCTGCTTTTGTAGGTCGCCTCGGCGGCCATGCGGTTGGCCCGTACCTGGCTCACGCCAGCCTCTGACTGGCTGACCATAGATTCATATATCACGGGATTGATCTCGAGGAGCAGGTCGCCTTTTTTGACGCTGTCTCCTTCTTTGACATTGAGCAGGATGATCTCACCGGATACCTCGGAGCTGACCTTCACTTCTGTCTCAGAGTGTATCTTGCCGCTGGCTGTCACGGTCTCGAGGATAGTGCGCGATTGCGCTTTCTCAGCAGCTACCTGTTTTGCATTGCCGCCGTTGAACCAGCCTTTCTTTTTGCCGTTCATCCCGATGATGACCAGCACTATCAATATGATGCCGCCAATGATCCATGGCTTTTTATTCTTCATCTGCCTTAGTTTAATGTGATGGGCTTGCCCTGATAGAAATCAAGGACTTTCACGCTAAAAATGTAATTGTATTTAGATTGTACGGCACCGGACTCTGCACGGGCGAGGTTTGATTTGGATATCTCCAGGTCATAGTTGGTAGCCAGCCCGGCGTTATACCTTTTAGTCGTTGTTTCAAATGCTTTCTGCGAAGCTTCGAGCGCTTTGAGATTGGCGCTGTACGATTCTGCATTCCCTTTGGCATTGGCGTATGACTGATAGATGTCGCGCTCCAGGCCGTTTTTGGCAGATTCGAGATTGAGCTGCTGTATCTGGTACTGCAGTTTGCTATTGGCGATATTGGTCATCTTCTGCCAGCCGGTAAAGATGGGTATGTTCATATTAAATGAAAATCCATTGGCAAGATTGTTTTTGAACTGATCGGAGAAGGAGACCGGTTTTGTCGTATAGTTGATCTGGAGGCGGTCATAACCCACAATAGTGGGAGCCGAGGTAAGGTCACTGAATATAGGGCGGCTCGCAGTGGCGGCGGCCAGTGAGTAGCTGATCTGGTCTGGCTGTGAGGCGAGGTTGAACCAGTTGTCATGCGAGAAAGCGCTCATGTAAATAGTAGGGCTGAGAGAGCCTTTTGCTATTTTGACGCTATAATGAGAACTCGTGACACGCGCCTGTGCCGCCTGAATGACGGGCTGTGTGGACAGTGCATACTGGAAGATCTCGTGCGGATTGAGATTGCCAAATGCCATTACCGAGCCTACGTTGACCTCCGGGATAATGATGTCAAAGGGAGCATTGTCCGGGAGCTGGAGGGCTATTTTCAGTGTGATATTGGAAATAGCTTCTGCATTCTGCTGTGCGATCAGCGATGCCTGGTCGCGGGCGAGCTGCGCCTCAAAGTCATACACCGATGCCTCTGCCATCGTACCGGCGCTTATGCGCCTTTTCTGCACGTCGAGCTGAGACTGAGAGAGGTCGACCTGTTTCTGGGCTACTTTGACCAGCTCTTTATTGACCACCACCTGCAGAAATAGATTGGTCACTGTCAGCACAGTACTATTGACCGTGGCAGAATAGTCAAAAGAGAATGCCATCAGGTCATACTTGTCTTTCTTTATGCTATGAAGCTGCTGCAGGCCCGTGAATAGGTTGAGATTGGCTTGCAGATTTGGCGAGAAACTCTGGGAGTTTTCCTGTACATATGTATAAGTGGTCGGGTTGATCGAGTTGCCATAGTTGAAGTTATAACTGGCATTGGCAGAGATAGTGGGCAGCAGGTTGAGTTTGCTCTGCAGGTACGTGTTCTTGCTGATGCGCTTGTATAGGTCTGCCTGTTTGACAGAGATGTTATTCTCGGTGGCATAGCGGATGCACTCCTCGAGTGTCCAATTGGCCCTGTCAGGCGCCGCAGCCTGTGCCCAAAGGCTCAAAACAGTAAAGCATAATATGAAGGAGGCAAGTATTCGTTTCAAAACCCGAAAATTTTGGTGGCTAAAGTAATGATTTTAAGGACGTATAGGGGAGGAGATTTATTGTGCTAGTCCTGATACAGATACAGGGCACACGGATGACACGGATAACAGGGTGAATACAAAACGGATGGTCACGGATCAATACATACGAGGTAATACAGAAAGTGACCTTTCGCCGAATGGATTTGGAAATGGTCAGGGATTTAGGTTTATTGCCTAAAATACTACATATGTCAGGATGGTCCACTACGCGGAGTAATTTCCTTACCAGAACGGTTGTTCCTTTATTGCTCGTAGTCATCACGCCCCCTGCGGCGATGCTGATGTGGCACACGATGGCCAATCTGGACGGCTCCGTGACGCTGCTCGGGCAGGAGATCTGGCAGAAAGGATTTCTACAGGAGATCAGTGATGTATGGTTGTCGCGGTTTTTCGGCAGTGCGATGGCGTGGCGGATGATCGGTGTTTTCGCGATAGCGCAGGCGCTGATGATGTGGCTGCTGCCGGGCAAAAAATATCACGGCACCATCACTCCCAAAGGCAACCAACCGGAATACAAGGATAACGGCCTGCTTTCTTACATCATTACTTTTATCGTGTTCTTATTTTGCTCGGTGTACCTGAAGCTATTTTCACCGGGTATCATCTACTATAATATGGGAGACCTGCTGGGCGCGCTTAATTTTGGTGCGCTGGCTTTTTGCCTCTTTCTTTATTTCAAAGGAAGGTTCTTTCCTTCTTCTTCAGACCACTCTGCTACTGGTAATTTTATTTTTGATTACTACTGGGGCACTGAGCTTTTCCCGCAGATAGCGGGCATACATGTCAAGCAGTTTACCAATTGCCGCTTTGGTATGACGGGCTGGGCGCTGGCCGTTGTATCTTTCGCCTTTGCGCAAAAGGAGATTTATGGAACGGCCGACCTGGGGATCATTGTTTCTGCTGTGCTTATCTTTATCTACCTGTTCAAGTTCTTCATCTGGGAGAGTGGTTATATGAAATCGATGGATATACAAGTGGACCGTGCCGGCTTTATGATCTGCTGGGGCTGCCTGGTATGGGTGCCTGCGGTATATACCTCGCCCGTGATGTATATGGTGAAGCATCCCGCCGATATGGGCTATGCCATGGCTGCGCTGATATTTGTGATGGGATTTGTCTCTATCTGGCTAAACTACTGGGCCGATCACCAGCGGCAGTCTGTGAGAAGTACTAATGGCGATACGACCATCTGGGGTGCCATGCCGGTGCTGATACATGCGCCGTATACCACAGAGGATGGCAGCACTAAGACCAATATCCTGTTGGCATCGGGTTTCTGGGGTGTGAGCAGGCACTTCCACTATCTACCGGAGATACTGGCCGCATTTTTCTGGAGCTGTGCAGCAGGCATGGGAGCTTTCCTGCCATACTTCTATGTGATCTTCCTCATAGTGCTGCTGACGCACCGCGCGTTTCGCGATGATACGAAGTGCAGGAATAAATACGGGGAGTCGTGGGTGCAGTATTGCCAGCTGGTACCGTATAAGATCATACCGTGGGTATTGTGATACCCCCAAACCCCTGAAGGGGGCTTAAATACAATGTGAGGGAATCATTGTGGGGCGACCGGCAAATGAAAAACTCTTACGGTGGGTAGTGTGATTACATGATTCACTTATTGGGGATGATCGTTTTTCCTGGCTTTTCTAAAATCTAAGCTCTTGCTACAGTGAACCCCGGTCATGCTGGGGTTTGTTGTTTTAAGCCATGGCATTTTCTATTAAAGGCGGCGTTGCTTTCGTCTGAGCCTCATCCATCTGCCTTCGGCATCTTCCTTCTCCCGCGGGAGAAGGAAGAACCTACGAGTCGAAAGCGGATCATTACACCAACCAGTTTATTATTCTGATTCGAAAATCCAATGATTCTGGATCAGCCGGATTTGCTGTTCCGGCTTTTTTACTGGTTGAAATGTTTTTTGATCCTGATTTTTTGCGCCTCATGGTGATGGAAGTGCATATTGCAGAGGCTGATCCACTCGCCGGTATTGAGATAACCGAGAAAAGGATGACGGGCCTTGATTGACGGGTCTGAGAAAGGTATCTGTTTGATATAATCAGAAGCGAGTTGCCTGATCTCTGTGAGCTTTGCGATGATCTGTTCTTTTGATTCCGGTTGACGCGGCTCCACAGCCACCTGTCCGGGCATTTTGACCCTGATGGTGGGCATTTTGCCTATTAGGAATACCAGTACGCCTTTCCAGTTCTTGCCTTTGCCTCTCACTGTGCCATCTCCCGAGGTCAGACAGAGATCGGCTTTCTTAAAGAAAAAACCTTTGGCACTCATCCATAGATGTATGTACACCTGCCCCATGGACCATGAACCCGGCGCAGGCTGTATAAGAAGCTGCTCATAAGTATATGAATCAAGATCGCGGATATATTCGTCGATGATGCGTTGGGTTTTGTGCTCGAGGGTAGTGGTATCCATTGAGATTAGTATTGTAGCACAAGGTAAGAAACGCAAGTGAACCTCCAAATGTCCATGAACGAGGGGCCAGGTAGCGCCTGTCTTATAGATACAGATTGCTTCTCCTCAGGATCCTTCGGATAAATATCCAGCTATTTATTTTTCAAGGGGAAAATTTATCGCAAGGACGTGCTCATTTGACATAAAAAAGAAAGTGCACCCTGGAGGATGCACCTTTTATTGAAGTAATATGTTTTGTTGATTTATTTGTCGGCAGTAGCTGGCTCGAGGACGTCTACGGCGCGAATGCTATTAGCAGTGGCTGCATAGTAGTTGTCTGTGTCCTTGTATATCTCGCCTTTGAATGCGATAGATGGTTCGATGATCACATCTTTGTTGCCTTTGGTCATTGCTTTGATGGTATTCTCCAGTGCTTTGTAGTCAGCGTCACCCTTGAGTTGGATATGGCTGCCTGTGGCGCAACCGAGGCAGTTAGCTACTGATACATCTACGGTGATCGCATTAGGATCGAGTTGTATTTTCTCAGCCACTTCAGGATTGTTAAATTTAGGACGTGTGAAAGTATATTCGAAGTTATAGTTGGCCAGAGCCTCATTAGCCATTGCATCGCCTTTGCTTTCGAGCTTGACAGCTACCCTTTTAGGCGAAGCTTTCTTGTCGATAGACTGGCTGACCTGCTGGCCATTGATCATAGTAGAGAGATTGATCGTGTAGTTTTCTTCTGAGCCGAGTTTGGTATCACCTACATTGACATAAGCGCCTTTGCCCGATGCGACTATTTTGCCGCTATTATCTTTTACCTCGTATTTGATAAGGAATGAAGGAACCTCGATCACATCTCCGGTGGTCTGGTCCTTGACATTGTAGTGCATATATGAGTAGTCCCAGCTATTCTGTGTAGCCTGGAGATCGACAAATTGAAACTGTGAAGAAGCCTTGACGTCTGTACCTCCTGCAAAGGCAGAACCGGAGAGGAGCATCAGAGAAGCGAAAGCAAGCGTAAGATTTTTCATTATCAATAGTTTTATAATAAGGTATTACGTAGGGACGCGTACATGGTTACGTAAAACGTGGACTATATGTTACAATGAAAGGCTTGTTTATTTTTATTTTCTATTCAATAGGGGAGAGAACTGTAGCAACAGCAAGGTTTTCATGACTAAAAACAAAGACCGGACCTATGATCCGGCTTTGTAATATGTTGAAGTGTAGGTGGCCGATTTTATTCTTCGCCTCCGTCTTTGGCTGCAGTAGCTGCTTCTACTTCCACTTCTTTCAGTGTATTAGGACTCACCTCAAAGTAGCTTTGTGCGTAGCGAACCGAATTGTCTTTGTGATTTACAGTAGGCTGTACCATCAGTTGTACCTTTTTGCCCTTCTCCATCATGCTGTTTACGATATTCTCGAAGTGTGCATAGCTATCACGGTCGGTCAGCGTAGCATGAGAAGCATTGCCCGCGAGTTTGAATGTATTGCACTCTTTGCAGTCGGCAAAGGCCACCTCTACGCTCATATTAGATGCATCGATATTGAGCTTCTCATAGTCAGTCGGGCTGCTGTATTTAGGCCTCATCATCTTGTATGAGAAAGAGTTGCCTTGCTGCCTGAGGATGAGTTTTTTGGCGGAAGCCTTGCGGTAGATCGTTTTAGATATCTTGTCTTTCTTGATAGTAGCGGTGAAAGTGATAGAGTAGTCTTCCTCAGATTGCATCCTGGTATCATTGATGCTGACGAAGATACCCTTGCCGGTAGAGATAGGGTTGCTGGCTTTGTCACGCACCACGTATGTGATCTGTGAAGGAGCTACGCTGACCTCATGACCTGCTGCATCAGTGATAGTGTAGATAAGAGAGGTGTAATCCCAGCTGGTTTCGGTGGCTTCAAACTGTGCGAATTTGAATTTGTTGCCGCCTTGTTCTGGGTTTTCAGTACCAGCGAAAGTACTTAGACCACCGACAAATAGGGTAAGGGTGAGTGTAAGTAATATTCTTTTCATAACAAGTGCTTTAATTACTCTCTGATACGACGAGAATTAATATTAGTTACAGAAATGATGCAATTGTTTGATAATCAATATAAAAAAGTAGCAAAAATGGGCCCTTTAATCGCTTATTTATGGTAAAAAACTATGCTTTTTATGGAGGAAATGTGCGGGGAAAGGATGAGGGTATCGTTACACCCTTGGAGAGGCTTAATACAGATACAACATACTCCGGATGTTATGGATGGTATCCGGAATATAAATGGATAAACACGGATAATACAATGTTCATCCCGGGCTTTTGAGCCAGCGCTGGATCAGATTTGAATTATAAAATGCTTGTTTTACTTCGAAGCGGCCTGATGTGCGTCATCGACCTTTTTCTGTATCTGGCCGGTGAGGATGTGCCAGAACATGACGAAATCCGATCCGAGGCTCCACAGGGGATAGGTGAATGTGGCGGGGCGGTTTTTCTCGACGAAGAAATGACCTACCCAGGCAAAGCCATACCCGAGGACGGGTATAATGGCAAAAAAGTACCATTTCATAGTGACGATGCCAGCGAGGAAGCTTGTGATGACGAGCCCGGTACCGATGAAATGCAGGGTCCTGTTGAAAGGGTCCGAGTGTTCTCTGAGGTAGTATGGGTAGAATGCCCAAAAGCTTTTGTATTCTTTCTCTGCCATAGCTGTCGATTTGTATCGAAGGTAGCCCAGCTTATCTTCATTATCAAATCGGAGTTCACATTTTTTTTGAAGAAAGTATTTGGAATATTGATTTTTGAATTTAGCTTTGCAGTACAAAGTACTTTTAAATGAATCAAAAAACAGACCATTTACAACAGCTCTCGGAGATCAAGACCATGATGGAGCGCTCATCGCGGTTCCTGTCGCTGAGTGGACTATCGGGAGTATTCGCAGGATTTTTTGCGCTGGCAGGCGCAGCGGCATTTTATGTATATGTGAATAAGCAGATGGCGACCGGATACCGGGCGATCGCGCATAGCCTGCCGGTAGACCTCGATCTTGATTTTTATACTTTCTGCTTTGCCGATGCTGGTATTACGCTTTTCCTGGCGTTGGCAGTTGGTTCTTATTTCACCACGCGCAAGGCCAGGGCCGACGGACAAAAGATATGGGACCCGGCAGTGCTGAGGTTTATGATCAATCTTTTTATTCCGCTCGCCACGGGCGGTATATTTTGCCTGATACTGTTATTTAAGTTCAGGTGGTTTGGTATAATACCGCCATGCACGCTGATATTCTACGGGCTGGCCCTACTCAATGGATCGAAGTATACACTGGATGAAGTGAGGTGGCTGGGTATTTCGGAAATTATTTTGGGGCTGATAGGCTGCCTCTACCTGGGATACGGAGTGACATTGTGGGCGATAGGGTTTGGTATACTGCATATCATATATGGGCTGATCATGTATATCCGCTATGAGGCGGTGCCCAAAGAGAAGAAGTACTGGTAAAGGAGAAAGTTATTGTGAAAAGTTTTATAGACAGGTTAAATAAGGCGTTCGAAAATAGGATCAGGCTGGGCATCATGTCTGCGCTGATGGTCAATGCGAGTGTGGATTTCCTCGCGCTGAAAGAGCTGCTCGATGTGACCGACGGCAACCTGGCGAGCCACATCACGGCGCTGGAGAAGCTGGAATACATAGCTGTGAAAAAGGAATTTGTAGGCAAGAAAACGAAGACGACCTATATGGCGACGAAGCTGGGGAGAATAGAGTTCAACCACCACCTGAAAGCGCTGGAAGATATGATAAGGCAAAGCGAGTAGTGCCTCACCCCGATCAAATTTGCTAAGGCAAATTTGATCTCCCCTCTCCACACTTGTGGAGAGGGGGAATAAGACAACTCTTTTCGCGGGAGCAATAAAGAGTGAATGGAAACGTATTTATAACTGGAGTGAATAAGCTCCTAATTTTTTGATAATATACTTTGTAATTCAAAGTGCTTTTAAAATAAATAAAAATGGACTACAAGACCATCGCCCTTCGCAAACAGATCAGTTACCTCATTTGGTTTTTTATGGTGTCGCTGGCCATAAGTGGCCTCACAGCTATCCCGGCCAAAACGGGTATCTCTTTCCTGCTGGATATAGTGCCGCAGTCATGGACCCCGGTATATGCATTCCTGATGTATATCAGAGAAGCATTGTTCAGCTGCAATGAAGTTCTCTTTTACGGTTATGACTGGCTGGCCTTCGCACATATCGTGATCGCAGTACTTTTCTACGGCGTGATCAAAGACCCCGTGCGCAATATCTGGGTCGTAGAGTTTGGGATGATAGCCTGCATGCTTATCATACCGTTTGCCTTTGCGATGGGCGCTGTCAGAGGCATACCTGTGTGGTGGAGACTGGTCGATTGTTCATTCGGCGTAGTAGGTATCATACCACTGTGGTTTGTGCACAGCAAGATCAGGCAACTGCAGAAGGTCGTGGAGATGGAACGGCTCAACACCATTTTCTAGGGGGAAGAGACTTTCCAGGTCTTTTGGCTCAAGAGCAGGTTATGTGATCTGGATGGTGCCTGAAGATCGAAGACCAGTAAAGTCTGGATATGAATAACATAAAATATGCTGTATGCTAAACCTGATCAAAAATGCGATGCTGCTGTCGGCACACCATGTAGCAAAGGAAACGGCGAAGACCCTCGAGGAAGAGTTGCGCAAAGACGATAAGGATGAGAAGAAGTATAAACGAAAAATGCTTGTGGTCGGTATCGTACACAAGCTGCTGGGCACTCTGTACAATGAATGAAGTATTACACCACCGGGTTAACCCTCAAAGGGTTTTAAACCCTTTGAGGGTTGTCGGGAATAATCAAAATGCCATGAAATAACAACTGCATGAAACAATAGTACTTAACCAAAACACAAATCACCATTATGAAAAGGAATGACATCCCCATTGTCCTGTCCACCGCCGCGTTCAGCTTCTTATTTTATAAGCAGTCGGCAGGGTTCAACTATCTTTTGTTTAATATCCTGCTGGTCGCGCTGCTGGCCGTCAGGGATAGTTCACTGATACGAAGCAAGGCCTTCCTGGCTGCATCGGCAGGGTGTATTGTATCATCGTTTTTTGTGTTTTGGTATGATACTACCCTGCCCTTTGCGGCTGATATGATCTCGCTGGTCCTGCTGGCCGGTGTGAGCATGGACCGCGAATCCTCTTTCATCATCGCATGGTTTCACTCGCTATACTCGATCATCGGCGTAGGCGTATTTATGATCATAGATATGGTCCGGGGACTCAACTCGCCGCATGTGGACTCAGGCAGGACAAAGGTGTTCGATAAGGTCCTGCTGGCGATACTTCCTGTGATCATCTTCGTCATATTTTTCTTTATCTATCGCTCCGGCAATCCCATCTTTGACCAGTATGCCGCTAAGATCAACTTTGACTTCATCTCCATCGGCTGGGTGTTCTTCACGCTGCTGGGGTTCTTCTTTATGTATGGCTTTTTCAAGCAGCGCATCATTGGGCTTTTTCAAAAGGCAGATCATGAGGCTTCAGATGAATTGCCCCCGGTCTCGCATGACGATCATATCAAAGATAGTCCTATATCGGTCTCAAACCTGGTGTACACAGGTGTACTACTACTGATCCTGCTAAATGTGCTCCTCGCTACTGTCAACGGCCTTGATATATACTATCTTGGTTTCCTGCACTCGACACCGGCGGGTATCACCTTCTCGCAATACCTTCACAACGGCACTAACTCGCTGATCGCGTCCATCATACTCGCAGTAACTGTGATACTGTTTTACTTCCGTGGATACCTGAATTTCTATGAAGGGAATAAATGGCTGAAGGGGCTGGCCTATATATGGATCGCGCAGAATCTGATGCTCGTCCTGTCCACTGTTTATCGCAATACGGTGTATATCTATGACTTCGGCCTGACGCATAAGCGCATCGGAGTTTACGTGTATCTCTTTTTGTGCGTGGCAGGTTTGGTTACCACCTTTATCAAAATATTCCAGCGCAAGAATAACTGGTTCCTCTTTCGCAAAAATGCCTGGATCGCATACACACTAATGATAGTAGCCTGCCCGGTCGACTGGGACACTGTCATTACGACTTTTGATATAGACCACTTCCAGGCAAATAAGACCATGGAGATAGACCAGCGCTACCTGGCTGAACTGGGTCACACCAATTTCGCGCAGCTATTCCAATACTATATAGTGGAAGATAAATCCCTGAAAGCACAGATAGATAGCAGCGCAAAACCTTCAGCATTTAGCAGGGATAACTATACTCCTTACTATAACAAGGAGATCAAGGACATGTTATGGAATAAATACCTCTATCTCGAGCGCGACTATGCCCCTCATCACTGGCGCTCGCACTGCATGAGCAAATCAAACAATCTCCATGCTGTCGAGAAAATGATAGCTGACCATAAACTCGTATGCCCTGTTCAACTCAGATAACCACTTTAAACCTGAAAACAATGACAACCCAAAAAAAGATAACAGCCGCATTTATGGTATTTACCGCCTTCTGCGGCGGCATGGAGATCACCCGCATGAGATGGTCGCTGAGCCCTTCATTTATATTCCTGATATGGAACCTGATACTGGCCTGGGTGCCGTATGTGCTGAGTCTGATGTTTATGGAGTTTGACCTGAAAAAAAGCAAGGTCATGCCACTTGGCATCCTGGCACTCTGGGTGCTTTTCCTGCCCAATGGTCCATATATCATTACCGACCTGCTGCACCTGAGGCAGCGCGTCATGATACCTATGTGGTATGATGTGATGCTGGTGAGCACCTTTGCGTGGGTAGGGCTGCTACTGACACTAGTCTCCGTGCGCAACGTGCACAGTAAGCTGCAAGCCCATTTTTCATCACCTACATTGTGGTTTGGACTTGTGGTATTGTTTATGAGTTCAGGATATGGCATCTACGTAGGTCGCTTCCTCCGGTGGAATAGCTGGGACATTTTCTTCCGGCCTATCTACCTGATGCGCCGGTCGCTGACCGAGCTGATACATCCTTTCCAGCATCCCATGCCGATACAGGTCACCGCGACCATCTGCGTGATGCTATGCCTGAGCTATTCGGTTTTTTACCTGATCAGTCATAAAGCCAACTATCATGAAACTATATAGAGTGGCACTGCGTGCATTTGGTGTATCGCTGCTGATGGGAGGATTGCTATTCCTGGGCATTCCTTATATCTTCTTTCTGCTGATAGACGATAAGCCATTTCAATTCATGGATTCCGAACTTGCAGGTTTGCCTATAGCTATGTTTGTAGTTTATGTAATCATACAGTTCTGGCTATCTGCTATCAATCTGGTGCAAGCGATATTCATGCTGAGGAAGGGAAAGGCAGTGGATAGTTGCACTGATCCTCATCCTTTTTATATAGCAGAGGCCGTCTTATATATGATTGTCTTTTTCCCTTTGGCTATTTGTATTGGATTCATTGAGGCAGTACCGTTCATTCTTGTTTTTTCCATACCATATATTATCTGCTGCACGGCTTCGGTGTATTTGTTTAAGTATATACTGATCAGGATATACAGAGATGGAGCGCTGGAGATCGAGAATACAATTGCCGATGGGACTGCGTAGGACATGGTTTTTGACATTGGTTGTGTCTGCGGTGATCGGAGCGGGCATATTTATAGGACTGCCGGCACTGGACCAGAAACTGGGCTCAGGTCTATTGACTTTTAACTCAATGGAAGATGATGATGCCATCTGGATGGGCCTTTACATTGCTTATTTGATTCTTCAGGTGACGCTGACCACTATCAATTCGGCACAGATACCTGATTGGAATCATCGCAGCCAGTTGATTATATCCGGAAAACGCCAGCTGAAAAGTCTTTACATGACGGGAGTTATTATGTACCTGTTGCTTTTTGGCAGCATCATGTTGAAGATACTGACAGCAAGTAGCGATATCTCCCATGGTACATTAGCGTTGTTTATCATTTCTCTTCCTTTCACTTTTTGCTGTTCTGTTTCTGTTATTGTCTTCTGGACTATTCTTAAAAAACTCTATAAACCTAAGCGATATGAAAGTCAAGATGATCCTTCCGGCATTAGCCGAAGCTGAAAGCCCCTTCTGGCGGCCTATTAAATATTCATTATTCCCTCCATTGGGTCTGGCGACATTGGCGGCCTATCTGGATCCGCAGGATGAGATAGACCTGCAGGACCAACATGTGGAGGTGCTGAACCTGAATGATACCCCAGATCTGGTGGTGATACAGATATATATTACAAATGCCCGGCGAGCCTATGAAATAGCCGGTCACTACCGGCAAAAAGGAATATATGTGGTACTCGGCGGGCTACACGTGACGTCGTTACCCGATGAGGCTGAAGTACATGCTGATACCATATTCATAGGACCAGGAGAGGAACCTTTCCGCAATTTCTGAAGGACTATAAAAACGGCCAGCCGCAGAAAAGATATTTCTCCGGTATCAGAACGCTGGAAAATATACCCCCCATACGAAGAGACCTCATCAAACGGCACCTTTATTTGGTACCTAACTCAATAGTCGTGACACGAGGGTGTCCGCATCATTGCGATTTCTGCTATAAGGACGCATTCTTTGAAGGCGGCCAAACTTTTTATACACAGATAGTTGATCAGGCGCTGGCTGAGATAGACAGACTGCCGGGCAGGCATTTATATTTTCTCGATGATCACCTTTTGGGCAATTCAAGATTTGCTAAAAATTTGTTTGACGGAATGAAGGGCATGAACAGGGTTTTCCAGGGAGCGGCAACTATCGATTCTATATTGAAAGGTGATGCCATCGAGAAAGCGGCTGAAGCAGGATTGAGAAGCTTATTTGTTGGTTTTGAAACTTTCTCTCCTAAAAACCTAAAGCAAAGCAATAAAAGACAGAACCTGCAGAAGGACTATTCAAAGGCTGTGCAGCGCCTTCATAGCCTTGGAATAATGATTAACGGTAGTTTCGTCTTTGGCCTAGATGATGATGGGCAGGATGTCTTCAAGAGAACTGTGGACTGGGGCGTGAAAAACTCAATCACTACCTCAACTTATCATATCCTCACACCATATCCAGGCACTCGCCTGTTCAAAGATATGGAGACGCAGGGCAGGATAAAGACGAGGGACTGGGACCTTTATGACACGAGACATGTGGTATATGAGACAAAGAAGCTTAGCGCACATGAACTCGAAGCCGGATACTGGTGGGCCTATGACAATTTCTATAGCTGGAGCAATATCGTCAAGGCCAGCCTCGGGCATGATTCAGCAAAACATATGTTGAAGCACTTTGCCTACTCAGGTGGGTGGAAAAAATTTGAAGCGGTATGGAATGTGCTGATTAAATCGAAGAACCTGAACGGAATGTTGCCCGTTCTGGAGTCGATCTTAAGCAAAGTAAAAATGAAAGCGCCAAGTCAGGATTTAGGAGCCTCCGCACCACCGGCATTAAATGTCAATCCGCAATGATGTACGGCCTTTAGTTGCTTGCCTTTTTTGAGGCAGCGTCCTTCTTGATGGAATCTTTCAGGGCTTGGGCAGAGAGAGGATTGATCTTTTCTTCTTTGGCCTTGAGGATGGCATAGTCACATGCCTTGGTGGCTTCGGACATATTGCCGAGTTTGTATTGCAGGTAGGCATATGTGGTATTGTTGGCGCAGGTATTTTTGAGGTTCACCGCTTTGAAGGCCCAGTCTTTGGCTTTTTTGAGGTATTTCTCATCATTGGTATTGATATAGTATTGCCATGCCACATCGTTGAGAAGTTTGGGATCATTGGCTGCGTATTTTTTGATATAGTCGCTGACATATTTATCATAGACAGGTGCATTGGCAGTATTGAAATAATAATCCATCTCCATTTTGGCTAGGACCTGTTTGCTATCTGCACCTCCACCCAGTTTGGCGAGGTCGAGTGCCTGATGGAGCACGGCTTCGTCTGTTTTGCGGCGGGCAGATTCAGCAGCATCTTTTGCGATAGCTGTGACTTTTTGGCTATATGATGGAGCCCCGAATTTTGATACAAAAAAGGACTTCTCTTTTTTCAATATGTCGATACCCGGAGAGCGGTAGCTATT
>JAOQAO010000265.1 GCA_025963485.1 Bacteroidota bacterium | reverse complement strand
TTGCGCCGGAATACGACATCTATGTCATCTGTTGTACCCATATAGTTTGTAGCAGCGGTCAGGCCAGAGTTGCCGCTGGTCGACCAGGCATTAGCACTCGCGGCGAGTGTCGCAGGGTTTACCCATGCGCCATTACCTGCCGCATCACTTTGCAGGATATAGTTTGCAGCAGCGCCACTTGTCATCTGCAGGTTGGTAGTCTTTGTATTGCCTGCTACTTCGAGCCTGCTGGTTGGGGTATTGGTACCTATGCCGACATTGACAGTAGCAGGAGCGCCATTGATCCCGCTGATGGAGCCGATCACGACAGTATTGCTCTGCGCCGGATAGGCGAAGGCGCCTATAGCGGTACTATTGATCAGTGCTGTGTCGGATACATTTGAGAGGTAGCCGATAGCAGTATTATTAAGACCTGTAGTATTGGAGTACAGGGCCCGGTAGCCGATAGCTGTATTTTGTGCACCACTGGTCGTACTATACCCGGCACTGGTCCCAAAGGCGCTGTTGAAATTCGATGTAGAACTGTTTTGCAAAGCCTGATAGCCGAATGCGTTATTGCTTGAACCTTTAGTATTGGCCATGAGGGCAAAGCCACCCACAGCTATATTGCCGTTACCTGTGGTATTGTTGTATAATGCACTCCAACCGCATGCGATATTGATGGATCCGGTTGTATTCTGCTGCAGAGCCGCGTAACCAATACCGACATTGTTTGTTCCTATAGTATTGGCGGCCAATACCGCACTGCCGATAGCAGTATTTTGTGCCCCCGTGGTATTTGCACTCAGCACAAGTGTACCTACGGCCGTATTATAGCTTCCTGTTGTATTTACAGTGAGTACAGATGACCCAAAGGCTGTATTAGAATTGCCAACTGTGTTTGCAAACAAGGCACCAAAACCGAAAGCACTATTACTGGCGCCGGTCGTATTGCTAAACAAAGACCTGAAGCCATATGCATTATTGGCTGCCCCCGAAGTATTGGAATACAATGCCTGATAGCCCATAGCAGTCTGATTGCCCAGAGTGGTATTGCTATAAAGTGCCTGATAGCCGATGCCGGTGTTTTGCGTGCCTGTAGTATTATTGACGAGTGCCTGGTAGCCCTGGGCCACATTGGAGGATCCTGTAGTATTCTTATGCAACGCCGAGTCTCCCGTAGCTACATTTGCATAGCCTGTAGTATTGCTACCGAGCGCATTGGCTCCGAAGGCAGCATTGTAGCCGCCTGTGGTATTTCCGTTCAGCGCCCTCTGGCCACTGGCTGTGTTATTGCCACCGGTAGTATTGGATGACAATGCCATACTACCTATGGCAGTATTATTTGGCCCGGTTGTGTTATTAAACATGGCCGTCTCTCCCAAAGCAGTATTGCCAGATCCCGATGTATTGTGCTGTAGTGAGTTAGATCCCATCGCTGTATTCGCGCCGCCGGTAGAGTTGCCACTGAGTGATGAGTAGCCATTTGCAGTATTGCCGGTGCCAGTAGTATTATTAAGCAGTGCAAATGAACCTGTGGCGGTATTCTGGCTACCTGTCGTAGCACCACTCATCGCAAATACTCCCCATGAAGTATTGAAGTTGGAAATATTCAACAATCCTGACGGGAGATTATTTCGTTTGAATATGACGTCATTGTCATCCGTAGTCCCGATGAAATTTGTGGATGCATTGGTACCTGAGTTGCCTGTGAGTCCCCATGCATTCTGACTGCCGGCAGCTCCTGTGGGGCCTGTCATGCCGTTAGTTCCATTTACACCTGTTAAGCCAGTAGCACCGGTTGGGCCTGTGGCTCCATTCGTTCCATTCGTACCCGCCGCGCCTGTCACGCCAGTCGACCCCGGCAGGCCTGCTAAACCAGTTGGACCTGTCAGTCCTTGTGGTCCCGTTGATCCATTTGAACCGGCCAGCCCAGTTGGTCCTTGTGATCCTGTCACACCATTCGTTCCGTCTGCTCCTGTAGCACCTGTTGCGCCGTTTGTTCCATTAGCGCCCGCAGGTCCTGTTGCACCTGTTGATCCATTGGTACCATCTACACCTGCCGGACCAGTAGGCCCAGTAATGCCTGTTCCAGTGGGGCCTGTTGCACCATTTGTTCCGTTCGCCCCAGTAGGTCCGGTTGTACCTATCGTTCCATTAGTACCATTTACACCTGCTGAGCCAGTGGGTCCAGTAATGCCTGTTCCGGTAGGGCCAGTTGTACCATTTGTTCCGTTCGCACCTGTAGGTCCCGTCGTTCCATTCGTTCCGTTTGCTCCTGTGGGACCTGTTGGTCCCGTCATGCCATTAATACCATTCACGCCTGTTGGACCTGTTATCCCATTTATTCCGGCAGGGCCAGTTGCACCCGTTATGCCATTCGCACCTGTAGGTCCGGTTGTACCTATCGTTCCATTAGTACCATTTATACCACCCGGGCCAGTGGGGCCAGTGATGCCAATGCCTGTAGATCCTGTTGCGCCGTTTGTTCCATTAGCACCTGCAGGTCCTGTTGCACCTGTTGATCCATTGGTACCGTCTGCACCAGCCGGACCAGTGGGTCCAGTAATGCCAGTTCCAGTAGGGCCGCTTGCGCCATTTGTTCCGTTCGCACCTGTTACACCTGTTGATCCATTGATACCGCCTGCACCTGTCGGACCAGTAGGTCCGGTGATGCCAGTGCCTGTAGCTCCTGTTGCACCAGTGGCTCCGGCGATACCAATAGCTCCATTCGCGCCCGTAGGTCCGGTTATGCCATTGGCACCGTTTGTCCCGTTCGCACCTGTAGGTCCGGTTGCACCAGTCGCTCCATTGGTACCATTTAGACCTGATGGACCAGTTGAGCCTATTCCCGTAGATCCTGTCACACCATTGATACCATTTGCACCGCTTGGTCCGGTTGCTCCATTCGTTCCGTTTAGACCCATTGGACCAGTTGCACCCGTTGCTCCCTGTACTCCGATAGCTCCATCATTGCCCGTGGGGCCGGTAGGCCCTGTCGCACCGCCACCGATGCCTGTGGCACCTGTGGGGCCTGTCACTCCATTCGTTCCGTTCGCTCCTGCGGAACCTGTAGCGCCGGTTGCACCGGTGACTCCAGCGATGCCATTAGTTCCATTCACACCAGTAGGTCCCATGATACCGATCCCTGTTGGACCCGTCGCCCCTGTTATTCCATTTGAGCCAGTAGGGCCTGTGGCTCCCGTTGCGCCATCTGCTCCATTGATTCCATTCGCACCATTTGCTCCTGTGGGACCTGTAGCGCCGGTTGTACCTGTGACTCCTGTGATGCCATTAATTCCATTAGCGCCGGTAGGTCCTGTTATCCCGTTTATTCCGGATGGCCCGGTTGCACCGGTAATGCCGACTCCTGTAGGGCCCGTTGCTCCCGCTATGCCATTAGCACCGTTTGTTCCGTTCGCACCAGTAGATCCCGTTGCACCGGTCATTCCATTGGTACCATCTGTACCTGATGGACCAGAGACACCTATTCCAGTCGGACCAGTTGCACCATTTGTTCCGTTCGCACCTGTAGGTCCGGTTGTACCTATCGTTCCATTAGTGCCATTTGCACCTGCCGGGCCAGTGGGGCCAGTAATACCAATGCCTGTAGATCCTGTTGCGCCGTTTGTTCCATTACTACCCGGAGGTCCTGTCGCTCCTGTGGTTCCATCTATACCAGATGGACCAGTCGGTCCGGTAGTACCTGTCAAACCATTGGTTCCATTAGCACCGGTCGGACCCGTCAGGCCATTAGTTCCATTTGTACCGCCAGGTCCTGTGGCACCAGTCATTCCATCCACACCTGATGGACCTGTTGGTCCAGTAGCTCCGCCCCCTGCCCCTGTTGGACCTGTCACACCATTTGTACCATTAGCACCGGTAGGCCCTGTCGCGCCTATTGATCCGTTAGCCCCATTCGCTCCCGTCGGACCCGCAGCACCCGTCGATCCATTAACACCAGCTATGCCTGCCGGACCAGTAGGGCCTGTGCCAGTAGGACCTGTCATACCGTTGGTTCCATTTGCGCCCGTAGGTCCCGTTGCCCCCGTAGATCCATTAATACCATCTATGCCAGATGTACCGGTTACACCAGTCATACCGGGGAGACCAATTCCTGTAGGTCCTGTTATACCATTCGTTCCATTCGCACCAGTCGCCCCTGTCGGGCCCGTCGCTCCATTAGTACCATCTACACCAGAAGGACCGGTTGGTCCAGTCGCACCGCCGCCTATGCCAGTCGGACCTGTTATGCCATTTGTTCCGTTGGCACCAGTAGCCCCTGTCGCACCTGTTACTCCATTATTTCCATCTACACCAGATGGACCTGTGGATCCAGTTACTCCATTTGTTCCATCCGTACCTGCTAAACCGGTCGGACCTGTTGGTCCATTTGTGCCATTCGCTCCTGCTGCGCCTGTTGGGCCTGTTGCACCATCGTTACCATTTATACCAGGGCCAGTTGGTCCCGTAGAGCCGGTCGCACCATCATTACCTGATGGCCCCTGCAGACCTGTAGGACCCTGTGCACCCACAACACCATTTATTCCACTCGCGCCAGTTGGACCGGTAATGCCGTTAGTTCCATTCGTACCTGCTAAACCCGTTGGACCTGTTGGGCCGGTTATGCCATTTGTGCCATTTGCACCGGCAGGTCCTGGTGGACCATTTGATCCATTTATACCTGTTGGACCAGTTGGCCCCGTGGCACCGCCACCTACACCAGTCGGACCTGTTGGTCCTATCAATCCGTCGTTGCCAGACGGTCCCTGCAGGCCTGTGATCCCGTCTGCACCAGTAGGTCCCGTTGCTCCGTTTGTGCCATTGATTCCTGAAGTCCCGGTAGCTCCTGTTGCGCCATTAGTGCCATTCGTTCCATCTGCACCACTTGGTCCCGTCGGGCCCGTTGCACCATCATTGCCAGACGGGCCTTGCGCACCCGTAGCGCCATCTGCGCCTGCCGGTCCGGTGTTGCCATCGTTTCCATTTAAACCCGTTGGACCTGTCGCACCAGTTGCTCCATTATTTCCTGATGGACCTTGTGGACCTGTAGCACCATTAGCACCTGTCGCGCCCGTATTTCCAGCATTACCCGTTGGACCCGTCGCACCTCCGCCTATTCCGGTAGGACCAGTAGGACCCGTTGCACCATCATTGCCAGACGAGCCTTGCGCACCAGTATTACCATCTACACCAGTAGGTCCGGCGCTGCCATCGTTTCCATTTAAACCTGTTGGACCTGTCGCACCAGTTATTCCATTGTTTCCTGCCGGACCTTGCGGACCTGTATCGCCATTGGCACCTGTAGGGCCAGTATTTCCATCGCTACCCGTTGAACCCGTCGCACCTCCGCCTACTCCCGTAGGACCAGTTGGACCTGTTGCGCCGTCGTTGCCAGAGGGCCCTTGTGGGCCTGTGATTCCGTCTGCACCTGTTGGCCCCGTTGGCCCCGTCGCTCCATTTGTGCCCACCCCGGTAGCTCCTGTTACACCATCATTGCCCGATGGGCCTTGCGCACCAGTATTACCATTTGCACCAGCAGGTCCGGTGTTGCCATCATTCCCATTTAAACCTGTTGGACCTGTCTCACCGGTTGCTCCATTGTTTCCTGCTGGACCTTGTGGACCTGTCGTGCCATTAGCACCTGTCGCGCCCGTATTTCCATCGTTACCCGTTGGACCCGTCGCACCTCCGCCTACACCTGTCGCACCTGTTGGCCCTATCAATCCGTCATTGCCAGAGGGCCCCTGTGGGCCTGTGATTCCGTCTGCACCTGTAGGCCCCGTTGGCCCCGTCGCTCCATTTGTGCCATCCATACCTGAAGCGCCGGTAGCTCCTGTTGGGCCATTAGTACCATTCATTCCATCTGCACCACTTGATCCCGTTGGACCAGTTGCACCAGACGGGCCTTGTACACCAGTATTACCATCTACACCAGCAGGTCCGGTGTTGCCATCGTTTCCATTTAAACCTGTTGGACCTGTCGTGCCCGTATTTCCATCACTACCCGTAGGACCCGTCGCACCTCCGCCTACTCCGCTAGGACCAGTTGGGCCTGTTGCACCATCATTGCCAGACGGACCTTGCGCACCCGTAACGCCATCTGTACCTGTCGGTCCAGTGTTTCCTGCCGAACCCGTAGCACCTGTTGCACCAGTTTGGCCGTCGACTCCTGATGGGCCAGTCGGACCAGTGTTGCCATCAATGCCAGATGATCCTTGTGGACCTGTAGTGCCATTCGTTCCATTTGAACCAATCGGTCCGGTGGGTCCGGTAATACCGGCTCCTGCCGGTCCAGTAGGTCCCATTGCCCCATTTGTGCCGGTGGGACCTGTAGCACCTGTCCGTCCCGTAGGACCGCTGGCCCCTGTAGCTCCGCCTCCTCCATTACCTGCAAAAAGTGCATAAGGCACACTCATGAGTTGTGTGGTTCCCATGTCTGTATAGTTAGTACCTCCGGCTACATCGACCTCTACCTGTAGATATTTAGGTCCACTACCCCAAGGCACTGTAGCCAGGCTACCACCGCCGGTACCTATCACGGCATTGAAAAGTCCAAATTGGTTGGTGGTCTGCGCATGCGTTTCCTGAAAGACGACTGAACCGCTTGCTGACTGATCGTGGATCGTAAAGCGTATAGCCACGTGCGTATTGGCTATGGCAGAGCCTGCAGCATTGCGGACTATGGTCTGGTAACCGATACCCTGGGGCGGTGCCTGTGCCAGCATCACTATTGTCCAATACATAAAAATAAAGAGGCAGTGTATCTTTTTCATCCTAAGGATTTTGATGAGTACAAAGAAAATTAACACATTGCTGTCGGCACCACACTAAAACCACATCATTCGGAATTGACTATTTTTAGTATTTATACATCGTGGCAAAGAAATTACTCAAGGGAGCAGGGATCTCCAGACCTGAGGGAAATATCTTTCTTGACAGAGAGGCATTTGGTATTTCCCGCGATCTTTTTTCTCAATATCTGGACCAAGGCGGTGATCAGATACCGCTCAATGAGAGGATGGAAGTGACTTTGCAGGTATCGTATTGCAAAATGATATGGGGTAGTGTGGGAGATGCCGAAAGGCGGCTCAATGAATGCGAAGAATATATCCTGCAGTATGGCAAAGAGGAAGAGAAAGGCTGTGTATATAATCTGCGGTGCAGGCTGAATATACTCAACACAAAATATGATGAGGCGATCACTGCCGGCCTGAAAGCCTTGCATATTTTCCAGCAGATAGAATTCCCCTTTTTCACAAAGGATACGCTGACCTGCTGTGGTGTACTGTGCGAGAAGATGGGGCTGAATACAGAAGCCATCGACTACCTGAGCCAGGCCAATACGGTAGCGCTCCAAATGGGTAATGAGCGGGAATCGATCATATGCACGGCTAATCTCAATGATGCGCTCATCAATATGCTTCCGGTCGACGAATGTATAGATGCAGGACAAAAACTGATGGAGCGCATACATATAGAATATGCCGGCAAGCCTTGCGTGGGGGAGGCAGGCACTTATCTGCAGCTTGCGCATTTGTATTTTAAAAAGGGTGACCTCGCGCTTGCAGACCGCTATGCAGACAATTGCAAGGAAGTAATGGATCAAATGAATTTCCCGGAGGAGCACCTGCTTTATGTCAATTACCATTCGGTAAAGGCCGATATCGCCGGAGCGTATGACGACGAAGAGCAGGTCCTGGGGCACACGCATCGCATAAAACATATAGCACTCAAAGCCAGGCATAAAGCGGCCCTGGTAGCGTCGTTGTTTTTCCTGTCGGAATTTTACCTCCGGAGAAAGGATATGGCAAAGGCAAAGGCATACCTGGATGAAGCAGCATCAATGATCCCGGAATCGGACAGAAGCGAACAATACCTGGACCTCAATGAATATAAATGCAAATACTATAAAGCTTCCGGGGATGTGGCCAGCGAATATGAGCATTTCAAACTGATCTATGAATATAGGCTAAAGGTGCAGCAGGAAACCCTGTCCAACCGGGCCAGATACATGGCCACTATGCATGAACTGGAACTCAGGCGCAAAGAGATAGCACATCACAAAGCAGAATTGGACCATAAGACACAGGAACTAAATCTATCTACGTACTACCTGCAGCAGCGTGATAATCTATTGATCGAATTGAAAAAAGATATTGATGAACAAAAAAGAACAGACCCCGGATCGGGCCTCTATTTCAAAAGAATACTTAAGACGATAGAACGTGCCTTTGTCAGGGAAAAAGAAGAGAATGCACGGATACGGGAAAAATTTGATGAGGCGCATAGGACTTTCATCATACATCTTTATAGCCTATATCCTACGCTGACACCGACGGAATGCAGGATCTGTGCCCTCTTAAAGTCGGGATTTAATAGTAAAGAGATAGCAAGTGTTCTTTCTACTCATGTGAGAAATATAGAGAATCACAGGGTGCGGATACGCAGGAAACTCGGTCTGGGAGTCAAAGACAATCTTAATATGAAATTGACAGAAATTGTCTGGTAACACTGAGATACGGAAGTAGCGATCGTCTTCAGGGATAGTTTGAGTCTATTCCGCTTGCGCATTACTTGCGCAATAAAAAAAGCGGTTAAGATTTTTACATCTAACCGCTTGATTTTCAAGTCGGGGTACCAAGATTCGAACTTGGGACCCTCCCGACCGAAGTCGGGATGCGCTAACCGTTCGTTTTTGCCTTTATCCATTCTCTCACTTTACCGGGTTTTTCCAGGATTTCAATTTTTGTTCCAGTTGATATGCCTCTTTTCTGGTAGCAAAGGCTTTGGAAAACAAAAGTAATCAGGGGCCCTTTCCTTTCGTGTAAATATTTCGGCCTGTATTGTGACGAATGAGACGATCGTCAACATCATTCGTTTGGCCGATATATAATTTGCCTGTAGGTTCAGATTCTAATATATAAAGGTAGAATATCATTAAAATAAAAAAAAGACCCTCACTATTTAGTGAGGGTCTTGTGTCGGGGTACCAAGATTCGAACTTGGGACCCCCTGCTCCCAAAGCAGGAAAATCATCAGTTATTATTTATATTTGCTTCGTAAATCATTGATAATGAACAATATTTGTTCAAATGAACAAATATGCGTCCATTCCAAAAGTGCATCTGCTTATTATATGCTTATTACGAATGTTCACCACAAAAAAATATGAATAATGACTACTGTAAAACTCGCACTCGACAATCACCCTAAGCCCGACGGAACCTGCCACGTCGTTCTCCGAATCGTGCACTTTAGGAAGCCTGCGCAGGTCATTACCGGCATAGCCGTCAAGCCTGAGTATTGGGACGAGGAAGCAAGATGCATCACTCCTTCTTACCGAGGCACACAGTCGGTAACCCGGCTCAACAACTATTTACTGAAAAAGCAGACACTAGCTACTGACAAGATCACCAAACTCGACGAGGCGGGCAGGCTCACCGGCATGACGGCGAAGCAGATCAAGCAGCACCTCGAAGGCAAGAAAGGAACTCAGTCGTTCTTCGCATTTGCCACTGAGCTCATTGAGGCTATGGAAAAGGCACAGCAGATCGGAAACGCCAGGGTTTATAGCGACACCGTTGCCGCATTCCGTAACTTCAACAAAGGCCGCGATCTCACTTTCAGGGAGATTAACTACGACTTCCTTACTGATTTTGAGACGGCGCACTATGCCAAGGGCAATAAGGTCAATGGCCTTTCGGTTTATTTGAGGACGGTGCGCGCTATCTACAACAAGGCGATTAAAAAGGGCTTGGTAGATGCTGATCTCTATCCTTTCAAGCTCTATGAGATCAAAGGCAAGCGCACGGGCAAGAAGGCGATGCCTGAATCATCGGTCAAGACGGTCGTGGCGCTGACAGAAACTCAAAAGAGAAAGCATCAATGGGTCAGGCATTTTTTCTTGCTGATGTACTTTTTGCGCGGCATGAGCTTCGTTGATCTGGCCTATCTTAAGATGAAGTATATGAATCACGGCCGCCTCAAATATGACAGGAGGAAAACAGGTAGCCCGCTCGACATCGAGATACCACCGCAGGCAAAAGACATCATTGATCTCTACGCCAAAGGAAAGGGACCCGAAGACTACATACTGCCTTGCATCACTTCCACAGACCCGAAGAAGCAGTACTACCAGGTGCTCGACAAGCGCAGGAAGTTCAACAAAATCCTGAAAGAGTTTGCACCTGCCTACGGGTTGCCGGAGGAGGTATCGAGCAGCGTGATCAGAA
The DNA here is from genome assembly GCA_025963485.1 of Bacteroidota bacterium. Taxonomy (GTDB): domain Bacteria; phylum Bacteroidota; class Bacteroidia; order Chitinophagales; family LD1; genus UBA1941. The sequence continues at coordinate 47,198 of JAOQAO010000265.1, read as the reverse complement.
ATACGTTTGCCACTCGTGCCAATGACATCGGTATACCGCTCACCGCTATCAGCGAGTTCTTGGGCCATAAGGATTTGAGGACCACCCAGCGCTATCTCGATAGTCTGCCGAAGAAAACCACCGATGAGTACAGTCGCAAGGTGTTTGAATTGTAAAACCGCAGATGATGCGGTTTTTTTTATTCCTATCTTCCATTGAGTGATCAGTAATCACAGCAGGGATGTGCGACTTGGACGCATGCCCCTTACTTTTGCAAAGCAAATTTGCTTACAGGAGTATAATAAGTATATGAGTGGTGAGCTTTCACTATCACTTTAAATAGGAAATCTTTCTTTAGGTCGGATTGTTTCGGCCGTAGTGGTCGTATTTTTTCACATCCAGAAGTTTTTTTGCGCGCGTATCAATATCGTTTAAGGAAACACCGTCTGTAATTTTTATTGGGTCGAGACTTCCCACTTTTTTGCGACACTCCTCTATATCAATGAACTTTTTCTCACTGAGGCAGCCGCCACCATCAAGTTTCATGAAGACTATCTCGCCTTTGTACATGGTATCGAGATAGAAGCTAGTATATACCCCGTGAAGATACTCAACAGTTCCTAGCTTAGAGTGGTCCCTGAATATTTCCAGTTTGTAATTTACTTCGATATGGTCGCTCTGTCTCGATTGGAAGAGGTTTATCACTATGAACTTGTTTCCGCGATACTTCTGCTGGTCCAAATACCCCTTGAGCTCATCTTTTACCGCTGCAAACCATAGCGAAACCAATCCATCCATTCCAATATAGCAAAGCCCTTTTTGAAGGGATGTATCAGCTCCCTCATTAGTGCCGTCCTGCATAATGTATTCAATGAGGTAATATCCGCTGATCCCATCTAAGACCCTAGAAAGAGGATAGGAGTCGAGGCGTTGAATGTCATAGATGTTGGCATTGTCAACCTCATACTTTTTGTTCAGTACCTCTAAACAGAGGAGGGATTCTCGACTTTTTGTATTTGTTACTCTTTTAAGCGCTTCAAAGTATGAAGTGCAGTGCTCTAATACACACTCAGCAGAGACAACCATGGTGCCATTGTTTGCCGTAGCCATTAGGGCACCTTTCAGGGTCTTGGCGCCAGATAGGCTCGGATCAAGAACAGCGAGCATGAAGTTGACGCGCAGAAATTTTCTGCGCGCATTTTCATTGACCATGTCAAGGCTGAGGATGTTAGCCCCATGGTCGTACCTTCCAGTTTTGAGAACAGTCGGTCGCACACCTTTGGCGCCAGAGGCAAAGTAGTAATACCACGCGGCCTTTTTCTCGGGGTTTAGCGCGAGTATGGCGCACCTGGCAGTTTTTGCCTCAGTGTCCCATTGGTAAACGCTGTAGGTAGTGATGCCGTCAGTTATCTTGCCGAGTTCATACATTCTTCTTTTTACAAACTCATCTACAGACTTTTGATCGTCCTCGCTCAGATAGGTGTAATAGTAAAAGTCGTTGTCCATGGCTGCAAGATGCGCAGGAGCTCCGAATATTTCTTCTTCAAATGAAGACGCGGGGCTTTCTACGTTATCAATGTCTATACCGAAGTGCTGATGCAAGTCTGACCATTTGTAAACCTTCTTGACGATCTCATCAATGATATCCAAATCTATGCCCGACACCTTGTCGATTTCCGTATCCGGTTCGCCCAAGAACTTCAGCACGAAATTCCGGCTCTTGCCGCCAACCCCTACATTATCCTTATGCAAAGCCTTCTGTATCTCGTCTATGTACTGGCCTCTTGGCAGCCGCAGGCTAATGTTGTGCATCAGCGCATACAGGGTCTCCAAGCCTCTAAGGCTCGCGATGGAATAAAAGGGATTTTTTGGTCTCGGCATATGATATTGTTATGGTTTTTAAAACGAAGTGCGCAAGAATAATGAGTAAATTTGTCTTTGCAAAGGGTACATACGTAGGCTAAAATTGTAAAAATTAATAGTTGAATTTATTTATTGTTACGTAATTCATTCATATTTAGTTACTATCATGCAATATTATTTTTCTTAGATAAACTTGGATATATCGGTGTATTGGCTTTATTTTGCAATACATACCCGAGGATATACCTTTCCTCACAAACCTCAAGGTAGGAAATATTTGCTAATCAACGAAAAAGGATAAGGGTATGAGGCGGGACTTGAAAAGGTGCGCCGGCAGTTTCTGGAATTGTATCTGTCATGCCGTGAGGCATAAAAAACAAAAACCGTAGCGGGTGCATCCGCCACGGCAGGAAAATATGCATCGCTGGCTTTTGGCCATGCGGTGCTATTTGCTATTGCAAATATATAAACTTCCCCATTTGGAAGTATAGTGTATTTATATATATGTGTCAATAGCCATCTCTTGCCATCAGGTGCATCGCGCTCGGTTACCCAAAACCGAAAATTCTAAAGCGTGAAAAATACACCAACCACCGATCTGGGCTCAAATGCTCCACAGACATCACAGGTAGCAATACCGGTACCGCACATAAAGGACATCTATACAGATGAATCCTCAGTCGCCGAATTTGTCCGTGCGGCATCGGAACGCCACCTGCGCCTGAACAACTATCTCACAACACTTACAATCCAAAGCCATGAAAAATAAAGCTACACCGGAGAACGGCGGTGACATGTCACTGTCGCTTCTCAACAAGGTAGAAGATGTTACAGACGAAAAGGTGGCGACCCCGCCTGTCCGCAGGCGCGCCAGTGATCTTGAGGAATACTATCACTACTTGATGGCTACCCGGCCTGACGATCAGATGGACGCTCTGGTGCAGACCATCGCGGAGGTTGGCCTCGGTGATACGCCACTTTACAAAGCGGCGGTAGCTCAAGCGGCTGCCATACGCAAAATGAACACTGACAACAACTAGAAACTGTCAAAATATAAGTGGCCATGGCATATAGATTAACGCAGGAGGAGCTCAAGAAATACAGGTTGGAAGAATCCGACATGCCGGAGATATGGGCAAGGTTCGATCAGTGGAAAGAAAGGTCGCATGATGACACGGGTGAGGACCGCACCCTCTCAGGCGAGGTGCTCAGGTGGCAAGAGAGCCAGCTGGCCCGGGAGGAAGACCAGATTGCGTGGGAGAGAGAAATGGAGCTACTACGGTTGGACGATCAGATACAAGAAGAAGAAATCGAAAATATTAAATAACCAAAATCAAATGTCATGTTTTTCAAAAGCAAAGAGGCGCAGGGGGACGCCGTAGATATCTTCCATAACGGACAAGTCACGCAGGCGCTACAGCTCGGGCGCACCACGGCTGCCGCATCGCAGCCGTCTGTAACCGACAAACTGTACACCTACACGGGCAAGTTCACCGATGCCTACAGGAACGAGATGATACGGCAGCTCAAGCCGTATGCTGCCGATCAGAGTAGGCTGGCCGAGGCTGAGCGCGTGGCGCTCACGGAGAACAAGGAGCGTATCAGCAAAGACCTCGACGGCCTGCAGCAGGAGGAGCGGAGGCTGACCCTTGACCGCGATAGCCTCCCCGCCGCCGACTACAAGGTGACGAAGACCTGGTGGATATACGCGGTGTGCATCGTCCTGTGCATCGGAGAGGCCAAGCTCACGGCGAGCGCTTTCTCATACTACGAGGCTTACTCCAACATCTACCAGATACTCCTTTTGGCAGTGTTCTCCCTCATCTACTACTTCGTGCCGAAGGTGATTCTCGCTGTATACACCGGTACGGAGAACCTGCCGCAGAAAAACATCATACGGCTCTGCTTGGCGGCGATAGCTATAGGGGCTTTCTACGTGATCGCTCTCATGCGCAGTAACAGGTTGGTCAATATCGGAGAGACCACGCTCAAGTCGGTGGCGGTCACTAACACCCACGAGATACCTGTGTGGTATTTCATATTCATAAATCTTCTATTCATAGGAATAGGAGTGTATCTGACGTCACTTTTGCCGAGCACCGATGCGAAACTCAATAACATGAGCGCGAGGTCTCTGGACACGCGGCTCGAAGCCATACGTGTAGAGAAGGACAGGCTCAAGAGCGAGCTTGATCGCATCCCCGACAGGCTCATGAGCATAGAGCAGAGGATAGTGAGGCAAGCGGGCGAAGCCGAGGCAATCACACTCAAGTTCGAGTCCCTGCACAGGGCCTGTATCAGTACATACATATCAGAAAATCGCAGGTACCGCTCTGATACGACGGCAGTGCCATGTTATGACGACCCTATACCATCACTTCAATAATTCATAACGATAAAAAACAAAACAATGAAAAAGCTAACCGCAACACTTCTCATCATCGCCGCCACCTTTGGTACGGGATGCAAAAAAATCGAAAACCTGATTTGGAAGGATGACAGCATAGCCGTCAGCGTCATATCCGATGGTACCGACCCATTGCGCAAGAATCCCGACGCCTCCGATGTGATCAACATCCTGCGCCTCAATGACGATACCCACTTGTACTCAGGTATGACTATGAGGTACCGTTCAATATCCGACGTTGCACTAACTCCTGTGCAATCGCTCAAAGTGCCTCCTGTTTCCGCGGCGCTCGCGAGCGATCAGGAGCGCGTACAGGAGCTCAAGACGTTCAAGCAGAACCTGCGGCAGGTATTCGATGACGCGCAGAAGAACAATATGGTGCCCATGAAAAGAAGCTGCATATACAGCGTAGTGGTGTCCGAGGCAAATGCCTGTATGGAGGTGTCCGCTGCCGAGCATTACATGATAATTTATAGCAATATGTTGGACCATGACAGGCACCTCGACTTCTATAGCCAGGTGCTCCGCGACCAGGTGCAGGCGCATCCGATGGAGGTGATTCAGTCGCTCAGGAAGGTAGCGGCGCTCAAGAACGTCACCGGTCTGCGCGTGATCATCGTCTACCAAAGCATGAACGGAGATGGTGATACTGAGGACAAGTTCCTCGTGGCGGCCAACTTCTACAAAACCCTATTTGAGAACGGCGGCGCAACCTGCGTCATCGTTCCGTCACTTGAAGCAGCCAATCTCAATGAAAAGAAATAATGATGCCGCCCAGATAGCGGGTGACGTTTTTAAATTCATGGGCACGTGGCTGCTTAAGGCAGTTGGCTTCTGCCTGTGGGTGACGTTGAGCGCGATCTCCATCCTTCTCCGATCCATAGTAGACTACTTGAAATCCAAACTATTCAAAAATGAGTGACAGCAGCATGTTTTCGTCATCGTTCCGAAAGCTCGCCGGCATAGGGGCCGCGGCCGCCGAAATGGTGGCTACTGACATCGTGACCAACATACGCGAAACGATAGAGCGAGCAGATGGCAGCCGTGTCAGGCGGAGCTTTGGAAAGCTCGAAGATATCGCAGAGAGGCACGGCGAAGGATTCGTCATAGACGGGGAAAATGCTCTCGACCTCGAGAGAATCAACAATCTCGCCGTGTTCGGCAGCACAGGCGTTGGAAAAACAAGCAATTGCTTAATTCCCACGCTGCTCTATAGCTCCAATGCTTCATACATCGTGCATGACAGCTCGGGTACGGTGTTTCCTCTCACCGCGCCGCGCATGGCAGAAATGGGCGTCGAGATACACCGGCTCTCGTACTCAGATATTTTGGCTTCTAGCAGCATTAACCTCCTTGACTACGCAACGTCTGATGAAGATGCCAACTTACTTGCTGACCACTTCGTGCGCACCGCGCTTGACGGCGAGAAGGCGGACATGTTTTTCAATAGCTCTGCCGTAGGCCTGACCTCATGGGCCATGCGCATGTGCCGTAGGCTTGAGCCGCGATACAAACACATGGGCTGCGTCAGGCAGATCATTCAGGCATTGAGCACGAAGGGCATGCTCGACAAGTTGGTGGCTAAGGCTGCTACCCCTAAGCTCTGGGATGAATACAAGTATTACAGGAGCACGGCGAGCGACAAGACCATGTCGGGGATCATCATGAGCGCGCTCGTGGCCCTCAATCCGTTTTCGTCAGACGCGCTGTGCAGAGCGTCCGTGAAGTCATCAGTAGACTTCTCCACCTTTCGTGACAAGCGGCAAATCCTATACATAGAAACGGGCACCTATGACAGCTTTTTTTATAACAATCTTACGAGCATCGTAATAGAGAGTGCGCTCCGCACGCTCATGAAGCAGGTGCCTGATGGCGGACTGCCGGTGTACCTGCTCCTGGACGAGTGCAGCACATTGAATTTAAAATCGCTTTCGCAGTGCGTATCTAACTCGAAAAAATACAATTTGAAGAACTGTATTTTTTACCAATCTCCCTCGCAAATGATTGATGCCTATGGAGCACAAATTGGAAGAAATATTTTGCTTAATTGCTCCCATGCCTATTACGGACATCAAGATATAAGTACAAGCCGCGACCTCGCTGAGCTCTGCAAGAGCGACTTTAAGGGGGCTGACGGCAGGAAGCGCAGCGAGCACCTCATGAAGCCCGAGGAGATAGCGAAGATGCCTAAAGATCGCGGGCTGCTCTTTTACCGCAACCAGCCTTTCAGGCTTACGCTCCAGCCTTGGTTCAAGAACCCCATACTTAGGATGCGAACGAAGGGCGCGGCCTTCGTTTTTTCAAATCCTCATATTCCCGAAACATTAGACCTCATACAGTTTTCATGAGCCGCAGGAAGTCATCTGGCGTATTGGACTACTTGCAGTCTATCGAAGGGCTTTTGGAAAAGGGCGACGCGCTGGAGATCGCGGAGGCGCGTCAGAGATACTGGGCAATGAAGAATAAGGAGTATCAGGCAAGACGGAGGGGGCGTTTATGTGAAGTGAAGATAACACTCACACCTGAGGAGAATAAGCGCATGGCTCGCGAGGCAAAACTTCGCACCATGCCGCTCTCGACTTTTTTGAAGCAGTCAGGATTGGCTTACGTGCAGCAAGTATATGTCGCTCCTGATGCAGTCGCAGTGAAGCGGATCGAGGCGCACCTTTCGCGTGTACTTACGGCGATAGAGCGGATAGCCGCGAGAGAAACGAAGAACTGGATCATGAGGGACAATGACTATAGCGAGCTGCGCCAAAGCGTGCGAGAAATGAAAACGCAGGTGCACAATGAGCTCACAAATCCTACGCTGCTGCTGGCGACCATTGCAGCACACCCTGAAAGGTGGAATGAAATCATAGCTCTCATCACCGATAGCAAGCGTAGGCCATGATGATAAAGTCCATAGGAGCTAAAGGAGGCGGCAGCTTCTCGTACCTTCTCGACTACGTCAACAGGGACGCAGCCCTCAGGGACAAGAACAACGACATCATCAGCATCAAGCACAACGTATTCGGCAGTCCCGAGGAAATCTTGGAACAGTTCAAAGCCAATGAGGCCGGCAGGGTTCACAAGCGCGGCGACGGCAACAACAACATGCTTCTTCATATGATATTTTCCTTGTCGAACAAGGACGAAGTGACGAGCGACATGCTGATCAGGCTGAGCCGAGAGTACATGAAGATGTACCCCGATGCCCTGCACTACGGCGTACTTCATATGTCGGAGCCCGGCAAGCACCCTCATAGCCACGTCCTGACCTCGGGCGTTGACATGATGGGCTACAGCACGAGGCAGTCAAAGCAGGACTTCAAAAATATGAAGCAGGAGCTCGAAAGGATATCTCGCGAACTTTATCCCGAGCTAGTGTATTCCAACATCGAGCACGGCAAGGATGAACGGAGCATCAGCGAGAACGAATGGCAGATGACCAACGCCGGCAAGGTGAGCCGGAAAAGCGAAATCGAACAGATTGTGGCGGACTCGATGGAATTGGCTACATCAAGAGATACTTTTTTCGGATTGCTACGTGGCGAAGGATTGGAAACCTACGAGAGGTCAGGAAAAGTAGCTGGCATCAGGGATAACCGCAACTACAGATTCGCGACCTTAGGGGCTGACCTCGCAGAGCTCGATCAGCGTGAACAGCGATTAAACGAAATAGTAAATGAACCGAACATAGAACAGGAACTGACCCAGACACTTGATGACAATGTGACTGAGGAGCAAGAGCGGCTGAATGAATTGGAGGAGTATGACAGAGGGATTGATGAAACGATATTATGATTACTTGGGGCGAAGCAGGATTGCATCCTTCACCATACAAATGAAAAATTTGTGGTGAAGGATGCTATCCTGCCAAAAGGGATGCCCTTTTGGAATTCCCCGTATGCAAAAAATGGTCACTTCTATCGAGATGACCATTTTTGAACCTGTGTAAAAGCAAATATCTTATGAGCCAGGCGCGTTTAGCAATTTAGGTAGGGCTGTCTTAGGAACCTTTGGTCGCGCATATAATCAAGGCTTAATTCGTCAACCCTAATTTTATTTGAGTACACAGAACTGAGAATGCTCGGGATTCGGGCTTTGGCCTTTTCAAACAGGGGAAGCAGCTCGGCAACTTCTATTATTTGCCCATCGATTAAAGCACAGCCGTTATAGTTCAGCATTTCTAACGAACATAGCTCGTTGTCAGTAACGAGCAATGGCTCAAGATCACCATCTCCGAAGCAGAGCACTTGTCCATCTATTGGTATCGAATATGCCAGCATAGCAGTAAATTTAACTAAGGCTAAAATAACGTAAAGGAACCCGATTTTATAGTGATGTTAGTAATTATGAAATATCCTCAAAAAGAACATGTTCGAGGGCGTCCGCCGACCTTTTGTCGCTTACGCCGTTATAGGTATTAATTACGTTTTCAAGGTGTTCCTTGCTTTTGCAGCCTACGTACCTTTCGGATCGGTGAACGGATAAAAGGTCACGGGCCATAAAGAAAGCCAATGATTTGATTGACCGCCTGTTTCCTGCTTTGTAAACGAAAGTAGTATGACTACTCAATGGCATCACAAAGCTGTTCAACTCATCAAAGGCGCCTCCCTGTATTTCGACCAAACCGCAGTCACCAAGAACCGAAATGATCCTCTCATCAGTATAGATAAAACTTCCGTCGTTATAGCCCAATAATTTTTCTCCGCTCTTAAGAAATGGGATGGAAGGAATTATTGTTCTCATGGATTCCTTAAATGCATTTGAATTTATAATGTGGTCGAGCATTTCGGCATTCACCTCATCGTTTTTATCAACTGGCTTGATGGTAATTGGTAAATCCTCGTACTTCAAATTTTCTTTTAGTTCCTTGAAAGAGGCGTCGATTGCAGGTACTCGCCATTTCAAAGTTGAGGCAAATAACAGGAGACTCATGAGGTCTTCTTCTACGTTTAGGACTTTAGTAGTAATGACGCGGATTATCGCCTTTGCAAACCGGTCGTCGAGGGCCGAGTACAGCTTTTCAAAATTGTCAGTTTTAGTGCCGTTGATGTCTATGGTATTCCTATGCATCTCGTAGAAGATGCCTCCAGGGCTTTTCTTTCCCAGATATCGCTTTGTTAGTTTGTCGTAGATGTAGATTTTCCCATCCTCATCACAGAAGTTCTTTATGAAGAATTCGGGGATGTAGTGATGCTTCTTTGTAAGAGGATGTTCCATAGTAACTATCAAATGTAACAATCATTGTCTCACACCGCCAATCCATTCTTTCGTAAATTGGGCAATCCTTTGATGCGGTCGATAAGCTTGTTTGTAATTCGGGTTAATGAAAACTTAAATTGCGAATTATGCTTATCAAACAGTTCGGTAAAAGCCGTGAGCAACTTTGCGGGGTATGAGATGTGCGGTAAAAGCTTGTAAACTGAGGTGTAGAAGGGCATAAGGAATGCGGGGTGACCAATGGTATTATCCAGCAGGTTCCAAATAAGTTGCGGATTACTTGAAAGGGCTTCCTCTACGTTTTCGAGATCCATCACATGTATGAGCGTCAGGGGGTGAACCTTAAGGTTTTTGTCAGAAAAGCCGGTTATGAGCTCTTGGAATCTCAGGTTGAAAACATGATTCATTAATGCAGTTTGGAGCGCCTTATCGTTTACGACTATGCAAGGATATACCTCGCATTCGCCAGTCGATGGGAAGGTGGTATCCAAGCGATTTATATTTGCAGAAAGGTCTTTTATTGACTTCACTACTTGATCGACGCCGAAGTTTTTGAAAAATTTCGCTCTATCTTCCTTGTAAAGCTTACCTATATCGCCTCCGTATTTTGCCTCATCGTATATACCAGTGGCTTTAGCTTGCCCGATTATCACTTTCCGATCGGCACGGAAGTAGATGTCGCAAAGCTCGAATTCGCCCTGCGCACCGGTGAGCTTTAGCTGGTCAAAGGTGAGAAGGACTGAGGCGACGTAGTTCTTAAAACTATTCGTCAGTATCTCGCGCAGGTACTCCTCGAAGAACACCCCTACATCCGCGAAATAACGTTGGTGAGAAATCAGATTTTTCCCGTCCGGCTTCAATATTTGTTTGATGCAGTCAAACCAAAAGTCATTGATGAACTGGTAGTAGGTTTTTTCGAGCAAGAAGGCATTGTCGCCCATTATGTATTCCCTCGGAGCGAGCTTGATGAATGGCGACTTTCTGATGCCTAGTAACAGCAGAGCATTTTCCTCACGGTGACGTTTACTTAGCGCATCGAGGAATCTAGAATCTTGGCAACGTCCTAGTTTAAACAAAAAGTTATTTTCAGGAATGGCATTTACTTTTGCCTTGTACATGTGAAGGATAGAGGAAAGGAAAAATTGGTAATCCATCCCGTAAGTCTTATTGAAATACTCCGCTAAGTGCTTTGCATAAGTAGGATTCCTTGCAAAATATGTGATAAGTCGATATCCCCTGTAGAGAGTAAAGAGCGGATCGGTCTTTACTCTGAGTTCGTTTAGTCTGATCAGCTTGGGGTTCACTTTCTCGAAAGAAGCTTGAACCCCGTCCTTTTCCTTTTTAATCTGGGTGATATGGAAATTAACTGCGAGCAGGTACTTTAAGATACTTTCCCATTCCTCCGGTTTCGTGAAATTGAAATCCTCTATTTCAGGTATGTCAGAATTGGAAATTTCCTCCAGAGCGAATAAGCAAGCAGGGCGATTAAAAATATTGGGATAATCGTCAACGCTCTTTGTATAACGGGCAGCGATTTGCGAGTAGTATCTATAGAGATCGGGATTTTTTGTGAACCAGTCGAGTTCCTTACGTTGTCTGTCGAAGCTTTCGTCAACAAATATAGTATCGTTGGGCTTCAACCTGTAATTCAAGCCGGCAATTTCTACCAGAAGGTTCCTTTTGCAGATATGTCGTACGAGGGAGAGCCTGTCATTCGTTGGGTCAGCGCCAAAGAACGTTTTATAATCGAGAATGAGTTGGATGGCAGGGCGCTCCATTGAAGTCTATTGAATAAAAATTATCACGCCTCATATACCACTTTGTATCAGTGACGTAACGTAAATATATGAATTTCATGGCTCAGAAACTTTTGCTTGAAGCAAAAAATGGCCACCTCTTTCGAGATGACCACTTTTGAACCTATGAAAACTTTACAACGGTTAACCGTTGTGGACGGAGTTATAACTTTTCAACCAGGTAAGGGTAGTCAAACCCTTCGAACGCTTTATCACTTTTATCAAAAAAAGACTTGTCGCTCGGACTTAGGACTTCTAAAACTTCCTGAATAGGGAGATATAACTTGCGACCCAACCTTTTCTCATCAGCAAGGGCGGAAGATGGTTCAATACCAACGATTTCATCATCTTCCCTGTCGTGGTCTACATATACCTTAGAAAAATGGTCGGGATATCCTTTGAGTATACTTTCAATAGTCTCCGCTTCTTTTGGGGCTAGATACGTGTACGACTCATTTTCTGCTCTTGCGGCAAATATGATTTTCTGATCTGTATAACCGGGTAGGTTAACCGTTGCGATAACTGATGATGCCATGCTTTTTATTTTAGGCTGCAAATATATTAAATCAAGCTCAGATTAAAGAAAAAATTAAAGAATTTAAGACAAAATACCGCTCATATTTTATCCATTAGGATTTACCGATTGCTCCCTCTATTTGGTCGAGGATAAATTGGAGTTCCTGGTCAGTATTTTCGTACGTTAGAAGCTTAGGAGAGGCATTAAACAGCACGCTCCCGGCAGTCATTTCGTCGGCGACCCGTCTACGATAAACGATGTCTAAATCGCGTCCCTTGTTGTCCTCTATCGGGATATTCTCATTTACCACGGTTTGGTAGAGCAGGTCGTACGTAGGTAGCCAATTTAAAATCATTGATTTCAATGTCTGCAATTTTGGATTGGTCTCGGGATATTGCCCTTTGCAAACCGCATTGAAATACGCCCAGCAGTCCAGTATGGGCCTGTCTGCTATTACAACCTTGTGCTTGTGGCCAGCTTCAATCTCCAGGTTAATTCCTTGTGAAGCAATCCAAAGGGTGCTTTCCACAGTATGATCGCGAAGAATCGGCAACGGGCACTTTGATGCCAGGTCGCCTATTATCTGGTGATCTACTGACTTTTCTGTAAGTGCCGTAGAAAGTCTTTTGATGAACGTGGTCTTGCCTGTGCTGTGCGTTCCTCCAATTCCTATTTTTATCTTTTCCATTTTCTCTCTTTAAAATAGTGACCCTTGGCTCTTTTTGTCGGATTCAGGGTTAATGCTGCAAATATTCGCCAGCGCTGATAGGGTCGTTTCATCCGACAGCTTTTCTTCAATCATTTTCAAAAAGACCAGCCCGGTGGCATACGCATCATAGTAGGCACTGTGCCTGTTCCTCTTTACGGGCAAGTCGGTGAGTTGGTCCTTGATGCCGAACCGTTCGATCAGTTCGTCCAGTCCGTGTTTCGGTTCAGAGCCCCAAAAGTGTTTCGATATCTTCTTGGTGTCGAGTATGAGCAATGGACAGTAGTCAGGCATCTTGAGTTTGAGCACCCGGTAGTCTACGCTCACGTTATGGCCGACGAGTATCTTGCCATTTATGAAATCGAACAGCCCTTCCCTTATTACGCTGAAGTCGGGCTCATTTTCCAAATCCTTATTCTTCAATCCGTGTATCTTAGAGATCATCGGAGGAATCTCAATCTGAGGATTGATGAGTTTGTAATAGTAGTTAGATGTGAGTTGCTTGCCGCTTAGCTCGATTGCTGCAATTTCAACAATACCCTCCAGTTCCTTATGCTGGGAGCCGGTCCCCTCGAGATCGAGGATGATGAAACTCGATTGCCACCACGGCAGATTGTATTTTTGTAGTTCAGTCATCTTCTTTCTTTATGTCGTTAGTGAATTGTCTTTTAATGTCCTCATACCAGGCCTCGTTTTCCTTGGTCTGCTCATGCCCGAATGGCGAGCGCCCGTGCTGGTTTTTGAAGTGGGGCTTTTCAATGTCCCATATCTGGTACCCAAGCGTATGTTGCAGGTGGTAGCGTCGTTCCTCTCCCAAACCCTCAGTCCAAACGTGTCCATCCTCGATAAGAAAAGGAGTATCGTAATTATACACGTCCAAAAGCTTTTGAAACTCATCCCTGGTGGGTGCCTGGTATCCTTTGTCGCACAAGTCTCTCTGTTCCTTCGGACAGATATCGCACAGCTCATTGACGCCCCAGTGACCGTTGTAATCGGGAACCCTATGCGCGTATGCCACCCCGCACGACGTTTTCCTAAAGAGGGGTACGGTCAGCCCCGAGTTCTTGTAAGCCTCAAAAATCCTGTTCTCAAGCTCGTTGGGTAGGAACTTTCTACGCGCAAAGTCGCCGTAAGGAACTGGTATGCCCATGCTTTTCAGGTAGGCATGGTTTTCAGGTCGGTGATAGTAGCCCGTATAGACAATGGCATCCGCATACCTCGCCATCCAAAAGACCCTTTCAAAGCTGGCCGGGTCGTCATTCCATCCTACCACTATAGGACGCCAATAGAGAATGAGCTTTGTTCGCGTCTTATATCGGGCGATTGTCTCTATCGAATGTACTGTGATTCCATTCTTCGCAATGGGCTCTATCCTAACGTCGGTAATTCCCGAATAGGTTACGAGAAGTGATACGTGCAGGTTCTTTAGCTGTTCCAGCAACTCCATGTCCTCCTTCGTGACTTTTGCCCGCGTAATGACAAGAACCTGATTCGTCAGACCCATGCCGTCGAGCCTCCTGAGGACTTCGTGCGTGTGCTTCTTTACGTCGGTCAGAAACGGATCGGTTGCCCGATTGAATAATTGCAGGGGTGTCACGTTCGGTATGAAGAACTGATGATTGACCAATTGGTTTACAGCTTCTTCGTCACTACAAAGCATCTGCGGCTCCTTCATTTCAAAATTGTCGAAGAAGTGCCTGACGCAGTACGCGCAGTCGAGCGAGCAGCCAATGATGTGATTGAGGCTCAATCCCGACTTTCGGTAGGCGATGATGTTCTGGAGAAGCGGGTCGAAGGACTTTTTTTCGTCCTCGGATATGACGTTCAGGTTTTTCATGGAGTTCAATAAGACGTATGAGGTCGGGATTTAATTGTTTAACAGGAGAGAATAAGAACTCGCCCCTATGAGGAGTAACCTTGAATCATAAAAAATTAAGGCACTAATATTGCTCGTATACTGCCACTTGAAACGCAGGAGGACATTATAGATTGCGCCTTGCAGAGGCTCATTGAACTAAAACGTGTGATAAAAAGTATTAATTTTCTCATGACTAATCTTTAGTAAATTTTCTAAATAAGATGCCATCAATATTCTGAATGCGAAGACAATAAACCCCGAAGGGCAGGGATGAAATATCAATCTGGTTCTGGCTTATGGCAACCACGTGGTTTCTACCCGACATATCAAAAACGCTTATCTCAGAACCAATAAGTGCCTTATCAAAACCAATCCTGTCTTTAGCTGGGTTAGGATACAATTCCCAATTGGTATTTTCGTTAATGTCTTTGACGGCAGTCGCATCAGACGCCTTGACCAATTGTGTATTGGTGCGCTGACTGTTTCTTTGCAGGACAATTACGTAAACCCCTGCGTCCATTGAATTTCCGCTAAGCGTATAACTATACTGTGCCGGAGAAAGAACAGTATCGTGGAGGAAAGTCCTTACAGTGCTGCCCACTATGTTCACGATGTACAAAGAGGTGGTATCCGCCGTATTCAAATCAAACCGGAGGGTTGCCGAGTGCACAAAAGGGTTTGGTGCGACGGTCAGAGTTTGCGCAAAGCTGCCCTTTGAAAACAGTGCCAGACAGACTGATATTAGCAATGATAATTTCATTTTATCTATTCAAAAGTGAGAAAAGTGGCCACCTCTGTGAAGGTGACCACTGAGAAACTATTTTTTGGGTTTGTGACTACTTTTTAATTCTGCCAGCCCGTGCCTGACGACAATCCCGCTTTTCCCATAAGCAAAAATGTAATACAAAGTTTTCCGTTTGGAATAAGGGCAATCACTACATACCACGCGAAACCGCACAGTGCCAATCACTCCGTCCTCTGATGAAAATTGGCACTCAGGACTGGAACTGTTTTGGTCTTTGCCCAATCCGAGCGATGCGTAAGGGCGGTTAAGGAGGATGGAATAATGCGTGGAGCGGATGGCTCGCAGGAAGCTATCAGAGGCAATGTGATACGCTTTTGCGCTGTCATAGTGCCACCCTTTCGCCTTTAGCGCATCGTATGCGGACATCCATTCCTTATTGCGTTTTAGCCTAGTGGCAGTAGCAGTGTCAGGTCCGTGCAAGACCGCATCGCAATCAAGGCACCCGGCGCTTGAGACAACATCCATATCCCTGCCGGTAGCAACGGGCTTCAAGTCGCACAGCATCGCATAGGGCTTCTGCGCCATACACGCCGCGGCAATCAGGCAATTCAAAAAAAGCAAGATGCTAGTTTTGTACATGGACAATTTTTTGCGTGACCCCGCCAGCTTTTGTTTGAACGCTCAGGATATAGACGCCTGCCGCGAGCTCATTGGATACCAAGATAAAGGTATTTTTCTGCATCACATTTTCCCGGTTATAGATCACCTTTCCGTCGACCGCTGTCAGGCTGATCTGCTCTATCTCCGAGCCCGATGCTATATTAATCCTGCCGTCGAACGGGTTGGGATATAGTCTCAGGTCACTTGGCTGCGTGATCGGCTCTATGTACGTCGAAAACTCACAATGCAGGCCGCTTACCGCCGACATCGGGGTCGCACACTGGTAGACGTTGGACGAGGAGTGCGATGCCACGACCTCCCAAGTACCGCCGTCGACACTGGAAAGGTCCCCGGCAAGATGGACGACGCGACCGGCTGGCGATAGGCCGCCTGTGGGTATTGAGGGAACGCGGTAGTACATCATAAGGGTCGAGTCGATGACGTGGTTAAGTCCGACCCCGTGCCCGAGTTCGTGGAGAAGAACGTGATACAGGTCCACCTGACCAAAAGGTACGGGAAGCGTGCCGGTCGTGTCGGTAAAGTAGACAAGGCCGGCCGTATTGGAAATAACAACGTCAATGTCCCTGCGGTGCCAGACCAGCTTGTGCGTAACCGGATTGATGCATCCGGCATCTACGAAGTAGCATGTGGCTATGTGGTTTCCGCTCTGCGGCCCCATGGTGACCACGTTTACCCTGTCGTCCTGGTTGCCCAGAACCCCGGTCGTGTCCCCGACAATCGTGAAGTTAACGCCCGTCGCGCAGACCCAGTCCTTTATGGCCTTCCGCACCACCCCCGCTATTCCGGGATTGTGGGATACCGAGGTGTCCTCGTGGAAGAAGTAGCCGCCGGAACCCGACTGGTTTTCGAGAAAGAAGTTGGACTTGGCGCTATCGGTGTTATCGGTGTAAATCTCGTTTATCACCGAGTAATAGACCGTGAGCGGATTGGCGGTGGTGTCCTTTTCGTTCGCGTTAGTGACGATGCGGAAAGTACCTGTGCCTAGGGTGCCCGTGTCGCCAGTCTCCTTGGAGGGAACGACGATTTGGATAAGCGTATCAGACCAAAGAAGGTAATCCACGTTATCCAAGCTGCTGCTCATGCCGGATTGGGGATGGTTCGAGTTGTAAAAGTACAAATTTCCCGAGCCCCTTGCGCTGCCAAATTGGAAACCGCGAATACTGAGAATGTCTCCTACGCCGCCATTGACCACAGGCGGGTCAAATGACGTGATCGTGGCTTTGCACGACGGAACGCTTACGCTGTCCGTCGTGACCAGGTCGTAAGAGGTTGAGAGCGAATCTCCCGAAGAGAGGGAATATCCAGAGCCGATGGCCATATCCGAACTTCCAAAAAAAGAAGTGTCCTGTATGGCTACTTTGGAGTTCAATCCGCAAGTTTGGATTTCCATGCTTATATGCACCAGCTGTTGCGGGGATGCCGTTATGGGACTTTTACAAATTGAATAGTCGTGAGCACCGAGGAGCATGCTGATGGTACTCGGGTTGTCATCGTTTGGCGAAACCGAGAAATAGCAACTTGAATTCGCCAAGGCACCATTCGTTACAGTTATTTTGTTATTCGTGACGAGGTAGGAGCCAAAAACCGCAGGATCATACACAAGGCGGATGGTGGCATCGCTGAGGAAATGGTTTACATTGCTCTGGTCAAAGACGTTGACATCATATTCAAGGTATTTCGGACTTGTACCCGTGACCTGGACATTGGAAATCCGAAAATTCAAGGTTTCCGTGGAGCGTGCCGCCTTGGGCCTAGATAAATTCGCCCTCTTATAGCTTAACCGTCTTTTAGCATCTGCAAAATCATTGGCATTATAGGAAAGCATTGCCCTCGGCTGATATGGCTGAACGGCTATTGGCTGAATTGCTGGCGGCTGCAAGACCAAACTTTGTTGACCGCAATCCGTGTATTGGATTTGCGTGATGAGCTCCGCGAGGTGATAAAGCTGGATGATGCTGTCGTACCGCTTCAAGAGGTCATCCGCCTGCCATCTTCCGTCATCGAATACGTATTTGATGAAGGACTGCCACTCATAGGTCGCCTCCATCTTGTCAGGCAGGGAGAAGGCATAAACGGCGGTTGCCGGCAGTTCCTTCGTCGTGGCATTGCATAGGAAGATACCCTGGCTTCCTTCCTTGAGTTCGAGGCAGTGCGACCCGTGTACGTTCTCGTCCGGCAGAGCGCCACCGATAGTAATCAGCTCAATAGTGCCGCATGACAGATCCCCCTTGAATATTTTGGTGATCTGAATCACGTTGGAGGTATACACATTTTTTTCGTCCAGCGTCTTGTACGGCTCGGTCTTTAAGACAATACCCTCGAAAATATAGTCGGTGTGGGTCGCCCTCTCGATCAGGTCCAAAGGGATTTCTTGGGCGGATAGGAATGTTCGCTGAGCAATAAGCAGCAGCAAAAGGAACAGTAGTTTTCTCATTTGTTTGTTTTGTGGATGAATTAAAAGGTCAGCACACAAATCCATAGGTAAGACAAAGAACTATATATATTTCACTGCAAATCAATAACTAATTGTGGGATATTCCTATACCCAAAAAAGGGTATGAGACTTGACAATTTCGGCAACCCTCCGGCGCGCTCCGGCCGCTCCTCCATTCGCAAACAGCACGGCTCATTCCGAAGCCGCCTCCGCTCAGGGATGCAAGAGAGCTGAAAAGCAAATCGCCATCCTGCCACCCTTTGCGCCTCGCATAAGGAAACAGCCTGCATTGCTTGGGACCTAGCCCGGCTGTTTCACTTATGATCGGCGCAGCAACCCAATAGGTCGGCGATTTGCTTTTCAGCACCCTTGCGCTTGTCTGCACGGTTCGGGATTTCGTTCAGGAGAGCCAACAGCCAATTATTCCTTAACAACTTTTTGTGAGTAGGTGCAATCCGCATTTTTGAATGTGGCAATGTATATTCCAGCAGGTAGCCGCCTTGCATCTATCGTTTCGCTCACGCTTGCCTTTATGTCCGTAACGATAAGCTCCTTGCCAGTGATATCGGTCACGGTGAGAAAACCGCTAACCAACTTAGGAAAGGCTATATGGAGCCAATCGCGTGTAGGGTTTGGGGTAATCCTAAACGACATTTCATCAATCCTTTGAATGCCGTTCGCTTGGCTGGCAATGACATTAGACAAAGACATCTGATAAGCGCGGCTTGGAGTGCAGCTAAACGGCCAGTTGGCGATCACCTTGTAACGAGCGTTTGGATAGGAGGTGAAGTTGGGATCGGAAGCGGTGTTTTGCGTTCCTGACACATTTAGTATCTGCGACCATGCCCCTGTGCCATTATCGTCCCGCAGGATATCATATGATGCCACCGGTGTAGATGAAAACTCTATTTCGTAGTTGTTCCATTGGAGGTTGCCACCGCCGAGATATTGTAGATGTATAGAGTTGTGGTACAAGCTCGAAGCTCCTTCGTTTCCGCATGTATCCAGCGCCGATATTCGGTACCTGTAGCCGGTACTGTTGGGGTTCGCGCCGTAGTCGTGGTATTCGCTGAGAGAATCACGGTGAACCGCCGCAATCTTTGCATAGTTATTCGTGCTAATCTCGCGGTAGATATAGAAGCTGTCGATAGCGGGCTTATTATACTTTTCCCAAATGATTACGTTGTGATTTGACATTGAATCCACAGTGACCATGCAGATGTCCTGATAAGGCGGTTCCTTTATGGAAACGCTCACGCTACTTTGAACCCAACACGCATTGCTATCATAGAGGGTGGCTGTGTAGATGTTTGAAAATGGTGGCAGCACGGTCACCTGAGAATCTACAGCAAAGAAACCGTTGTTGTCGCTCCAAGTCACATATTCCAAATAATGAATACTCGCTGGCCCTATCGTCACACTGTCATGAGGGCAGGTCGCAAATACAGTATCAAATGGCGCAAACACTGGATTAGGCACGACGGTAACAGTAAAGCTACTGTCCAGTGAGCATACGTTCCGAGTAACATGCACACTGTAGTGGGTCGTTTGCGTTGGCAAAATAGTATAAGGAGGAGATGCGGATGAGATAAGCGTATGCGCGGGTTCCTGATACCACTTGTAAGACTGTGAGCATAGCGCACGTCCGCCGAGTTGTAGACTGCTACCCTCGCATATGACCCCGCCCGATGGGAGCCAGCTCACTGCTGGGGCACCATAGATCACTATCGTCCCTAGCGGTGTTTCGGTTGCTGTGTCAGTAGTTTCCAAGAATAGGTTGAACGCATCATGATCGGCGCAATCGAAGGCATAGTTAGTAATGCTGTCAGGCAGGGAGAACGTGTAAGTGCCGCTTTGATGAGCGTATATCGAATCCGAGTACCAAACTCCGTTGCACGTTCCCGTTTGCGTACAGGTTACTTTCAGTGAAAACCGATTGGCGTTTGAAAACGGGATGTTGGTAAGGATGCTTACCCTGACATTGCCGCCGTCGCAGACGGAATCCGAGGAAACTCGAAGCGGAGTTAAGTAGAGGCCAGCTGAGCAAGCCGGCGCTGAGTTGTAAGGTATGACAGGGTTGCTGTCCGTCTGTGTCGTGTCCAATGGGGTTACGGGATCTGTAGCGTTCTTTAATCTGAGGATGTACTTGAATCCTACGACGTCTAGATCACCACCGCTTAACCCGAGGAGTGAAAGAAAGAACGACGGCGTGGTGAACCTGCCGTAAATCCTCGGTTTGTACTGGCCGTTGGCACCGCACGGTGTACCGCTTAGTACAATGCAGCCATGCTCACGGTGTAAGAACGTATTTTGTGCTTTATTGGTAGACCAGCACATGCCAGGAGGAAGATTAGAAATGCTGTCAATCGTGAAGTCAGTATACGAGTTGTTGGTTCCCCCGAAATAAATTGAATCGGGCATCATAAGCTGAAGGCTGACTGTCGCATTCTGGCCGTTGGCAAGAGGGGCTATTTGCAGATATGAGGGCGTGAAAATTCCCTGCGCGGTAGACCCATTGGGGTTGCAGATCGCAGGCCCGGAGTTGCCGCAGTATTGAGCCACCGAGCATATGCTCCATAGTGAAATTGAAAAAAGCAGTAGGTACTTCATGGTGTTTGGTTTTGGTTTGTAATGATGCAAAATACAAAAAGTCACTTATAAATGGTAGCTAATATGCACCCACACAATGGGAGTACCATTTAAGTGCTATTCTCGGTTGCTTTATTGGATGAAAAAGAAAAGCCAAAAACGCCCTCTGCCGGAGGACGAAATCAAGGCGCTCCTCGCGTCCATCGGGAAAAAACTGCAGGAGGTGCGCAAAGAGCGAGGATATAAGAACTATGAGACATTTGCCTTTGAGAACGAGATTCCACGAACTCAGTACGGCAGATATGAGAGAGGGCAGGACCTAAAGGTATCGAGCCTTTTGAAAGTCCTGCATGCGTTGGACATGCCCGCATCCGAGTTTTTTGAACAAATGGGAAAATAAAGACAAGCACAAAGTTTTTACATTTTCAAGGTTCCTAAAAGAAATAACTACTCCGTCAGATGCGCATGCGTTACCGCGAGCGCCACGGCATCGAAGACTACCATGTTGTAGTCCTCTTTCTCATACCACTTGCGCACCTTTGGCATTCGGACGGCAAGGTCGGGCAGCATCTTGACCATTTTTTCAGCCATCGAAAATTTCGTTTTGGCACCAAATACTTCAAAGGTGTCCTTGATTTGCTGTTTGGTGTACCTGTAGGTGTCGAGGCCCATTTCATCGCAGAGCGTGGTCATAGCCTTGATCAGCCTGTCGTTTCGTCCGCTATTTGCCAACTCGCTGGTTTCCTTTAGCAGTACGAGCTTGGGCTTATAGTAGTTAAGGAACCTTTCAGCGCGGCGAAGCAGCTTGCCATTGGATATAGGCTTTGCAGTAGCAACACCGAAGTCGAGTAGCCGGTCAGGTATTTGCAAGCAGGCATACCCAATCCCAATGGAGTTAGGATAGAGTGCTAGGATCACTGGATTTTCATGTTCCATAGGATTAGAGGGTTATTCTGCTAAGAATGGACCCGAGATAATCGATACGGTTTTGCACTTTGGGATCGCTATCGAGGGTTTTCAGGTATCTGATCCGATCCTGTATGCGCGGGATGATAGCCCGTTTCAATTCGTGCTTCTGTCTGTCAAAGAGGGATTCAATCGGGATGTCAAAAAGCAAATGATATCCCAAGAGCATTTCGACGTTAGGCGTTTTCTGTCCCTGTTCCCACCGTGAGACATTGGCAAAGTCTGAAATTTTCAGGATCGAAGCGATATCTACCTGAGTGAGATGAGTGCGCTTGCGGACGATGCGCAAGAAATTATGTTGAATGAGCATAATGATGGGCAACCTTGTTATGGATAGTTGCCATCATCTATAGTAATTATCGAGGGTAAAATAAAAACAAATACTTTTTGTTGAAATCAACAAATTTTTACCGAGTGGTAACCTGACCCGCTGTGAGCTAAGCAACGTTCTTTCATGTTTCCCAAGCAAAAAACACCTTTCCGTATTGATGTATGGAAAAGTGTTTCCACCCAAGAAACATGAAAGAAGATGCTACGCATATCTGACAAGATCATTAAGAGGATGCTTGCTTACTTGTGATCTCAGATGTTGCACGGAAGCCGAGAGATAGATAGTAGTAGTCTTGATATCCGAGTGACCCATCATGCGGGACAGGCTGTAAATATCGCATCCGCCCTCCAGCATGAGTGTGGCAAACGTGTGTCTGAGCTTGTGCAAACTGAACTTGATACCAGATGCTTTTGAAATCTTAGTTACCAATCGTCTTATGCCTGTGTCCGTGAAAGCCTTGTTGAGCAGAAGCGAAGCAAAGAAGTGGGAGCATGTCTTGTTGAGCTTTTTTCGCTCTACCAAATATCTTTTGAGAGATTGGGCCAGCGTGTAGCTCATTGGTACTATCCTGTCCTTTGCACCCTTGCCCCTGGTCACAAAGACCGTAAGGTTTTCGGTGTCTACGTCGGTATACTTCAAGTTCAGCAACTCGCTTTTTCGAAGCCCAGTATGGATGAACATGGCGAAGATCGCATGGTTCCTGCACCGTAGAAACTCCGATTTATAAGGATAGTTATACGCAATCTCCAAAATCTTTAGAGCATCCTGCTTTACTACACCTCTCGGAAGTTGTTTATCAGGCTTTGGCAGTTCTATATGAGGCAAAGGATTTGACCCAATGTAGCCTTGCTTATGACACCATCTGAAAAAGACAGTAAGCGACTGGTAGCACCTAATAGTCGAATGTGGCTTCCAGTTCCTTGTGACGCGGCCAAACACGAAGAACTCCTGGATGCTCTTTTCAGTCACTTGCTCAATCGCGGTAAAGCCGGAGAACTTTCTATAGTAATTCAGATGTCCTCTAATGCACCTGACGGTATGTATCGAAAGTCGGCGCTCTAAAAGGTAGTAGTCATAAAATCTACGGGCTAGTAATTCTATATCCATATAGTGTGGTGAGATAACCACGCTATCTTAATGAGCCATTGATCGGGGTCGAACCGATGACCTACGGTTTACAAAACCGTTGCTCTGCCAACTGAGCTACAATGGCAAATAGGGACAGATTATGCAGAGCATACGTCCCTTTGGCTTCAATTTTATTCATCCGCCCTTATGGCATAAGCATATTTGTAACAATAAGAATGGGCCTTACGTTTACAAATAATTTACCCGTAACGTATTTCGATAAATGCGTTGGTAATTAAGGATGAAATGAGATTTTAGCCTGTTTTAGATTGCCCTTGAAGCGGCCTGATTACTTCCGTTGGAGAAGCTCAAAAAAATAGCGTGGTTGTTAAGTTGTTAATGTAATCAGACTTAATTATTCTTACATGACTTGCTCTCAAATGCAAGAATAGACAATGGAATACCTTGACGGATTAACTAATATTTTCCTGAACTGGCTGCAAGGCCAAGAGCCAGAAATTAGTGACGAGATTCTTTCACACGTATTTGCACTAGCGCCCGGATTTGACATTGTGACCCACCAGACGAGGGATCGCATAGTTTTAATGAGACATTATCTTCAAGAGCCTGGTCTAAGCGTAAGTAATCGGATAGGAAAGTTTCTCTTTATCAGGACATCTATAGATTTTATTCTTAGTACATACGGTGACGTAGATAGATTGCTCGATGAGATGAATATCATGAAGAAACTGCTAGAGGATTATAAAGCCAAAGGTGCCGATACTGCTTTTACTCAGAGCATATATGACAATCACTCGGTAAGGTATGTTGCAAAAACCAAGTTTGGAAAGAGCTGGGACGAGTTTTCTACTGAATACCTAAAATTTCCGGTTTTAGAATACATATGGAGAGATGCTAAGTTCAAATAAGCCTAAGCGAGATTTTCAAACGATATCTTATTCATGTCCTCTGATAATTCCTCTGCCTCTATAGATCGTAGATACATTTGTGTCATTCTCAAATCTGAGTGACCCATGAGCTTTTGTATTTTGATGGCCCCAACACCTTGAATACCTAAGTTTGTAGCAAATGTGTGACGTAACCTGTGTAGATGGAAGCGCACACCTGACTTTTTTACTATCCTCTCTACCCAATGTTTCAGTCCATGTAGAGTGAGATCGCGATCTTTACCTTGGGACACAAAGAACCTGATCGCCTTACACTTTCGTTGCTTTCTTACTTCGATGTATTCCTTTAGGTAAGGCCTTAGGAATATATTGATCGGAAGCCTACGGGTGCGCTTTGATTTTGAAGTCTCACTACGCACTGTTATGAATCCCGCTTCTATATCCACGTCCCTCATTTCGAGGGATATCAGCTCAGTCCGGCGGAGGCCGCAGAATGTCAGTATGCCGATCATTGCCAAGTCACGCCTCATGATGAAGGTCGAACCTGAATGCTGCACTATACATCCCATGATCCGCTTAATTTCATCACCCGTGAGCGCCCGGTGATCTGTAAATTGCGGAGTGGGTATCTTGAAGGTGTCAAACGGATTATCTGAAATGTGCTTGCGGTCTTTCAGCCATTTGAAAAACGTTTTTAGCCTGCCCGCATACGCTCGGATCGTGACGTCCTTAATACCTGTTACCTTGGTATCTCGCCCCACGGTACGCTCACGGGTTTGGAGCCGCTGGAAAAATACCGTGAGGACTGCGGGTGTAACATCTTCCGATGTTTCTATCTCGGGAACTACACGCGCAAATTGCCTGTATGCTTCCTTAGATGCCTTGATGGTAGCGGGGCGTAATCTTTTGCCGTAGGTGCATTCGTTGATGTAGTTTTCAAAATCGTCTTTGAGTGCTGCCATTCCCAAAGCATATACTTATGGCTCGCGGCATAACACTGGAGCTAATTGTCTGTAGCAAACAAATTGTCCTGGGTATCGGTCTGCTGACGTCGCAATCGCTGGGCCAGGATAAGCGTAAAGATTGCCGAAGCATCCTCGTTAAAACACCCTGCCCACTTGCTTACTGCTTTTGAGAAAGCTGACGAAGTGCGTGACGGCCCCTTAATTTCAGATGTGAGAATTGACATAAGCTCGGAATCGAGCGTTTTTATTTGCGCCAGTATTTCCAAAGCGCGGGAAAGTCGTTTTCGGGATATAGCATTCATACCCATTACCCTAACAGACTGGAATAAAGAAAAGTTAAACTGATGCCGGATAGTCCGAGGATGTATCTGAGAAGCAGCACCGGAGTATAGAATTTATCTAAGATAAAAACCGCATTGCTGCGGTTGTCGGAAGATCATTCCGATGATAGCCCAAGGTTTAAGACGTGTTCGACGGCCCTTTGCGCCTGTGCGCTCGCATAGACGATGAACCTTTTGTCGTTTTTGAGCACAGCAAGCCATCCCTGTATATACGCGGCATTGCCTGCATAGTCGTCAATCATAATGCCGGTATGCGAGGAAAGGTAGCTCGCTCCAATTTCGGCGGTCAGCTCCTCGAGAGAATAGTCAGCAGACCCAAACGAGTTGTTTTCCATAAGTTCCTTGCGGTTAAGCCGGGTTACATGTCCGGTGCTATGCACAAGCTCGTGAAAGAGGGTCCCGTAGTAGGTCTCGCTGCTCGTGAACGTCTCGATCCTCGGCATGTTGATCGTATCGCTTGCGGGATAGTAGCAGGCCCTGTGAAGCTCGTGAACGATCTTCGGCGGTGACGGCATCCCATCGAGCACCGCCTCGCATTCAAGAAGCGGCTCGTTTGGCTTTCTGATGTCAGGGACAAGCGCGTCCGGCAGGTTAGCGCATTGCTCGACGTTAAAGACCATGTAGTAGCGCAGTATCGGCCTCAGGTCTTTCGTCGTCAGTTCGCTGACCGGTCTTTTGTCCTTTGCATCCTTTTTGACCCACTTCCAAAAGAGCACGGGATGGGCCTTTTCGTTCTTCCTGACCGTCCCTTTGAGCGCCTTAATCTGCTTGAATGTCAGAAAGAGGTTGCGCGTATATCCGCAAAGGTTCAGGAGCAGTAGGTTGATGCCACGATAGGGCTTGCGGGAGACAAAGTTCATCGGTATGCCGGCATCCGTCCAGGGCTTGCGCCAAGGAATAGTACCGTTTTCGAGGTGTGCGATGATTCTCTCCGTAGCGATTGCATAGACGTCTTTTTTCTCCGTTGCTTCCATGATGATATTTTTTTGTGAAGGAATATTCCCAGATAAAGGCTAGCAACTACGAAGGCCGTATTAAATGCAGGCTATTTGTTTCTAGCAACAAAAACTCACTACTGTTTTATCGCTTGAATACCCTACGTCAATTTGTTGTGATGGAGATTTTGCTTCAGTATGCTGCGCCTCTGTTTCTTGGAACACTGACAGTATGAAAACTGACATCACATACTTTGCGAAGACGGACTTTAGAAATGCCGGCACTCCTTTCGGCATCTGGCAGAAGGACCGCCTGATGCATACCTACATCGTGGGAAAGACAGGCACCGGAAAGTCCACGATGATTAAGACCATGTTCTTGCAGGACGTTTACGCGGGCCGGGGTGCCTGCATATTGGACCCGCATAGCGATCTAGTAGAGGGCATATATCAATCTATACCGGCTGAGCGTAAGGATGACGTTATTTATTTTGACATACCGAACCCGGCTCTTACTCTTAGGTACAACCCATTCAAGAAAGTGACTTACGAGAAACGGTCACTTGTAGCATCGAGTATCTTGGATGTATTCAAGAAACTGTGGTCAGACGCGTGGGGCGTTAAGTTGGAGCATATATTACGCTATTCCATTTTGACCCTCTTAGACCAGCCCTCTGCTACTCTGGCTGATATTCCAAAGCTGCTATTGGACAAGACCTTTAGACGCAGTTGTATATCCCACGTAGAAAACCCGAGCGTAAACCTCTTTTGGGATCGGGAGTTTCCATTCTATACGAGGTTTGACCTGCTGCCCGTACTTAACAAGTTCGGCGGGATGCTCGCGCACTCGGTGATAAAGCGGGTTCTAGTAGAAAACACCGAGGAGGTGTATTTGAGAAAGGCTATGGATGAGAAGAAGATCATTTTGGTCAATCTCTCGAAAGGTCATGTGGGTGAGGACGTGGCGCACCTGCTCGGTGCATTGTTCATCAGCTCGATTAATTCCGCAGCATTTAGCCGAGTAGATACGGCGGAAGAATTGCGGGTGCCTTTCATGGTCTACATGGACGAGTTCCACAATTTCACTACGCAGTCACTCATGGGCATGTTCTCTGAGCTTCGCAAATTCAAAGTAGGTCTGATACTCGCCAACCAATACCTGCATCAGATGGATGACGATGTGCGCAGGGCGATACTCGGCAACGCGGGTACCCTCATATCGTTTCGGGTCGGTACCGAGGACGCGCAGATACTCTCGCGCGAGATGTACCCAGCCTTTAAGGTCGAGGATTTCATCAATTTGCCTAACTACTCCATCTTCTTGAAGCTGATGATAGACGGCGTGCCGAGCAAGCCGTTTAGCGGCATCAGCATCGTGCATGGGGCTGACAAGGACCCGCCTTAGAGGCTTTCCGAGATTATCAGCTTAGTTCTTTAATCATGTGACTTACTTATCTCTATTCTCCGGTATTGGGGGCTTTGAGAGGGGCATAGGCAAAAGGGCTCGGTGTATCGGGTATTCCGAGATTGACCCTTACGCCATTTCCATTTATCGCTCCCATTTCCCGGACCACAAAAACTATGGCGACGTTACCAAAATCAAACCCGAAGACCTGCCAGCCTTTGATCTCCTGGTCGGAGGATTTCCTTGTCAGGCGTTTTCCATTGCTGGCAAAAGAAAGGGATTCAATGACAGCAGAGGAAATCTCTTTTTTGAGATCGCAAGGATTGTCGAACACTGCCGGCCTCGCTTTCTGTTGCTTGAAAACGTCAAAGGGCTTCTCAGTCACAACGAAGGGAAAACCTTTGCTACAGTCATCAGTACGCTTGACGAATTGGGGTATGACCTACAGTGGCAGGTGCTTGACAGCAAGAATTTCGGGCTTGCCCAAAACAGGCAGCGGGTCTACATTGTTGGAAATATTAGAGGCACGTACAGACCCGAAGTATTTCCTATCCGAGAGACGAGGGCGAAGGATATTGTACAGGGCCACCCTGTTGTAGCAGTGCGCGAAGCCACATCAGTCGGCTATGCTGTAGCTGCTGTAGGTGATGGGGTTGATATCTCATTCCCAAACTCAAAGTACAGGCGTGGAAGGGTCGCAAAGGGGCTTTCACATACCCTGACTACCCGTGGGGAGGTGTTCACACCCGCATCTGATGGCAGATTACGCCGACTTACACCCCTCGAATGTGAGCGGCTGCAGGGGTTCCCTGATGGCTGGACTGAAAGAGGCGTGGATGAAAATGGAAATACAAAACGTATCAGCGATGGACAGAGGTATAAATGTTTGGGCAATGCGGTAAGTGTGCCAGTCGTAAAACAGATTATTTCTCGAATAATTGAATAATTCAAATAGCCTTAGGCTATTTTTTATTGTGGTTCGACAGCCAACTTCAAAAACGGCATTTACTCGGAACGGCTAAAAAGAAAAGTCTTGAACACTTCGGCTTCGGAAAGAAGTTCTTTAAAATCAGCAAACATTTGGAAATACTTTGCCGGTTTCACCGAGGTAAGGCCCACGTCAAACTTGTGCTCTACATAAGACTTGCCTTTACCAAGGGTGATAGTTATGGAGGAAATTTCAGACGCGTCCTCTTTATTGTATGCAGTTACAGTATAGTGATCCTCTCTGTATTGAGTAAAGATTTTCCGTTCAAGAGCTTCTCGGTCGAACTGGAACCAATAAGAAACAGGTTCGTAATCTTCGGAAATATAATCCGCCAACTCGGCGTCCGTTCTTCGATAGTTAATATGAGTA
Source organism: Bacteroidota bacterium (assembly GCA_025963485.1). Classification (GTDB taxonomy): domain Bacteria; phylum Bacteroidota; class Bacteroidia; order Chitinophagales; family LD1; genus UBA1941. The sequence goes on along the minus strand of JAOQAO010000265.1, from coordinate 18,139 downwards.
TCGCTGAATGAAAAGGTGAACCAGAAATTTTCACTTACGGCAACGTAGTCATATCCCCATACTGAAAACTCATTTTTGAGCTTATAAACGTTATACGTTTCTGCTGCCATTAGTCGCAAATTAAGAACTCCCTAATCTAAAAATTATAGATTAGAGTATGCTTTTCCGATGTGAAAAAATAAACCTTAATTTTGACGGTAATTAATTTTCAAGCATGGCACCTAAGGATGATGTAATCTGCATAAAGACGTCGGCGTTCTATGCGCTCATAGACGAGGTGGTCGCTCACATAGACGCGAAGCACGGGCTGCCAAAGGTGAACAAATGGATAGACATAGAAGAGGCGATGGCCATGCTCAAGATAACCTCGCGCACGACGCTCCAGGAGTACCGTGACGCCGGGGATATCGGATTCTCCAGGTTGAGCCACAAAGTAATTTTATATGATCGGGATTCCATCTTGGATTTCCTCGAACGGAACGCGCAAAAAACATTCTGATGGAACAAGAACCGAATTACGTGAAGGGTTTTAACGATGGCTACAAGCTCGCGAGGTATTCGCCCGACCTGTTCGAAAAGCTCAAGGAGAGCCTTTCGCAGGATAAGGACTACGACAGCGGCGTCCTGGCCGGGGCTGAGCAATGGGAAAAGGAGAAGGAAAAGCAGCGCCTCGCGGAACTTGAGGGGCCCCAGGCAGAAAACGAGCGCGAAAGCGAAGAAGAACTGGAAAGAGAATAATGGCTGATGAGCCCCGATGAGTTCATATAAAAGCGGTTCCCGCTTGTTATATGCTTATTAAATGAAAAAAGCGACTAGGATTTGGCTCCTAATCGCTTGATTCTCAATGTCGGGGTACCAAGATTCGAACTTGGGACCCCCTGCTCCCAAAGCAGGTGCGCTAACCGGGCTGCGCTACACCCCGAACTGTTTATAGCCGAATTTCTTACCTAGGTGCGGAGAGAGAGGGATTCGAACCCTCGGTACAGTTTAACCCGTACGTCAGTTTAGCAAACTGGTGGTTTCAGCCTCTCACCCATCTCTCCATACAGGAAAACATAACTTTCGCCCTTGTTTCCCGTTAGGGGAGTGCAAATATAAAAAAATCCCGATACCCGCTATACTTTTTTGAATGAAAATAACGGGCGGCCAAAACATAATAGTAATGCCCCTTCTGCCGGTCAAGGGGCATTATTTATTCATATATTTTGAAGTTCCATGCCCATAGCCTTCATTTCGTATTGATAAAATGATACCCGCCCCGTTTCTGTATCGTAGTAAGCCGCTACTATACCGACCTCCCGGCGGCTTATCATGTCAGACAGGATTTCGCTGTTTTGAATGATCTCGTCGACTGAGTTTTTGATATTCTGGATGGTTATCTCTTTTTCCCATTCTTTCCGGTCCCTATGCTGGCTCAATACTGCATGTACCGCTGGCCGTATTTTTGACGTCACATATCCGATATTTCCTTTTTTGAGGTTACTGACTGCGCTCGATACTGCGCCGCAGTTAGAGTGACCCATCACGACGATCAGTTTGGCCCTGATCTCTGAGCAGGCCAGTTCGAGGCTGCCTATCACTTCGGGAGAGACGATATTACCTGCCACACGTGTTGATAATATATCACCGATCCCCAGGTCAAAGATCAGCTCGGGTGATGTACGCGAATCTATACATCCCAACACCACCGCCATCGGGTATTGCTCTGTAGACGTAGCATCGATCTGCTGATGCAGGTATTTATGGATGCCATTGCCGCTGACGAACCGCTCATTCCCCGCTTTGAGTATTCCCATGATATCATTGGGCGTTAGGTTCTCCTGGGTTTTTTTGTCCAGTACATTTACGAACTGCACATGGTCTGTCAGCTCATATTCTTTTTTTAGCCCGATGATATTCAGTTCTATATTCTTTTCGACCGCTACTACAGTCTTAAAATCACTGATCAGCTCCTGTATATCCTGATCGATAAAGTCGCAGTTCGATGCATCGATGATGACCTTACTGTTTTCCGCTATCCCCCACAGCGTCGCTTTGATGCTTGCCCTGTTGAGGAAAGAAACCTGAGTGGAGAGCTCCAGCCGTATCGTTTCATTGACATGTAGCTTTTGCTTTTCCAGAATGAATGGATTTTTGAAATTGCTCCTGAGGATAAAAAAGATACTGACTGCCAGTCCTATCAATATCCCTATCAGCAGGTCCGTAAAGACAATGGCCACGATAGTCACCACAAATGGAATAAACTGGTTCCACCCTTTCTTATACATCTCCTTAAAGAGGGAGATCTTGGTGAGTTTGTAGCCTGTCACCAGCAGGATAGCAGCAAGGGCCGCGAGTGGTATAGTATTAAGAAATGGCGTAAGGACCAATATACTCATCAATAGCAATACACCATGCAGGATAGTAGAAGCCTTGGATTGAGCCCCTGCATATACATTGACCGATCCGCGCACCACGACAGACGTGACCGGTATCCCACCTATCATCCCGGCGACCATATTGCCGAATCCCTGGGCTATCAATTCCCTGTTAGGTGGAGATTCTCTTTTGTGAGTATCCAGATTATCTACGGCTTCCAGATTGAGGAGTGTTTCTATAGAAGCTACTACCGCTACGGTGAAACCCACCACCCAAACTTTATAGTTGGCAAAGGCTGCTAAAGAAGGGAAATGTAGCACATCGGAGAGATGGCTAAGTGACACCTCGGGCAATTTCACCAAGTGGTTTTGAGCGATAGAAAGGGACGGATTCACCACGCCAAACAGATAATTAAGACCAACGCCCAGCAATACCACACATAGGGAAGCGGGGAAAAATTTGATCTTGCGCATAGGGGTTAGGTCCCAAAACACGAGTACTGCGATGGATAACATGCTGATGATGATCGAACCCATAGAGAAAAACCTTGGTAGCAGCAACAATTCCGAAAGTGTGTTGGTGCCATCAAGCTGGAGAAATGCGAAGTCGCCCTCAGCATCTCTGTCAAATCCCACAGCATGTGGTATCTGCTTCATGATAAGGATGATGCCAATGGCGGCAAGGAGGCCCTTGATGATGTTGGAAGGAATATAATTGGCGATAAAACCCGCCCGGGCCAATCCCATGATAAGCTGCAGCGCTCCGGCGATAACCAGCGCAGACAGGAATACCTCAAAGCTACCCAGCTGCGTGATAGAGGACAGAACGACAGCTGTAAGGCCCGCAGCAGGCCCGCTCACACACGACGGGGAACCACTGATGGCACCGACAATGATACCGCCGATGATACCCGAAATAAGACCGGCCAGGAGAGGAGCGCCCGACGCAAGCGCCACCCCGAGGCACAGTGGCAGGGCAACTAAGAAGACGACGATAGATGAGGGAAGATCATTTTTTATTTTAGAGATCATATTGTTATTGTTTTAGATAATAAGGAATGGGCATGGCGATCTGCACAAATGCAGAAGCATGATAAGCGTGAGGATGCCATATAGCGTATGGCTATATATGCTATCGGTTTAGCTTAAATAATTAACTAAGACAATAACTCTGGTGGAAGGGAGATAGACTCCAGGTAGGGGTTTTCGATGCTGTTGCTGCGCATAGATACGCATGAAAACAGTGTGCTGTATAGATGAGCATTAAAGGTGAAATAGGAATGAGACAGATGAAACTTATCAGCAAGTTCCTTTCCGGTCACGTCTTTGGTATCACAGTCGTCATCTTTGGTATCGTCTTTATCAGAACTATCATTCTGCGAATAGACACTTTTTACAGCCTTGGCTGCAGACATATCTTTGGTCACAGTTCCGAGCAGGACTGCAAACAGCATTAATATGGCAACGACTTTCTTCACTCCCGTAAAGATACGAAAACCACTTTCCGTAAAAACTGAATATTTGTTAATCACCGATCAAAGCATTGGTATCACTAGTCTTTATTGACTACTGCTATGCCCAGCTCTGTGAGTTGTTTAGGATCGACGAGGGCAGGAGCATCCATCATCAGGTCACGTCCGTTAGACGCCTTAGGGAATGCCATAGAGTCGCGGATCGTTTCTCCACCTGTCATCAGCATCACCCATCTGTCTATACCAAATGCACAGCCACCGTGAGGAGGCGCACCATACCTGAATGCATTCAGCATAAAACCAAACTTATGATCGATATCCTCCTGGGAGAATCCAAGTTTGTTGAATACCCTGTTCTGCAGTTCGCGCTGATGGATACGGATGGAACCAGAGAGGATCTCATTTCCGTTCATCACCATGTCATAAGTCTGTGCACGTACGCGCAATGGGTCAGAGTCAAAATACTGCAGGTCATCCGGATGCGGTGAGCAGAATGGATGGTGTACGAAGTTGGTCTCGCCCGTCTCTTCATCTTTCTCAAATAGCGGGAAGTCCACTACCCAGAATACACTCCATGTTCCCGGCTTGATCCAGCTCTCACGCTTAGCCAGCTCCAGGCGCAGGTCACCGAGCGACTTGCGGACCTTAGATGCCTTCTCTGCTGCGATGAGGATGAGGTCACCTTTTTCCGCACCGAGCGCTTTACCGATTTCTTTCAGTTGTTCCTCATTGTAGAATTTATCTACGGATGATTTCACAGTGCCATCTTCGTTGAACTTGATATTCACCAAACCACTCAGTCCGCGATGTGATGCCTTGACGAATTCTGTCAGCTCATCCAGTTGCTTGCGTGAATATGCAGCGCAGCCCTTGGCATTGATCGCTGCTACGAGATTGCCTGCGGCAATAGCATTATTGAATACCGGAAATTCTGATTTAGGCAGGCTATCATTCAGTTCTACGATCTTGCAGTCGAAGCGCAGGTCCGGTTTATCAGAGCCATAATATTTTACTGCATCGGCAAAGGTGAGGCGGATAAAGTCTGGCAATTCCACACCATTCGTCTTTTTGAAAACATGCTTTACCATCCCTTCGAAATTCTCGAATACGTCTTCCTGATTCACAAAGCTCATCTCGCAGTCGAGTTGGGTGAACTCCGGTTGCCTGTCTCCGCGAAAGTCCTCATCCCTGTAGCACTTCACTACCTGGTAGTAACGGTCCATGCCAGCCACCATCAGCAGTTGCTTCAGTATCTGCGGCGATTGCGGCAGTGCATAGAAGGAGCCATTCTGCATACGCGATGGTACCAGGAAATCCCTTGCTCCCTCAGGTGTTGACTTGATCAGGTTAGGCGTTTCTACTTCGATGAAGTTCTTGCTATCCAGGTATTCGCGCATAGCGCGTATCATTGTAGCGCGTGTCACCAGCACATCTTTCAGGTGTGGGCGGCGTATGTCGAGGTAGCGGTATTTCATACGCAGTTCCTCACCGCCATCGCTTTTATTCTCTATAGTGAACGGAGGTGTTTCAGCCTCATTGAGTATAGTAAGGTTCTCTACAAATATCTCAATGTCTCCCGTGGCCATTTCGGAATTCTTAGATGTCCTCTCAATCACTTTACCTGTCACCTGTATCACATACTCACGACCAAGACTCCGAGCCATATTATAAAGGGCAGCATCGCTGTCGGCGTTTAGAGATAGTTGGGTCATGCCATAGCGATCACGCAGATCTATGAATATGAGATGTCCCATATCACGCACTATCTGCACCCATCCTGCGAGGGTCACTGTCTCATTTGCATTGCTAAGCCTCAGCTCTCCGCAAGTCTTTGTCCTGTACATATTTTCTATTCGTTTGAGTGGGCGAAAGTAACTGAAAATATGCTAATGTGCCAATGCCGTTGAAGCCCTTGCTGCTTTTAGCTATTGCCTTCTTTCCTTCCCTTGAAGAAGCGTGCTACTCCAGCGAATAAAGCACCTATACCGATTATCAGCGGTTTGAGGAATTTCAGCAGCAGGATACCTATTTTGGCGAAGAGTCCTGTTTTGGCCAGGATGCCGCCCGCTATCAGGCCGGCGATACCATAGGCTGCTACTTTATCTACGCTACTGTTAAACTCCCCATAAGTATTGCCTGATGTGAAGTTGGTGGCAGCCAGCATTGTCGAGTTTTGTGCTTTGATCTCCGGCAGCTGGTCTGTACTGCCGATAGCATTCAGTACCAGTACTCCTTTGCGTCCCAATATCCTGATATTGTAGTTGAGGGTTTCTACTGTGTCACCTATGGCGCGTAGTTTTTTAGCCCAGTATAGCTTATGTGCAGCTGCGTCATAGTATGGCTGCTCAGCCCATCCCGTGAGCTCTATAGCCCTGCCACCCTGTTTGACGCGCTCTGGGTTTTGCTCTTTTATCTGGTCCTGCATCTGCTTGAGCAGTTCGTTGTATTTGATGTCTTTGGCATCATCATCTTTCACGTGGCCGTCTTCCTCGTATGTCATGTCTATAGCCCAGCAGTCACGCAGGTATGGACTCGTGTGCTCCGGCATCAGCATGCCGAGTGACTCAGAAGGCGGATTGCCCCATAGATCGTGCAGTACATAGGAAGCCTGCTTGCCATCGAGGTATTTGAAGCCTTTGGGTATCTCCAGCGTTCCGATACTGCCCAGGGTGACCGTGCCGGACTTTTGATATTTGAGGCTATCGATAGTAGCCAGTATGTCATCCATATTGATAGAGGCAGTATCTACTGATTCCTTTGGAGTGCCTTTGGCAAAGGAGCTGACCGTAAGGAGCAGCGCGAGTGCAGATAGGAAAAGGGTTTTCATGGGCATGATATGTTTTGATTATGTCGGCAAAATAATAAAATTTCATATACTCAATAAATACTTCTTAGTACTTTAGCACAAACGATAGATATGAGCGCACAACCCATAGATTACCTCGCACCCGATATCCCGGCTTCATTGCCCTGGGCCACGACCAAACTGGTGAGGGCCACTAATGAGACACTGAAAGGATACGGCGAGTTGGTGAAAGATTACAATAGCTACCCCATCGAGATCGTACAGTGGCCCAAACCCAATGGCCGCCCCATAGATGCCGGTACCGGCGATCAGGCAGGTACTAAGAAAGGCATCTTCGAGTTCTGGCGCGAAGGTGATTACTTCTATGGCCGCAATAACGCCGTCCACGACGAGTACCTGCTCGGCTGGTCTGTCAATCCCGGCGAAGCGCGCAAAGACGCCATCCACGAGAGCGCCCCGGAGCGTATCTTGCTATGGCATGCCAACTATCATCCCGATGGAGGCCAGTTGTTCTTTCCGCTCGATAATTCGCCTTTCGTTACGCCATTGGCTTTGCCGGGGGATGATGTGACGCCGGATAAGTTCGTGACTTTCTACTTCGACGGTACTCAGGGATTATATATACATCCCGGCGTCTGGCACGAGGGTATTTTCCCATTGGTGCCTGCGGCAAAATTCTACGATGCGCAAGGCAGCATCCATGCCCGCGTCAGCGTCAATTTCCCCCAGGAGTTCAACGTCTTCCTTGATGTGCCACTCAGGAGCATCTGACTTGTATTAAAGTCCTCTCCTTTGGAGAGGATTTAGGTGAGGACTGTATTTGGTGTTAGCCCTCTCCTTCGGAGAGGGTTGGATGAGGCCGGCTGTTACAACCCCATCAACAACTTCGTCACATACTCCCTGTGATTCCATGGGATAAAGTGTCCTCCGTCTTTGAAGATCGTATCAGTCACCTGTGCCCCTGTGAAGGCCTTTTTCATATAGGCGGCATTGGATACGTCGACGATATTATCATCTGCCGCATGTAGGATATAGACGAGCCCTCTGACCAAAGGTAGCTTATCTTTAAACCGGACCATGTCAGTCTTATAGTACCATTCTTCTTCATTGCTCGGACGGAATGCACCCGGCATCAGGTACCGCATAGGGAAACCCACAAAATAAGATCGCCACTTCTCTGCCGGTTCGGTCGTTGCGTCCAGCGCACCCGCCAGTTCCACTATACCGGTCACTGCATCAGGACGCTCGGCTGCTACAAGCGGCACTATCGTACCCCCCAGCGAATGACCTATAAGGTAAAGCGGCCTATCCCGCTTGACACTATCGATGAAAGATGCTATGATGTCAGCCTGTGTCTCCATATGCAGCGCATCCGAGAAGTCGCTATATCCGAACCCAGGCCTGTCTATAGCTATCATACGGTACTTGCTACGCAGGGCTGCATCCATCAGGTAGTCCTTAAACACATACCACGATCCCGGGCTGCCATGGACAAAGACCAGCGTCGGCAAAGTATCAGCGCCGACAGATACATAGTGGAGGTGATGCTTACCGATATGCAGGGTATGCGGCATCAATAGGATGCCTTTCTTCTTAAACTCACTTACCGCCCCCTTATCACTGATCCGCATATTAAGCAGCATATATGGCAGGCTCAGTAGTACCGCTATGACCAGGATGACTTTATATCTCTTCTTCATGGGATGGGATGATCCTCAATGTTACACATTTTGCCCATGCCATTCCAACTTTTTCAACTGAAAGCCCGTTAAATTTAGTGATGCTTATGCACCACCATCGTCTCCGATATGAAGCCTTTCACAGTGATTTTGGGAGGACGCTTCGCATCCAGGCTCCATGGCCCCGAACCGAAATACACGATCAATAGTGCCGTACCCATCAGCGACAGGTTTTTGATAAAATTGCCCATCTGCATTTGCATCTGCATCGGGTCTGTTTGTTTCCAGAAGGCGTGCATATAATATGTCACAGGTATGAGGAATATAAGGATCAGTATGGCGCCTATTTTGGCCTTGTATCCCAGTATAATGCTCAATCCACCGAGGATAGCGATAACACCTGATATCGGCACCAGCCATGCAGCATCCGGTACTCCCGCTGCGCTCGCATATGCCACAGCCTGACCCGAGAAATGCGTCCTCGCAGTCATCAGAAAAATACTTGCAAAAAGTATCCTTCCCATTAAAACTACCAATTTCATAACCCACATTTTTTGATTACATAGTAAAGTACAATTAAGGTGCCAAGGGAGCTTTCGGCATATAATTTACTTTGTTTAAGGAGAGAATTAGCTACAAAAGCTAATGAACGTTCCTCATTTTAAAACAAACGTCTTTGTCAGATAAATTTTAACGATTTCGATATTGTCCCTGTCAACACCTCACTCCGCGGTCGTCGGATCGATGGTAGTGGATATCTCCGTGACCACATTTGCCGGGAAGCCTCCCTGGCTCGCATGTTCGCGCACCATTTCTTCATTCGGCGCTATATATACGCAGTAGATTTTATCGGTCGTGACATAGCTTTGTACCCACTGGATCCGGGGACCCATATTACTCAATACTCCACATGAAGTTTGTGAGATTCCCTTTAGTTGTTCAGCGGTAAGATTTCCCGCGCCAGGTATATTTCTTTCGATCAGGTATTTAGGCATAGCTTTCGTTTTATTATTCTAAAATTAATAATAAATCAATACCGTTCCAGTCTCAGCGATAAAAACTACTTCACCCACGATATCACCACCTTACCATTTCCTTCGTTGACACCTTGCTGGTGTACTACGTTGGTGCAGATCTTTGCATCCGCATAACTGCTGCCGCCACCGCCTCCTCCACCACCTCCGGCCCCGCCGCCGTAATATCCGCCACCACCACCTGCCATGGCGCCATTTGTGCATTTACCATTGGAGTTACCCGCGTCGCCACCCACGGGGCCTACACCCGGTTTGCCGAAATATGCCCTCGCACCAGCACCCGGCGCTTCCTGCGTTCCACCACCCGCTACATGCGCAGGGCTATTATTATAGGTTCCCTCACCACCAGTCAGGCCACCGCCTAAACCGCTGCTCGGACCATAACCAAATCCGCCACCGCCGCCTGCGACTAGTGTGCGCGATTTGAGGCTCGTGCCGCCTATCCTGATATCAGACGCGCCACCGCCGCCAGTACCTTTGCCACAACCCTGTCCGCCGCCATTCTCACCCCCATTGATACCCGTAGGCTGCGAACCGACATAGATCACGAGCTTCGTGCCCACTGCTGCATTGAGATCGCTTTGCACACATCCTCCTTTGCCGCCATTAGGTCCGCCGCCTTGAGCGCCGTATATATTGACATGGACGGCGGTCACCCCCTCCGGTACCTTCCAGAATTGCGGTCCCGGTTTGAAGTTGAACGTCACAGAATCAGCGCCTGTTTTTTTCTCTGCACCTTTCTGCGCCGACGCATCATGGGAGAAAAACAAACTGCTGCAAACAAAAAGAAAGAGAAAGACCGGGTTGAGTTTTAGTTTCATTTACTATGCTTAATTAATGTTCAAATCCAATGTCCGCAAGATACACCAACGAATATATAACCCCCTTATCCCACCTCCCAATTTTTGCAAACGAATTTTTCATCCCGAAAAGGGCCCGTTCAAAAGCAGGTCTTTCTCATTATGTATTTCTTTGCACTTTCGCGTTTTTGCGAGAAATAAATTTGTATTCCCAGCGTCTCTCCGCCTCTGCGGTTAATGCATTTGCTGTTTCTGTCGTCCACTCACTTCGTTAACGATATCACCACTTTCCCATTCCCTTCATTTACACCCTGCTGATGGTCACATTGCTTGCGATCTTTGTATCCGCATAGCTGCTTCTGCCTCCGCCGCCGAAGTATCCACCACCTTTAGATACGCTTTATACAATCATTAATTACAAATTTATAAACGCTCGTTTTTTTTGGCAAAATATTTTAAAACTTTTTAGAAAATTTTCCGGCATACACAATAGACTTATAGGTATTCCGTATATTGAAGACTGATTAGACTTTGTCTTAGTTCCGACACCAGAAAACAGATCCCCATCCTTATGTCTAAATTCTTTTTTATATCCAAAATGCTCGCGCTGTTCTCATTTCTTTTAGGCACAGGCATTTTTCTTTGGAATTTTTTCGTTCCCCATTCTCCCGCGATGATAGTCGGCTTATATTATATAGTGGTCGCAGGTATTATCAATTTACTGTTTGTGCTAGTGTTGATAGCGAGTCTCTATTGGTACCGTGACCAGTGGAGAAATGTGCTTTCTTCCGTTGGGATATTGCTTCTTAATATCCCTGTTGTAGTCTTGTATATATGGGTTTTTGTAATATTATTGGATACTATGCGCGTTACATTTATCAATGAAAAGCCGGTCACCCTTACCGATATAAAGATCACCGGCTGCGAATCCAAAACCATTGATCATCTGGCTCCGGGAGAAAGCACCACGGAATGGATAACGATCAAAGGCGATTGTTCTATTAGCATTGAGTATAAACAAAATGGGGAAGGAAGGAAAGAAGTGATACAAAGCTATTTGACAAGTGGCTCTGGTGGTAAAATAGTCTTTCGAATAGGGATCTCTAATTTCATGAATTTATGAGACGCAGGAAGAGTTTCCGCAGTTGCTGGAGTTTAACGGAGCTTCAGCACCAACGCTATCATATTCTTTTGCGTTTTTGCGAGAAATGATTTGTATTCTTGGCTTTGTGCGCTTATATGCTTTCCTTATGCAATTTCTTTGTGGTCTTCGTGTGAAATGTATTTTCCGTAGTTAGACAGCCTTCTCCTTTGTCTTCAGAAAAGCCTCCATATCCACCCCATTCTTCTCCCTCACCGGCATCAGCGCATTTTGCAGCACCTCATCCATATTCTTCACGTAGTGAAACTTCAATCCCCTGATATATGACTTCTCGATCTCATCCACATGCTTGTGGTTATTCTCACCGATGATGATATCCTTGATGCCGGCGCGCTTCGCCGCCAGTATTTTTTCCTTGATACCACCGACAGGCATCACCTTGCCGCGTAGCGTGATCTCACCGGTCATCGCCATAAAGGGCTTCACCCGCTTCTGTGTAAAGAGCGACGCCAGCGCTGTCAGTATCGTGATACCGGCACTTGGTCCATCCTTAGGCACCGCCCCTTCGGGGAAGTGCAAATGAACATTCACCTTCGCGAACAGATCCGAATTGATGCCATATTTTTCCGCATTGGCTTTGAGGAATGTCATCGCAGTTGTAGCAGATTCTTTCATCACATCGCCGAGATTTCCGGTGAGCGTCAGCCCACCATTACCCTTACTCAGTGTAGCTTCGATGAATAGTATATCACCCCCCACCGGCGTCCAGGCCAGTCCGACAGCGACCCCCGGTATATGCTCCTCTGTATACAGGCTCTTATCAAATTTCTCAGGTCCCAGTATATCATGTACTTCATCTGCGCTGATCGTCTTGTCATACGGATCTTCGATAGCGATATGTTTCGCCACACGTCGCATGATAGCAGCCAGTACGCGATCGAGTTCGCGTACGCCTGATTCTTTGGTGTATTCTTCTATGATCGTTTCGAGCACTTTATCGCTCAGGTTGACATCTTTTGCTTTGATACCGTGATTGGCGATCTGCCTTGGCACGAGGTGCTTTTTGGCGATCTGCACTTTTTCTTCTATCGAGTATCCTTCCAGCGGTATGATCTCCATCCTGTCGCGCAGCGCAGGTTGTATGGTCCCCAGCGAGTTCGCCGTAGCGATAAACAACACCTTCGACAGGTCATATTCCAACTCTATATAGTTATCATAGAAAGCAGAATTTTGCTCCGGGTCCAGCACTTCGAGCAGCGCTGAAGATGGGTCACCCTTGAAGTCCGCACCCACCTTATCTATTTCATCCAGGATTGTCACCGGATTACTCGATCCGGCCTTCTTCAGCGACTGTATGATGCGTCCCGGCATCGCGCCGATGTACGTTTTGCGGTGTCCGCGTATTTCTGCTTCATCATGCAGGCCGCCCAGGGAGATACGTACGTATTTTCTATTCAGCGCCTTTGCTATGGATTGTCCTAGAGAAGTCTTGCCCACGCCCGGAGGTCCCACGAGGCAGAGGATCGGCGACTTCATATCGCCTTTCAGTTTCAGTACTGCGAGGTACTCTATGATACGCTCTTTCACTTTATCTATACCATAGTGGTCCTTATCCAGTATCTGCTTCGTCTTTTTGAGGTCAAATGAATCCGTGGTATAGATCCCCCACGGCAGGTCGAGCAGCAGCTCCACATAGTTCATCACCACAGAGTACTCTGCAGCAGCGGGATTCATGCGCTGTAGTTTTTCGAGTTCCTTATCTGTTGCCGTCTTCACATTGAGCGGCAGTTTTAGCTGAGCAGCCTTATCGCGCAGGCGCTGTATATCCTTGTCCGGAGAGTTCATCCCGAGTTCTTCCTGTATGGTCCGGAGTTGCTGGTTGAGGAAGTATTCGCGTTGTTGTTTATCTATATCAGCCCTGACTTTTGTTTGTATCTGGTTTTTCATCTCCAGCATCTGCAGCTCTGTATTGAGGTGCTTCAGCATCATCTTGGCGCGGTCCTTCATATTCTCTATCTCGAGCAACGCCTGTTTTTGCGCCGTTTCAATATTGAGATTAGAAGAGATGAAGTGTGTCAGGGTGATCGGATTGGAGATATTCTTGATCATAATACCAGCCTCTGATGGTATCTGCGGATTCAGCTTCACGATGCTCGATGCCAGGTCCTTGATCGTCGACACCTCTGCTTCAAATTCTTTATCATTCGTCGGTGTGGCATCTTTCAGCAGCTCGATCTTCACACGCATATATGGCTCAGACGATACGAGTTCTTTCACCACAAAGCGGTTCCGTCCCTGTATGATCGCAGTATTCGATCCGTCGGGCATCTTGATCATGCGCAGGATCTGCGCCACGGTGCCTATTTTATATACATGGTCAAACTCCGGCTCCTCTACATTCGGGTCAATCTGTCCGACCACGCAGATGAGCTTATCCTTTTTATATGCCTCTTTGACAGCCAGTATCGACTTGTCACGGCTAATAGTAATAGGTAAGACCACACCCGGAAACAAAATTGTATTGCGAAGCGGCAGCAACGGTAATTCCTTAGGAATGTCGCCACTCTTGGCCTGCGGGTCCTCATCGTCCGGTAGTATAGGTAGAAACTCTACATCATCTTCGCCCATCGGCTGCGACATAAAGCCATCATGATATTTTGTCATAAAAACTGGTTTGAAGGTTCAGGTTTTTAAAGAAAGTACAATAAGTCAACATCTGTGCCAACCCTTCACGCAAAACTACTATATAAGCCTGATTTGTATTAAAGCCTCCCCTTTGGGAAGGTTGGATGGGCAGCCATAGGTCTAAGCTAATACCCTCATCCCCAAAACACAACACCAAACAACAAAAATTTTTACATTTACAGTCATTCAAACGGCTAAAACAACCATTAAATTGTAATAAATAATGAAAGAGGCTTATATATTCGATTCGGTGCGTACACCGAGGGGCAGGGGCAAAAAGAATGGCTCACTCCATGAAGTAAAACCAATTGACCTATTGGCGACGCTATTCAAAGCGATCAGCGAGCGCAATAATAACTTTGATACATCTCAGGTCGACGACGTTGTCCTCGGTTGTGTGACACCTATCGGAGAGCAAGGTGGCGATATTGCAAAATTCGCCCATGTCTATGCAGGTTGGGACCAGATCGTATCTGGTATGCAAATCAATAGGTTCTGCTCATCCGGCCTCGAAGCGATCAACCTCGCAGCGATGAAAGTGCGCTCAGGCTGGGAACAGCTCGTTGTAGCCGGTGGTATCGAGTCTATGTCGCGCAATGCCATGGGCAGCGACGGCGGCGCTTGGTACCTCGACCCGATGGTCAACTCTACACTCGGCTTTATCCCTCAGGGTGTGAGCGCTGATCTCATCGCCACCATAGAAGGTTTCACACGTGAGACAGTAGACAACTATGCTCTCCGTTCACACAGGCTCGCAGCGCTGGCACAAAAGAACGGCTACTTCAAAAAATCGGTCATACCTGTACTTGATCAGAATGGCCTCACCATCCTCGACCACGAGGAGACCATCCGCGAAGATGCAAGCATGGAGGGCCTCGCCAAACTGTCTCCCTCATTTGAGATGATGGGCGAGTTTGGTTTCGACGCAGTCGCACAACTCAAATACACCTCTGTAGAAAAAATAAACCACGTCCACACACCGGGTAACTCATCCGGCATCGTAGACGGCGCAGCCCTTACACTCGTGGGTTCCAAAGAAATGGGAGAGAAGCTCGGCCTCAAGGCCCGCGCCCGTATCGTATCTGCCGCTGTGACTTCTGCTGAGCCTACTATTATGCTCACTGGCCCTTCATTCGCAGCTGAGAAAGCGCTGAAGATCGCTGGTATGAACAAGAAAGATATCGATATCTACGAGATGAATGAGGCATTTGCATCAGCTGTGCTGAAGTTCCAGCGCAGCATGGACATCGATGACTCCATCCTCAATGTCAATGGTGGCGCCATCGCGATGGGGCACCCGCTCGGCGCCACAGGATCCATCCTCCTCAGCACCGTCCTCGACGAACTGGAGAGAAGAGGTAAATCAACCGGCCTCATCACCCTTTGCGTGGGAGGTGGCATGGGTGTTGCTACTATAATTGAAAGAGTATAAGCCAATGCAATTGTATTTAGCCCATCTCCTTGGGAGAGGGGTTGGGGTGAGGACAATCGGCTGTTATCTTAATACTTAATACTTAATACTAACTACTTAATACTACTTCATGACTGACAAAATAGCTTCCATCATAAAGGCATCGATAGATGTCAAAAGCATCATCCTCACCGATGCCCCCATGATATCCCGCATCAAAGAGGTCGCCGAAAAAGTAGCCGAGCGCTTCAAGGACGGCAGCCGCGTATATTTCTGTGGCAATGGCGGTAGTGCAGCAGACGCGCAACATCTCGCAGCAGAGTTCACCGGCCGCTTCTATCACGATCGTGAACCCCTGCCGGCTGAGGCCCTCCACGTCAATACGTCGTTCCTCACTGCCGTGGCTAATGACTACTCCTACGATCAGGTCTACGAGCGTATGATCAAGGCACAAGGCCGCAAAGGTGATGTCCTCTTTGGCATCTCTACCTCGGGCAATTCCAAAAACATCATCCTCGCACAGGAAGAAGCAAAAAGGCGCGGCATGATCGTCGTATCCCTTACCGGCGAGACAGGTGGCAAGATGAAAGACTCAGCAGATTATTTATTCAACGTCCCCAGCAAAGACACCCCACGCATCCAGGAGTCGCATATCCTGATCGGCCACATCATCTGTGAACTCGTGGAGGAAATGATGATGTAATAAAAGAATAGGAGTAATAATTAAAAACAATTAAACATAAAGGAAGCCCAGCAGGTTCTTCCCTCTCCTTGGGAGAGGGAAGATGCCGAAGGCAGATGGGTGAGGATTTTAAGGACTAAGCTTGGGAACATGAAAATCAAATCGGCATAATGGGACAACTAGGACTACCGGCGATAATATTGGCAGGAGGATTAGGCACACGCCTCCGCTCCGTCATCAGCGACCTGCCCAAGCCTATGGCCCCGGTCAACGGTTTCCCCTTCCTCCATTATTTATTTTTATACCTGCATCGTCAGGGTATCACTGATGTAGTACTTTCCGTCGGTTACAGGTCCGAAGCGATCAAAAACTTCTTCGGCGAAAAATACAATCGTATCAATATCACATACTCTGTAGAAGAAGAGCCGCTAGGCACGGGAGGTGGTATAGCACAGGCCATGGCTATGGTAGATTCCGATGCCATTGTACTCAATGGCGATACCTTTTTCGACATCAACCTCTCCGAGCTGCGCGATTTCTGTCACGAGCATAACGCTGATATTGCCCTTGCGTTGAAGCGGATGCATGACTTCGACCGTTACGGCACCGTAGAGGTCGGCAATTGCGATCGTGTACTTCAATTTCACGAGAAGCAGCAGCGTACCGAAGGCCTCATCAATGGCGGAGCCTACATCCTTCGCAAAGACCTTTTCAAAAAAGCAGAGATGATCGAGGGCCAGCCATTACTACAGAAATTCTCTTTCGAAAAAGACATCCTCGAAAAACACTTGCTGCCACTCCACTTTCACGCCAAAGAATTTGACAGCTACTTCATAGACATCGGCATTCCCGAAGACTATGAGAAAGTGCAGAAGGATTTTAAATAAAGCTTACTTATCTCCTTTGATAAAAACGCGATAGAGCGTGACGAATATAAGGCATGATACTCCAACTATCATTATTAGGAAAATAAATCTTACCAGCACATCAAACCCTGCATTTGCATATCTGCCATCGAAATCTTCTCTCAAAACCCTATCTCTTTCAATCTTATTGCGGTAGCGCAATTTCATATAAGGCCATCCTATAAGGAGCGAAATAATATATGCTAATGGGTTCATAATATTTGTTAGTGCTGTTGTTGGTCGCTGACCAAGAACCCTCTGCTTCTCTGTGTCCTCTATTGTATTACCTCAATCCTCCGTGTCCTCTGTGATACTTGTATTAAAGTCTCTCCCTCAGCCTATCCTTCACCCCACCATCCCACTCCTGCCTCAGGATACTCAGTATGATACTCGTCCTCCGCGACCCATCCGGATTAGGCACATTCTCGCGTAGGAAACCTTCTACTACACAGCCTATACTTTTCATAGCAGCAATACTCTTCGCATTATTATGATCTGCACGAAACTCTACCCTATGCATCTCCATCTGCTCAAAAGCAAACTGCAACAACAAAAATTTGCAATGCTTATTCAACCCCGTTCCCTGAAACTCTTTACCATACCAGGTATATCCCAGCTGCAAAGCCTGATTCTCCAATTGAATATCATAGAATCGTGTAGACCCCGCATATTTCTGTGCCTTTTTGTCGAAGACAATAAATGGATACTCCTTCAGATTAGCCTTTCCCAGCATGGCTATATCCAGGTATTTCTTCATCTTCTCTGGTCCGCCACCCGCTTGTATAAGGGAGTATTTCCATATCTCTGGTTGGGTGATCGAGAAATTGACGAGGTACTCTATATCATCTGTTAGTAGCGGACGCAAGAGTACACGCTCATCTTCCAGTATATAGTCCTTAGTGAGATCAAATGCCTGCATAGCTTTGGTTTAATACAAAAGCTAAAGTAAATAAAACCACTAGATGATTATCACCCTCTCCATGCAATGGCATACGCGTCAACTTAAGGGTTTAATTAAACCTCATTTATGTATGTGTTATCCCTTAGCGTTGCGAGTGCCGAACAGCCAATTACCTCACCCCGCTCCAAATAATTGGAGAGGGTCGCTCCGATTTTCCAAATCAAATAGGAGCGGGGTGAGGTAATTTGCTGTTCGGCACAAGCAAAGCTAAGGGATAAAAAAAAAAAAAATTAGGTTTAATTAAA
>JAOQAO010000093.1 GCA_025963485.1 Bacteroidota bacterium | reverse complement strand
AATTCAGTTCCCCCGAAGATGTGGAGAAAGTCAATAATCCTGTGGTCTGATCGTAGTACCACTCCTCATAACAGCTTAGATTATATTGTTCTTTAAACCCGTCTTGCAATTTTTGCAACTCAAGACAGCAGTCAGCGGCAAAAGCATCATAATCCGAAGCGTGCATAATAAACGTTTCTTAGGGTGTAAATATAATCCCGGAAACAGAAAAATTGGTAAAGAACTTCAAACCTGAGCTCAATAAAATTTAAGCACCTATCGGTACTCCTCCGCCATTCCGCAGGCCCCACTGGGCCATAGCGTTTAGCACCGGTGTCAATTCCTCACCGGTAGGTGAGAGGCTGTACTCCACATGGGGCGGGACCACTTCATACACCTTGCGCATCACTAGTTTGTCTTCTTCCAGTTCACGGAGCTGCTGGATCAGCATTTTCTCCGAGATAGGCGGGATGTTCCTTCTCAGCTCACTATAGCGTTTAGTCTGTCCCATCAGGTGAAAGAGGATAATAGTCTTCCACCGCCCACCTATTTTCTCCAGGGTGACAGTGACGGGGCATTTGTTCAGCTCCTCTCTTTTATTGAGTTGGTTGGTCGAGGACTCTTTGATGGGTGTGCTCATATGGAGTTGTTTGGTACCTACTTTAGGGTAAGTACTTGCTAAAAAGTAAGTACAAAGATACATTTGCATCCGAAGATTTCAAACAACAAAAAAAATCAAACAATGAAGTACATCATCACAGGGTCCACAGGACATATCAGTAAACCACTTACACAATCTCTCATCGCAGACGGTCACGAGGTGACAGTCGTCACCAGCACTGCAGAGCGCTCAGCTGACATAAAAGCCCTCGGTGCTACTCCGGCGGTCGGAAGCGTCACTGACGCCACATTCCTCACTGGTATACTGCACGGAGCAGATGCCGCCTACCTCATGATGCCACCTGCTCTGGGTAGCGCTGACCTGCTGGGTCATCAGAAGGCGGTGGCCGATGCTTATGCGCAGGCAGTGCCTGCATCAGGTATCAGCAGAATAGTGCTACTGAGCAGTATCGGTGCACATCGTGGGTCAGGTACGGGGCCTATAGATGGATCTGCATATTTCGAGCGGGTACTTAGTCCGCTGAGCAGCAGCGTGAGTATCCATATACTACGTCCGGGTTATTTTTATTATAACTTCCTCGGTTTGATCGGTATGATCCGTCAGGCGGGGATCATCGGCAGCTCCCAGCCGGCTGACTTCCATCATGTGCTGGTCCATCCGGCAGATATCGCTGTCGCTGCTGTCAAGGCCGTTTCTACACAAGGTGAACCGGGTATCACCATCGAGTATATAACCAGTGACGACAGCCACACTTGGGCCGGGATCGCCCGCACACTGGGTACGGCTATAGGGAATCCTGCGCTACCCTATGTAGAGTTTACCGATGAGCAGATGCAGGCCGGGCTGGAGCAGGCCGGTCTGAATGGTAGCATCGCTACAGCCTTTACGCAGATGAATAAGGCGCTCCGCGAAGGAATTGTTTTTGAGGATTATCGCAAAGCCACACCTACCTATGGCAAGGTCAAGCTGGAAGATTTCGCCAAAGAATTTGCCACAGTGTATAATGTGGGCTGATGTAAAAGAAATATAGCTAAAAGGTGATGCGGGAACGTATCACCTTTTTTTATTGAAAGATGTCGCGGAGGTTTTGCGCTTTTTCTTTTTGATCTCGCGGGCCTGTCCGGCTATGTCCATTTCGCAGTGATTGAGCTTCCTGTGTAGGGAGGTCAGCATGATGAGCCATTTGTCCTCGTTGTCGGTGATGCCGTAGGTAGTCTTGAAGTCTGCGTGTACGCCCGAGTCATTGACCAGGATGCCCCACATCTTATTGATCCAGGTGTCGTACCAGTAGTGATGGTGATGGATGGCTACATTCTCCGGCATAGCCGCAAAGCTATCCTTCTCCTCCTGCATCCACTGCACAGCGCAGTAGGAGATCAGCGCATTCACACTTTTGGGTTTGACATATTTCTCAAAATAAGATTGTCCCTGATGCTCCTCCATAGGTGGCGCTTCGGTCGCGGCCTTTCTTTTGGCCGGATGGAGCAGCAGGCTATCAGTCGTAGCTGCGAAGCCGGGAACAGATATTATGAACAGGATGTATAGACAGAAACATCTCATCAGCCCTAAAGATAATGAAACTACTTTTTCTGTTCAATACAGGATATGAACTTGAGCGAATCGACAGAAGGCTTTTTACTGCCTGACTATATGGATCGTCTTGGTATTGGAGCCGGTAGTGAGTTTCACGAAATACTGGCCCGGAGCGTACGAACTGAGGTCTATTTTTTTCACTGTAGTGCCCTCATATATTTCAGCAGGACTTTCGTAGACTGTTTCTCCTACTATGTTGGTGATGGTCATAGCGCCGATAGTGGCTTCCCCGTTATGTATCACGACATTCAGTACATCGGTCACTGGCATAGGATATACGCTCACGTCCGTGGCAATCGATGTGCCGGAGTATATAGAGACCACATCGCTATACGCGAAATGCCCGTCAAAATCTATCTGCTTTAGTCTATAATAGTTATCTCCCTGCAGCGGATGCATATCGTCAAACTGATAGTCCAGCAGCGCATTTGAGTTGCCATTGCCTGCTACGTATCCGATCTTTTCAAACTCCGCATTGGCATTGAGGCGCTCCAGTTCAAAACCCTGATTGTTGATCTCTGATGCAGTCTGCCAGATCAGGTGATTATATGTGCCTTTATTGAAGCCGTCAAAATCAAGCAGCTTCACTGGTAGTGATACCGATGGCGATTTGATATAGTTACCTTGTTGGAAGCCTTGAGTGATGATATGGCCGCCGGCGCTGAAAGTTTGCACAATGGACATTTCGCCGAGGGTGCTTGACAGGCTGCCCTTGCCGGTGGCTGTAGTGAATGTACCGCCGGCAGACAGTACGAAATAAGCATTGATCTGGCCGTAGCTGGTGGCCGAGATGATCAGTGCTGATAGTATGGTAAAGATGTACTTCATGTATGAGTTGGGTTGATACGGTAGGCGAGTACCTCGTTCTTAAATGCGATTTTGAAAGTTGTTCCTCCGTTGTGACCATCATGGATGCTGATCCTGCCACCCATGCTGTCTACTATCTTTTTGCAGATGGACAGGCCTATACCAGTACCTGTATATTTTTTCTCGGTAGGGAGACGGGTGAATATCTCAAACACCCGTTCGCGGCTCTGAGAGGGGATACCGATACCATTGTCAGAGATGCTGATCTCAAATCCATTTGCAGTATTGGAAACCCTGAGCTTCACCATTGGTTTCGGGTTCTCATTATACTTCAGACCATTTGCGATCAGGTTCTGGAAGAGCTGTAGCATTTGGGTCCTGTCCGCTTTTATTTCCGGGAGATTGTTGCACACGATCATGGCATTTTTCTCTGCCAGCATCAGGTGGAGGTTGAGCTTGATCTCCTCTACTATCTTTTCGAGTTTTACGTTTTCTATCTGAGGGTTGGCATCCGCCTTGGCCAGGCGGAGCATGTCTATGATCAGATTGTCCATACGCTTGGCGCCGTCCAGGGCGAAGTGCAGGAAGTCTTTCTGCTGCTCCGTGATGTGCTCGCCCATACTTCTTTCCAGCAGGGTCATATAGCTATGTATCATACGCACCGGCTCGCGCAGGTCATGTGAGGCTACATGGGCAAACTGTTTGAGCGAGTTGTTTGATCCTTCCAGTTTATGGACATAGAGTTGGATCTCTTCGTTCTTTTGTTTGAGCAGTTGTGATTCTTTTTCTTTTTGTTCTGACTCAAACTCCCTTTTGGCACGGGTCAGGGCATTGGTCTTGTCTATATTAAAGAAATACTTCAGCAGGCCGTTATATTTCTCCAGGTACTCTACTGATTGCTGAAACTGCCTGTCTTCTTTGAGCAGGGATGCCAGCTTCTGGTAGCAGTTAGACAGTTCCTGTTTATTATCTATTTCTATGAAGATCTTCTCTGCATCATACAGCAGCAGGAGGCCTCTTTCTTTTTCGCCGATTTTGAAATAGCAGTCACCTAAACCCACATGGGTCATGCCAGTTTCGTATAGCCTTTGGTTTTCTTCAAAGTAGGTGAGGGCATCGTGGAAGTATTTGAGCGCTTCGGGATAATCCTTCAGGTTATTGGCTACATATCCCATGTTGGCCTTAGCGAGCGCGACGCTATAGTCATCTTTATTGGCGATGTCTATAGCCAGCGCTTTTTCAAACATCTCCTGTGCCTCTTTATTCTTTCCGGCCTGCTCAAAGAAGTTGCCGTATACGAGGTAACACTTCGATAATTTAAACATGGAGTTGAGCTCCGTATTGATCTCGATGGCCTTTTGCAGGTATTCCTCCGTATCCATTTTGAACTGGGAGGCTGACAGCAGCAATGCTATATTATAATAATAAGATCCCTGAAATTGTTTTTCCTCCGGACTGATCTCTTCTTTACTTTCCAGAAACCTGATACCCTGGAGGTAGGTCTGCTGCGCTTCGAACACATCGCCTTTGAATTGGTAGGCATTGCCCAGGGTCATATAGAGTTTATAGCCGATCTCTTGCAGGTCTTCTACCTCAAGTGTCTGCAGGAGGTTATTGATGATAGCGATACCGCTGTCATAGTCACTCAGCACAAAAGTATTGTAGTATGCCTCAAGGTATCCGGTAGTGGCTATCTCGATGATATCGCCTGACAGCTTGGCTTTGTTGATAGCGGCGTCTATATATTGGATCGCCTCCTTATTGCGGCGGTCACAGAGATTCTGGGCCTCTTTGACCAACGCTTCGAAAGTAAGCGACTGCTCTATATGTATAGCCTCTGCCGACATTTGTTTAGTTATTGGTGCTTCCTCCTATTTGTATCCAGGTATTGCCATCCCAAAGGAGCATCATGGTATCTGTATAAGCCAGGTCTATAGGGCCACCACCATATGAGCTGGTGAGATTCATTCTTGTGGCAGTGCCATCTACGAGCCTTATGCCGTGGCCGGTGCCATTTCCGGATACGCACTCGATCAGGATCACCTGGCCAGGACGGTTGCCACTATTCATAGTGAGCTGGGCTGCGCTTTGACCGACTGCAGAATTGATTCTATAGTAGGTATAGTTTGGTGTGATGGTAAAATTTCCACTTACATTCATCAACGTATCTGAGAGAGACATCGATTGTGATACGAGTAATTGTGAGGCTATTACCTGGCCGCTTTTGCCGACAGTTAGGGCATTGCCCCGGCTGGATGCAGTACCATTGCCAACCTGAAATAATACGTCAGACTGGCTAATAGATCCAGTAGCTGCGGCAGAGGTATCATTATATGTACCTATCACCATTGAGTTAGTGGCTTTGGTAATTACACCATTACCCATTGCTATAGAATTGTTATAGAGAGCAACTGCGTTATTTCCAATCGCTACAGAGTTAGCGCCGAATGCCATCGCATCATTGCCGAGAGCGGTAGAATTGGCGCCTATATTAGCATCATTCCATGCAGTTCCTGTCACTGTGCCTGCGCGGAAGGCCCCTTTGGCCGGGATCCACATCATCCTTTTGCCCGCTCCTGATGCAGGTGTCACACCTGTAGCTGCATCTCCTGTGGCGAGCATAGCTCCACCGGTAGTATAGCGGACCGCCTCTTTGGCACCTCTGATGAATGCGATGTCGATATTGTCTGTAGTGCCGAGGTAGTTATTAGTTGTACTGAGGTTTCCGTTTCCACCGGTGAGCCATGTACCTTTGACAGGAGTATAAAGGTGGCTTGCCGTTTGTATGTTCAGAAAGCCTGCTGTGTCATATTTCAGATTGGTGATATCTCCTGATGAGCTGCCGGCATAGAGTGCATAGGGTACACTGTTGAGCTTTGATACTCCCATACTGGTATAGCTGGTGCCACCGCTGAAGTCCATCCCTACTTCCATGTATTTGTCTGATGCGCCCCAATTGATACCCCCCAGGGTGCCAGTGATGATGCTGCCGCCGCCGACCACTACGCTGAAGGTGCCAAACGCATTGGTCACCACAGTATGGTGCTCACGGTATACGATAGCACCACCAGAGGTTGTGTCATGAATGGTGATCTCCAGGGCTATCTGCTGATTGGTCAGTATCTGACCGCTGGCATTGCGTGCCACAGACTGATAGTTGATCCCCTGCGGCGCAGACGAGGTCTGGGCGCGGAGATTCAGCACTGTGGCCAGAGCCACAACTGCCAGAATGAATCGGGTTGTTTTTGTCGTTGTCATGATTGATAAGATGAGGTTCCTATATAATAATACAAGGCTTACCTTTTGTCAATATTTTCAGATCGAAAGGCTCATAAATTATTGTTAATCAATATTATAATTTTGTTTTGGTTGTTTGAGTGGTCAAAAAAATACGATTCACAGTATTCATACATTATCTTCCTTGTACGGAATGCGAACGTTATAGTTGGCCTATAGTACAGATATATTTTGTTGCTATTAGTGATTGATGCTCCTTGATATCTCTACCCACGTAGTGCCATCATATATCAGCGTAATGCTATCGCCGCTAAGAAGATCAACATTACTATTCAGGCTCAGGTTGCCAGAGTCGTTGAGCCTTACACCAAAGCCCAGGGATATTCCCAGTAGGGATGCCTGTCCCTCTATAGTCAGGATCTGGCCGCGCACTCCTGCTACCAGAGTCATTGAGTTATTGAGAGGCAATCCAAGGCACGAAACCACAATGAATGACTGATTTTGCGGATTGACCGCTACGTTACCCAAAAGTGAGCTTGCGGCGCTTGGTTGCAATGTTATAGTCTGAGTAGAAAGCTGGGAAGCTAATACCTGGCCTGTTTTGCTTACAGTGAGCGCATTGCCCCGGCTGGTAGCACTGGTTCCATCACCTATCTGAAAGAGTATATCAGACTGCCCTATGCTGCCCGTGGAAGCAGCGCTCGTGTCGTTATACATACCGATTACTAATGAGCTTGGCGATTTTGTGATGGCCCCATTGCCTATTGCTATAGAGTTAGCACATAGAGCCTGTGCATTATTACCTATCGCTACGGTGTTCGCTCCTGATGCCATCGCATCATTGCCAAAGGCAGTAGAGTTAGCTCCGATGCTGGCATTGTCCCATGCTGTGCCGGTGACTGTGCCTGCGCGGAAGGCACCCTTAGCAGGGATCCACTCCATTCTCTTGCCAGCACCGGAAGCCGGTGTGGTGCCTGTCGCAGTATCACCAGTAGCGAGAAATGCACCGCCTGTAGTGTAGCGTACAGCTTCTTTACCGCCCCTGATGAAACGTATGTCAGTATTGGTAGTAGTGCCGAGATAGTTATTGGCAGTGGTCAGGCCGCCGTTGCCACCTTCGAGCCAGGTGCCCTTCACTGTGGATATAGTGTGGCTCGCAGTCTGGATATTGAGTATGCCTGTAGTATCATATTTGACATTCGATATATCGCTGGATGAGCTACCCGCATAGAGAGCGTACGGCACGCTGTTGAGCCTGGAGGTCCCGAGATTGGTATAGCTAGTGCCTCCGGCAAAATCCATTTCTGCCTGCAGGTATTTGTCGGCGGCGCCCCAGTTGATGTTGCCAAAGTTGCCGGTGACAAGGCTACCACCACCTACTACGACGCTAAATGTGCCGAAAGCATTGGTCACGACGACGTGGCGCTCGCGGTACACGATCGCACCCGACGAGATGGTGTCGTGGATGGTAAGCTGTAAGGATATCTGCTGATTGATCAATATCTGGCCGCTCGCATCACGAGCGACAGACTGATAGTTGATCCCCTGCGGGGCAGAGGAGGTCTGGGCATAGAGCTGTGTCAGAGTTGTGATAAGCACAACGGTCAGCACAAGCCGAATGGGGTTAAGCATAGATTGATTGGTAAAAGATTAATAAAGGTTTCAACATAATAATACAAGGGGCTGCCTGTGTCAAGGGTTTAAGCGTTTTTACTGTCCAAATAATTGATAATCAATACTAAATTCTTCTGTTTAGGCACTGATCTGTCTATTTTCCTCTATACACCAAAAAGGGTATACAAGAAATACTGTGTACGGAACTTTTGGATAAAGGTTTTGGAGATGATCCAAGATTTCTCGCAGAAGGGCATTATAACAGGCTAAAATATAGCGTGAAGTTTTAGCCAGAATGAGCAGCGCTAATTTTTTTTGGAAAAGGGAAGACAAAAAAATCACCTGTTCAAACAGATTTGCCTGAGAAGGGGAGAAAACAAATAAGTGACCAATGAAATAGGGGCTTAGTAAAAGTATAGAGCTCGGACGGACATTACATGGATTATACCCGCAGTTTCAGAAGAATGTGGGATCAAAGGCTTAAGAACCTTATCCGATGGATGCCTAGATACCTGATGCGGGATTATTGATATCTGCACCGGACTGAGGCCTGTTATCCCCTTTTTTCCTGCGCATCACTACGATCCCACCGATGATACCGATCAGTACCAGGCTTCCTATGAGGAGGTAAGAGTTCATTCCACTGGAACCCATGTGGCCATTTGCATTCATCCCGCCCATGCTATCGGTCTGGGCCTGGACTGAGCGGACCGCTGCAAAGGCAGTCATAGCCAGTATGCACACAAATATTTTTAAATTTTTCATGACACAATTTTATACCCAACAGGGACAATATGCATGCCACTAAATATTGTGGAGGGAATTCCACTACATACTTTGTACTGTGAAATGAGCATTATATGCACGATCCGGGATTGTCTATCGACCCGGGAGTGACCGGTGTGTGAGCTGGTTAGGACATGTTCTGTACTCCATTTAGGCTCCAGGTCTTTCATTTTGAGCGATCACATAAGCGCGGAAGGTAAAAGTGAGCGCGATGCCGACTAAGAGTATTCTGACAGCGTTTAAAACATTCCAAAGAAGCGCCATGTAGGAGACCGCGTCGCGATATTTCTCCAGGTCACCAAAGAATAGTTTTAAATTGATCTGCGTTATTATATAAACAGACAATGCGATCGACGCGATCTGAAAAATCGCAGCTAGTTTCAACTTCTTTTTAAGTGCCACTTTTTGCTTATCCGTTTTGAAATACAGTACGACCGATATAATAGCAGCTAACTGAGTGACTGGTACATAAAAAAAGGCAGGATTGGTCGCTACAAAGAATTTTTGCCAATACTGCATCCGGTGAATGGAGTCTTGAAGCATATTAGGACCAATGACAATTCCCTCGTACAGATTGCCAAAAAACGACATGGCAATACCGAAAAGAGAAAATAGTAACATGTTATTAAATAGCTTGATCTGCATAAACTACTTTATTCTTAATATAGGATCTTTTAGTTCCAAAGGATTTCCTAAATAAAAAGTATCCTGTCCGGCAAACGTGATAGTAGTCACCGACCATCCGATGGGAACGAGCATGCACAGGCTATCGCCCTTCAGTTCGTATTTACAATTACCCAGATTTGTGTACAAAGAGTCTTTGTCAAATATGAGCTGGCTTGAGCTTGGGTCTTTCCACTTTCCCAGGATAAGTTTTTTAGGGTCTTTCTCCTTGCAACCGATGAGTAGGACAGAGAGTATTAAAATGATCATTCTTTTCATATTACAATGTAATAATTTATTTAGAAGGGATATTCTGTACTGGTCCACTTTTATTCAAATCCCTGCCTGCCGGAATTGGGCTTTACACTGAGAAGGTTTTTGATTAATTTAGTTTTCTAAATCACTGATATGCAAAAGATGAATCCTGTAGTACACTTTGAGATGCCTGCTGAAGACAGGCAGCGCATGGCGGATTTTTATGCCAAAACCTTCGGCTGGAAAATGCAGATGATGGGAGAGGAGATGGGCAACTATGTGCTCGCACAAACCACCGATACAGATGCCGATGGCATGATACAGACCAAAGGCGCTATCAACGGCGGTTTCTTTCCTAAGAAGCCCGACTGGCCTGCGCAATATCCGTCTGTAGTGATCGCTGTGGAGGATATAGGGGAGGCGATGAAAAAAGTAAATGAGGGTGGCGGCAAAGTGCTGGGTGAGCCGATGAAGATACCCGGAGTAGGCATCTATGTTTCCTTCACTGACACCGAAGGCAACAGGGCAAGTATGATGGCGCCGCTGCCGGAAAAAAAAGACTGACCATCCGTCCGATATCAGAAATGATAAGGCTTAAATATGCGGTAGCCCCCGGTTATTCTTTATCTTGCTTGAAAATGCTGATTCATGATGGACAATCTAAATAGCAAACTAGCTGTCACTGGGCCGCGAGATGGCCCATGTGTCTCAGTAGGTGGAGGAAATTACCGTATCGTATTATCAGGTAAGCAGACTGGCGGAGCCTTTGCTGTGATAGACATGGTGGTGCCTGCAGGCAGCGGCCCGCCGCCGCATGCGCATGCAGACATGCAGGAGTCCTTCTATGTATTGGAGGGAGAAGTCGAGATCAAGACTGAGGAACGCACGTTCACTGCTGTCACCGGTGCTATTGTCAATATACCATTGGGAGGAATGGTGCACTGCTTCAAAAATAAAACGGATAAAATGGCCCGACTCTGGTGTGTTGTTGTGCCTGCCGGATTGGATGCTTTCTTCATGGAGGTCGGCAGGCCAGTGAAACAAGGAGAATTTCTGCCGCCACCCCCGCCACCGACTCCAGAGGATATGATCCGGATAAAAGCGATCGGAGAAAAATATGGCCAGAAATTTTATCCGCCGGATTATCTTGGATAGAGATATACGTCTTTGTTCATGATCTATTGAGGATGGTTAGGGTTATTCTAATATCTCTTATACTTTTGCCTAACTAAACAATGAAGCATTTACTTTTCCTCTTACTGATCATAATATATCCGGCATTTACTTTTTCTCAAGGTTTTGTTATACATGGCAGTGTCGATGGCCTGCAAACAGGAAGTGTATCGCTTGATTACCGCAGCGCGTCTGGTGAAGACACCACTGTGAAGGGAGAGATCACGGATGGCAAATTTACTCTTCGGGGTAAAGTGGCGGAACCCGAAGCTGTCAGATTTAGCATCTCTCAGGGTTGGACATACAATACCAGTTTCTTTCTGGAGAATACGAATATAGAAATGCACCTGGTCAAAGATGCCGGAGAGAAAACTATAATCACCGGCTCTGCATCCAATGTGATCTATGAAAAGCTCAAGCCGGGTTTGTCTGATTTCTTCGACCATGCACGAGAGAATGCCACCGCTCATCAGCAGGATGCAGCCTCGCACAACCCGCGTACGCTACAGAGCGCAGACTCCCTCTGGAGTGCACAGCAGCGCCAGTGGCTCCGTAGCATCCGCTCGTACATCGTATCAAATCCCAATAACTACGCCGCTCTGTATTTCATCCAGTCGATGATGTTCAGGCCCGGGGAGTATGATACCATGCATGCGGTATATATGCAGCTCAGTCCCGCTGTGCGTAATGGATGGGCGGCTAAGAAGTTCCTCGTTGAGTTTGATCATGTATACCGGACCTTGCCGGGTCATTCCGCTCCTGATGTCAAAGGCAATGACACTTTGGGACGAACTGTGACGTTGTCATCATACAAGGGTAAAGTTATTTTGCTGGACTTCTGGGCTTCTTTCTGCGGACCTTGCAGACAAGAGAACCGCAGGATGATGGCCTTTTATCAGAAGTACCACGACGCAGGCTTTGAGATTGTATCCTTCTCCCTCGATGACCAGCGCCAGAGATGGGTTCAGGCTATCCTCACCGACGGGATGATATGGCCGCAGGCATCCGAACTGCGCGGCGGAGCCAGTGCTACTGCCGGCGTGTATGATATCACTGACCTGCCGCGAAATGTACTGATAGACAAAAGTGGTAAAGTCTACGCTAAAGACTTGCATGGCGATAGCCTGACGGAGGCCGTGGAGAAACTATTAGCAAATAAGAAGTAGTAAAATAGTCAATGACTTTTTACTACTCCAGTTTCCATTTTTCCACGAGCTGTGCGTTGAATCCATCCTCTTCTTTGGGATTTGGTTTTCCTTTTCCTATAGTGACCAGGTTGTATAGGCTTTCTTCTATATAGTTGGTCCAGGCTTCGCGGCATATCTCGTAGCATTCGTATTGCGGCACGAGGCCCTCGTGAGTAAGCCTGATCTCTGTTTTGTTACCTTTTCGCGAGATATCAAAGACGAGTTTGGTGCCTATCCATTCGCTTTTGTCCTTGGTGAATTTGAAATAATTGTCCAGTACCAGCCAGACTACTCTTTGACCAGGGACAAGTTCAACCAGTTTCAATTTGCAGTAATGAACGTCTTTGTAGTGATAGGTAAACTCAGCATTGAGCTGGTCTGTGACACCTTCTATCGCCTGCGACCACCAGTCGCGGATGTTCAGGATGGCATCTGATGCTTCTTTGGGTGTTTGGTCTACCGAGATGGTCGTCGTAAAATCTGTATTGCTCATTTTCTTTGTTTTTTAGTTGAATGAATTAAGGTCAATTATTTCAGCTCGGCATTCCTACGCCTTCGGTCAGCAATTTGTACAGGCTATCTTTTATATACTCGTCCCAGGCATTGCTACAGCCGCCATAGCATTCGAGTGTAGGCACCAGTCCCTCGTGGGTGAAATGAATCTGTGTTTTACTATCCTTTTGAGATATCTCCCAGGTCATCGTCGTGCCTACCCATTCTTTTTTATTCTTGAGCCAATGTTTATTGCAGTCGGTCACATGCCATACTATTTTCTGACCGGGGATGAGTTCGGTGACTTTTGATGTTATAAAGGTCTCACCGAAATGCACAGTGAAAATGTCATTGAGTTTTTCTGTACTGCCTTCCACGGCTGCTGTCCACCAGTTGGAAACATTATTGATGGCATGGAATACTTCCTTTGGACTTTGATCTACCAGAAGGGTAGTGGTGTAATCTGTTGTTGTCATTGGATATAGTTTTTGATTTTATAATGCAAAGGTATTGTCCAAATATGACTTATATGAGGTGCTAAATGGACATTGTAGTGGGTTGATTTGGACAATGTGTTTCTGTATCTTTGTCAAAAAGATCATCATGAAACATCTGACAATTATCGTTCCCGATGGGGAGAATAACCTGAGCAGTATAGTTGGCGCCTACAAGATATTTACGAGGGCCAATGACTATTGGAAAGGGCTGGGCAGAAAGCAAATGTTTACGATACAGCTGGCAGGTATTTCAAAGAAGGTGGATTTCTATGAGGGACTGTTTAGTGTGAAGCCTCACACAAATATTTCTGCTATCGCAAAAACCGATCTCATTATCATCCCATCATTGAACCATAACTATCAGAAAGCAGTGAAAGGGAATAAGCCGTTGATAGAATGGATCGCGGCACAGTATAAAAATGGCGCAGCGGTAGCGAGTATATGCACAGGCGCGTTTCTGCTGGCATCAGCTGGTTTGCTCGAAGGTAAAAGCTGTTCTACGCATTGGGCAATGGCGGAAAATTTCAGGAATATGTTTCCTGATGTAGATTTACAGACAGATAGGCTGATCACTGATGAAGATGGCATCTATACCAATGGTGGCGCTTATTCTTTTCTCAACCTCATGATCTATCTCGTCGAAAAATATTATGACAGGCAGACAGCTATTTATTGCTCCAAGGTTTTTCAGATAGAGATGGACAGGAAGAGTCAATCGGCATTTATCATATTCACCGGGCAGAAGCAGCACGGAGATGAAATGGTGAAAGAGGTGCAGGCCTATATTGAGGCTCATCTCCATGACAAGATATCGATGGAGGAACTGTCTTTGAGATTTGCTGTAGGCAGGCGTAATTTCGATAGGAGATTTATCAAGGCTACAGGAAATACGCCGCTGGAGTATGCCCAGCGTGTGAAGATCGAATCAGCCAAGAAGGCTCTCGAAACGAGCCGGAAAACTATCAATGAAGTGATGTATGAGGTAGGATATTCGGATGTGAAAGCGTTTCGGGAGGTGTTTAGAAAGATCACAGGTATGTCGCCGGTAGAATATAAGAGCAGGTATAATAAGGAAGCTGTGATTTAGTCAGGCGAGTTGGCTTATACGGGATCACATTTATTTAACAGCCTATATTAATGTAATACAATATCTTTATAAACTATACTCAACTCCGAATTCTAAAACCCAATAAAATGAAATTGAAATTTACGCTACTCCTGATCATCGGCTTCTGTTTAAAAGTAACTGCTCAGACCGGAACTATTTATGACTACAGTTGGCCCAGTATCGCAGGAGATACGATCAATATGTCGCAGTATGCAGGCAAAAAACTGATGGTGGTCAATGTGGCCAGCTTCTGCACTTATACTCCGGAGTTCGCGCCGCTGAGCCAGCTGGATAGTATTTATTCCGCACGTTACAATTTTGCGATCGTAGGTTTTCCCTGTGATGATTTTGGCCATCAGAAGGGGACAGACTCGCAGGTCGTAGCTACTTGTGGCCACTATAAT
Source organism: Bacteroidota bacterium (assembly GCA_025963485.1). Classification (GTDB taxonomy): domain Bacteria; phylum Bacteroidota; class Bacteroidia; order Chitinophagales; family LD1; genus UBA1941. The sequence goes on along the minus strand of JAOQAO010000093.1, from coordinate 22,553 downwards.
GTCAATTTTCAGATCATGGCCTCTGTCAAAACCAAGGGGGTAGATACTACTCCCGTCTACAAATGGCTGGAGCGTGCGTACCTGAATGGTGTAGCCGACAGATCAGTGACATGGAATTTCAATAAATATCTCATAGACCGCCAGGGCAATTGGGTCGCCTGGTATGATAGCCCTATAAGCCCGCTTGATCCGGCTATTACGGATTGGATAGTAGCTGATTCTGCTTCCGTTAATACAGGCATTGAGGGTGGTGCGGCAGATCAAAATAAGTTCAGCATGCTTTCTGCCAATCCTGCCAATACTAACATAGCACTGCATATCGAGACGGCTATCTCTCAGCAGATGGACATCAATATCTATACGCTGGAAGGCCGGCTGATTGGCAATATCTTTAAAGGCGAAGTGGCGGTAAGCAAAAATATAGACTATCCGGTATCGAATATACCGTCGGGGCTATATTTCATCAGGGCTACAAGTGCTACGATGGATAAGACTATTAAATGTGCTGTTCAGCACTGATAAGCCCTTGACACTTACAATAAAACAGGGTTCTGTCCGAGACAGAAACCCTGTTTTATTTATGAAAACCTCTGCTTATTTCATCGCAAGGTTTTGCAGCTTGGCTCCGGCGTTTTCCGTCTTGAGCACTGCGACATTCTGGCCTTGTACCTTTTCTATTTTCGCATTGGCTGCGAGCAGATCATTATTACGTGTGGTCTTAGCCTGTGTCAGGGCCAGTTTGTCATCGTTGATCTCCATTCTGGTTTTCCTGAGCGCGGTGCTTTTTTCAGGCTTTGCCTTTTTTACATCAAAGCTTGTTTTGACCAAAGTATTCCGGTCGTGGCGCAATTCGGCCCTCTGCTCATTAATATAGTTCTGATGATCCATCAGCAGGTCCTTCTTATCGGCACGGAGATAAGCTTTAGCTTGTGTTTCGTCGGCTTTTGCCTTTCTCAGTTCCTTTTGCAGCGCAACTGTATTTAGGCCTGCCTTGCGGTCACCTTTGAGCTGTGATTGCAGTGTGAGGACACGTTCATGTGTTTTATTTACCCGCGTGAGGTCTTTATTGATATCCGTTTTCTCTACTGTCAGGACCGGTGCACCTGCCATAGCTGGAGTGACACTGCCGATCACCGTCGCGATACCCAGTATACTGGCGATCAGGGCGGATTTCATTTTTGAAGTTTTCATCTTGCTTTCCATTTTTAGTTAGAAAATTAATAGCCGCCACAATGGTAGCTATCTGTCTTATGACTGATAAGATGTGATTATAACCCTATGAATCCAAGCATCGTGCCAAACGAGGTGGATTAAGCATAAGTGTGTGAATGTTATTGCGTTATAGTCCCGGCTTGTTTTCTGTGAAGGAGGTGAGTGACTTGCCATCATAGCGGTACAATCCCAGTTCCCATGCACCAAACCATATACTCCCCGTTTTTTCTTTTAGTATGAAGTTGACGGGTTGTTCGTTAAAGTTATCCGCCTTTGTAAAATTACGAAAGGCCTTGCCATCATAATAACAGATGCCCCCATATCCGGCGAACCACACCCTGCCTGCATTATCTTCAGAAATAGCTGTCATGATGTTATTTGTAAAGATAGCTTTGCTACAGAGGCCATCCTTTGTAGTGAACTGTGAAATGGACGGGGACCCCGCTTTGACAGAAGCTGATGGGTCATAGCGGAATACCCCATGCCCCTGGAAGTGTACATCCTCACCGGTAGCAAACCATATATTCCCCTTTTTATCTTCATATATAGCGACAACGGCACTTTGACTAAGGGCATCGTTTTTCGTAAACCGTGTAAAATGCTTGCCATCGTATTTATATGCTCCACTGTCAGTCCCAAGCCAGACGGTACCTGCTTTATCTTCTAATACTGTCGTAAAGGCTATACGCGTGTTGCCATCTTCGCTTGTTATTTTGCTGAAAGATGCATCGATCTCTTTGTAGTGTGCCGCATATTCCTGCGGCTTGTGCAGGTCGTGATTGCAGCTGTTTAAAACACAGGGGTGGGTGGCCCTGCTTCCCTCCAGGCGATAACTGACACTGGGGCCACAACTGCATGCGCTGGTGGATATCAGTATATTCCCCTGTTTGTCCTCATACATACAGCAGACACTAAAGTCCTCCGGATTAGCGCAGTGATATTGCACCTTTTCACGTTTCAGGAAATCGCCGACGCAGGTGGTGATAGCTGCTCCGGATCTCCCATCGGTGCGATACACATTATATCCGGCACCAAACCATATAGCACCATGTCTGTCTTCCATCATCTGTGTGATGGGATTTCTTATTTCCGGAGCATCCAGATTGCTTATGTTGTCCGTCAGAAATCCGCCGTTGCCAGCTTGTATTTTTACACTGCTAAATGATAGAGTACCCGTCAGGGCTGAAGCTTCGGGATCGTAGCGGACGATGCCGCCATGGGCGCCAAACCAGATATTACCGGCCTTGTCCGCTAATATCCTCGTGACGTGATCAGTATACAAGCCGTCCATCACCCAATAATTAGTAAACGACCGCCCGTCATAGCGAAATATCCCATCCGAAGTGCCAAACCAGAGATTCCCGGACTTGTCCTGCAAACCTTGATCTACCGAGTGTCGATAGGGGAATGGCGTTTTGCCTTCGGGATTGATTATTTTCGGTTTCCCATCGTCACTAGCGGGTAGGGAGGAGCTGTTTTGGGCGACCTTATTCTGGCTACAAAAAGGAGAAGTGATAGCTGTCAATAACAGCAGCGGACAGATTAGCTTATACATAGACTTTTGATTTGATGAATGATGAGTAATTGATGAACACAAATTTACCTGCCTTACGAGAGATAAGCGCAAAACGAGAGTAAAACAAGTGTAACAAGGTTGTAAAATGATTGTAAAACCACTGGCAAACAGTGGTAACTTTCTATTTTTGAATATGATGAAGAAAGTATGTTCAATAGCTATAGCCATCGGTTTACTTATGGTCATAGCAGCTTTTACCATGAAGAAAGCGGGGAAAAGCGAGTTTGATGCCGCTAAGGAAGTCATCGTGATGAGAAATATAGCCCATCAGATACTGCGATATACAGGGGATAGCACTTCGCAGATCGCACCTGTGAGCCGGATATCAGCCAGTGAATTTCAGATCCCTTTTGAGAGCAGCTTTTCATTCAAGCCTGATTCTTTGGTCCATATTATTGATAAGGTTATCGCCGATAATAAGCTTCCCTCCAGATACGTTGTAAATGTGCTCGATGGCAAAACCGACACCGTGAGATATGGATATGTCGTGATGGGTCCGCAGGAGGAAAGCATAAAGCCTTGCATGGGACGCGATCAACCGGCCAGGCCTTATTGTATTGATATCAGGTTTGAGGAGGATAAAGGGTATACTGTTAAGGGCCTTTACATAGGTGGAATAAGCATTTTCGGAATCGGCTTATTGCTGCTCGGTGTCGGTGGATATAAAAAGCAAAAGCACATACCTCAAATCGGGGGAAATGAGATAGCTACAACAGAAAAAGCGGGGATCGAGATGGGCAGGTACCTTTTCTTTGCGGGGGATCAGATCCTGAAGTTTGATGAAGAGGAGACGGTACTAACGGTCAAAGAGGCGAAGATACTGAGCATTTTTGCGAATACTCCCAATCAGGTCATCGACAGGAAGAGGCTCCAAAAGGAGATATGGGAGGATGAAGGTGTGATAGTAGGCAGGAGCCTGGATATGTTTATCTCAAGGCTCAGGAAAAGGCTGGAAAGTGATCCGGATATCAAGCTCGTCAACATACACGGCAAAGGCTATAAACTGGAGATCAACAGTGACGGTATTTGAATTTCCCCCTCAGACCCTCAGCGAACCACGGAAGGCCCTTCCCGCATAATATGATTCTGCACCGTTGTGATATGTGAAGACAGTATCATAGCGGCGATCACAAAAGATGGCACCTCCGAGTTTCCTGATCTCAGCAGGTGTTTTGATCCAGCTTGATGTTTTGGTATCGAATGTTCCTAGCTTCTGCAATTCGCGGTACTCGTCTTCTGTCAGCAGTTCGATGCCCATATCAGCAGCTGCCTCCAGGGCATTATTTTTTGGCTTATGCTCTTTTCTTGAGTCCAATGCTTTGCGGTCGTAGCAAAAGCTGCGGCGGCCGGAGGGACTTTCCGGTGAACAATCGTAGAAAATGAATTCGCCAGCCTTTTTATCATAAGCTACCACATCCGGTTCACCACCCGTGTCCTCCATTTCATAGAGCGACCAGAGTTTGGCTGGCGCGGCTTCCAGTTTGGCTTGTACTTTGACCCAGTCGAGGCCTTTGTGACGGCTCATGTGTTTCTCAAAACGGGCCTTCAATGTTTTGAGTAGTGTTTCACGTTCTTTGGCTGGCAATTCCTTTTTCATGCTATTCATTTACTATGCTAAAGTACAATTTGTGTGGTCGGGTTGCAAGTGGGATTGGGACAGGATTCGCTACCGCACATATGATCTGGCCAGTCACGATCAGTCCTATGGCACTACCTACACCTATACGAGGCACGAGTATCGTGATCATCACCACATAAGTAAGCACGATGATACCACCGAGATATGTGTAGAGCGGTGCTTGTTTAAAGTTCGCAACGGGCGGCAATGCTGTACGCGACAATAATACAAAGAGGACCATACTCACCACAAAGACCATGAGCCCGGTGATATATGGATTGCCTATAGCGCGGCTAAATCCAGCATTGGTCTGTGCCTGTATCGGTATCAGCGCACCGGTCACCAGCGCTAGGAGGAGGAAGGTGAAGTTGCTTGTGGACATATGGGAAAGTTTATGGTGTCAGCTTATTTTGCTTTCACAGCAGCATTGATCATCTGCTCCAGGACCTTCATATCTATGTCCTCCAGCTTATTGATATAAATGCAACCGGTGCCAGTCTTGTGCTTACCGAGTTTTTGTAGCAGTACATCGCGCTCCGGACCATAGAGGCCCATGAGATATAGAGATAGGTTTGCCTTGCGGGGAGAGAAGCCGATCTTCATCCAGTCTACCTCCCTGCCTGATGAGGGGCTTTGGTACCGTATATTCCCAAAGCCAATGATCGAGGCGCCCCACATCTTAGGCTTTTCCTTGGTAGCCTTTTGCATCAGCTTGATGATGGCATGACTGTCCTCGCGCTTTTGGTCACCATCGATAGTATTTATGAAGTCCTCGACACTCGCGTCATTTTCCGTCGTTTTTATTTTAGCTGGTTTGCCCATAGTGGTGTTTTATCGGGGTGCTATAGTTGGTTGCAGGTTAAATATAATGAAAAGGGATTCTGAAAATTTCATCGGCTGCTCTTTTGTTTTTATATTACAGATAGTGATATCAAATCCAACTATCCCATGAGAAAATTAATCGCTTCCATGAACATCACCCTCGACGGGTATTGCGATCATACAGCTGGGGTCGTCACTGATGAGCTGCATGAACATTACAATGAGCAAATGAGGGAGACCGGTCCGCAGTTGATGGGCCGCATCACTTATCAGCTCATGGAGTCGGCCTGGCCACCTATGGTCAGCCATCCTACCGGCAATAAGCCAATGGATGACTTTGCAATACTGATGAACAATGCCACAAAGATCGTTTTCTCCAGAACGCTTCAACACGTGGATTGGAAAAATGCGACACTTGCGCAGGGAGAACTGACAGAAGAGGTCATGAAGCTCAAGCAACTGGCTGGCGAAAGCATCGTAGTAGGCAGCCCGTCTCTCATAGCACAACTGACTCAGGCTGATCTGATCGATGAATACCGGCTTTGCATTCACCCCGTTGTATTGGGTAGTGGTTTGGTATTATTTCAGGGCATTCAGAATAAGATCGGTCTCAACCTTGTAAAAACAAAAACCTTCCATTCCGGCGTGGTAGCGTTATACTATGAGCGGTCAGGTAATCTTTAGATACAGGGTTTTATAATTAAGGGAAACAAGTATATTTGAGAATTATTAAACACCTAAAACGAAAACGTGAAACAAACAATCTGGATCTTTGCTTTAATAGCAATCTGCGCGACCTCATGTACTAAAACTGCAACCAGCACTAATTCATTTGGCAACTTTAGCTATGGAGGGACTTCCTACACCGCCACTTTAGGGTCAGAAGGAACTGGTTTTGGCAATGCTTCCTACGACATACTGGGCAGTGCCGATGTGCCTGCAGGAGGCACTGATCATCCCACGATTTCTGTAAATTTCGCATCAAAGCCTATTGCCAATATGACCTATAGCGTCATGGATGGAAGTGGCACGCCGGGATCGACCAGATGTTTCGTGATCTATACTGCATCGAGTGGAGTGCGCTATTTATCAACCAACGGTACAGGACAAACGGTAACTGTCACAGTATCGGGTAGCACGGTAACAGCAGTAGGCAATGGTATCACGCTGGAAGAAGATAACAATAGTTCTAATTCCGGCTCTACGACATTTAATTTCCATAATTAGTAACCTAAACTATGCATCGAGTACGTTAAGCTGAAGGTTTAATGGGTGATAGGTCTATGTGGGGACCTTAGAACGGCTGGGGGAGCTCAGGGATTGATCACATGATAGCGCAGAAGGTTCCATGTCCTTTGGCCATTGATCGTATCATTAAAGACCCATCTCACTACCCCGATATTATCGACGTGATATATTTGCGCATTAGTTCCGGTTGATAGATAAACTTTTGGGAATATACGGCCCAAAACAGAGAAGTTAGTCAATGTCTTTGTCCATGCGTCCCCTGTCGCAGAATATCCATAGTCGTATTGTGGGTGAGTGGAATGTGAGATAAGGATCTCATCAGCGCTATTATTGGCATTGCCGAAGAAAACAGAATCATGCGGCACCCCATTCCAGAAAGAAGCCGCTGACATACTAAATACATCACCATATACATTACAGGTACCGCCATCGCCACTATATCTATACCCTATTTCTACATGGTTTTGGGCATTATAATAGTACACAGATTGGTTGTCAATAATACCTGTTGCGCTATCCGATATACCCAATAAGTTCCCGGTTTAAAAGAATTCTTTTTTAATTGGTCCCCAATAGCGAAATAATTCGTACTCACAGTACATCGATTCCTGCAAGATGGCAGCGACAAAATCACCCCGATCAGGCAGGTCATAAAACATTTCTCATACTCAAATGGTTTACATGAAGATATCAAATGTGATATACGGATGAATAAATGGGGAAAAGAAATTTTCAAAATAATTTGCGCAATCAGATAATTGCACATATATTTGCAATCACATAGTTGCTTAATCAGGAAATGAAAACAAGACGAGATATCTTTCAGGCCATAGCCGACCCCACCAGGCGGGCTATCATTATTCTGCTCGCCACACAGGCACTAACGCCTAATGCGATTGCAGAAGATTTTCAGACCAGCAGGCAGGCTGTATCAAAGCACTTACAGATACTGGCCGAATGCGGACTGGTAAAACAGGAACAACAAGGCAGGGAGATCCTATACTCTCTCCAGATCGGGAAAATGAATGAGATCGATAAATGGCTAAGCGAATTCAGGAAGATCTGGGAGACTCAATTCAATCAATTGGACGACATATTATCAATCATGAAAAAACAAAAAAAATGAAAAATGATCTGCTATTCGATTTCACCGTTGACAAAGCGGCACAAAAGGTATTTATAACCAGGGAATTTGATGCTGAACTCCCGCTGGTCTGGGATGCATTTACCAAAGCTGAGATCCTCGATCAATGGCAAGCTCCTAAGCCCATGACAGCGAAGACAAAGTTCCTGGATTTTAAAGTAGGAGGACGGAGATTTTATGCCATGATAAGTCCTGAAGGGCAGGAACGCTGGGCTCTTCAGGAGTACACCTCCATTAGCCCAAAAACCAACTTCCAGTTGTTTAATACTTTTGCAGATAAAGATGAGAACCCCGAGCCGCACGGCTCTGATTGGGATCACAGTTTCAGCGAACAAAATGGAATAACAAAAGTCAGTATTACGATCTATAATGAATCCCTTGAACGTATGGAAAGAGTTCTTACGGGCGGCTTCACAGAAGGATTTAAGATGTCAATGACTAATCTGGAAGAACTGTTAGCGACTTTATCGAAAAAGTGAATCGCTTGAATAACTTTGAGGGAAATTTAAGAAGCAAACAAACTGACATACAATCACCATGGCAACAAACATAAAAGGCCAGATCAAAGACTATATCGACAGCCAGCCTGAGCCGAAGCGCAGTGAATTGCAAGAGCTTCACCAACACATCCTTGAGGTACTGCCGGGCAGTAAACTATGGTTCCTCGACGGTAAAAACGACGAGGGGAAAATTGTTTCTAATCCTAATATAGGGTATGGTTTTTATACCATAAAGTATGCCGATGGCACCACCAGAGAGTTTTATCAGATCGGCCTCAGTGCAAACACAACCGGGATCTCTGTATATATAATGGGTATTGAGGATAAGTCATACCTGGCCAAAACATATGGCGACAAGCTAGGCAAAGCAAGTGTGACCGGGTATTGCATTAAGTTCAAAGCGCTGAAAGATATAAATCTGGATGTACTTGATACTGCTATACGGGATAGGGTAGAGGGTCAGAATAAAAATGGTAAATAATTTAAACTCTTAAATGCATGAATCAGATCATCCCCATCTTAACGCTCCTTTTACTTCTGGCAACAAAGCAACATGCGTATTCACAGACCAGAACCGACACACGACAACAGTATACCTCTATAGGTGACTTCCCTTTGGAGAATGGCCAGCATATCACAGATTGCCGGATCGGCTACCGCACATTCGGGAAACTAAATGCGACCCGGTCCAATGCCATCATATATCCATCAGCTGGTGGTGGTACTACATTTTATATGCAGTTTAGTGTAAATAAAGATGTCGATACTACCAGGTTCTATCTCATACTCATCGACGCTTTGGGCAATGGTGTTTCATCTTCTCCGAGCAATAGTACCGCTCAGCCCAAAACTTCATTCCCTCAATTCAGCATCAGGGATATGGTAAATACACAGTACAAAATGCTTACGGAGAAACTGGACATTCATCACTTGGCTGCAGTGGTAGGAGGCTCTATGGGAGGATGCCAGGCACTGCAATGGGCAGTAAGCTACCCCGATTTTATGGACAAGATAGTAGCAATAGATGCCACACCGCGACTTACTGCCTATGACCTGTTGTGGACCTCGACCTATATCGACGCAGTAAAAAGTGATACAGCTTATCACAGCGGCAACTACACCGTCAATCCCCCAGTACCGATGGCTGCACGCCTGAGCCAACTGCTGATCTCTACACCAGCCTCTGTGAATAGTACTACGCCTGCAGATAGTTTTTCCAGTTGGTATGCTACGATCGGAAAAACAGCCTATCTGGATGCCAATAATTTCCTCTGGCAAATGAAAGCAACCATGATGCAGGATATTACCAAAGGCGAAGGCTCACTGGAGAGCGCAGCTAAAAAAGTAAAAGCAAAAGTGCTGATCATCGCCAATAAACAAGACCGCATCTTCATCCAGACACCTTCCATCAAATTTGCTAAACTCGTAAATGCGGAATTAGTAGAGATGGATGATGACTCAGGGCACCTGATCTTCGGCGGGAAAATCCCCGTTGACACTACGCGAAAGTTTTTGACGCGGTGATTTTGAAACTACTGCGAGATGAGGCACCAGTGGAAAAGAGGGCTATATCATAGTCACTTACTCTTCGCCCCTGAGTTTTTTCAACTGTTCAATGTCTTTTAAATCTTTCTCACGGGCTGTAGCGTTCTTATCACAAATCAAGTCCTCAAAACCCATAAAATGAATTGGAACGCCCTCCAGTTCCACTGTTTCTTTTCGTTGATCGGCTTCCGAAAACTTCAGGTCAGCTTTTATTATAGGCAATATATCGAGTGTATAGCTGTCAAAGTCTAATTTAAAAAATGCCTTATGCGGGTTCGGGCTTTCTTCATTTACAAACTCGGTTGTGTTTTGTCCCAGGTCATTCATTACTTTCAGGATACTGAAGTAGTTTTCATAAGTTGGATTGTACCAAATGTCTATATCGGGTTTATCGGTTATTTCCCCGGAAATATTTATAGAATGTCTGTAATAGCCAAATAAAGCTACTGCTGTCCCTCCGACGAGCATATACTTGACGTTGTGCTTTTTTAGCAACCTGCATACAGTCAATAAACTATCCTTGATATCCCCTTCCATCAGCTATTGTTCGCGATGACTTTGATTGCTTGTATGAGTCCTCGCTGATCTGATTTCTTTAATGAGTTTTTCGAAGTCTGTATGCTTCTTTAAACTCAAAGATAAATCAGAAGAACTCTTTTCGTGGGATTTGAGTTCCGCGAAGTTTGTAAACTTGATAACCGGTTTCATTACATTTTTTTGTGTACTGCTGTCACTAGTACTCAAATATAGTTAAGTCTGATGTGATGAGCAAATATTACAATTCGGGCAATGTCCATGCTCTTCGCAATAATCCGGCTTCCACTACTTATCTTTTGAGTTGTTCCGCCAGACCGACGAGGATCCCTTCTGCTCCACGAATGTAGCAGAGGCGGTACGAATCCTCGTACTGGACCACTTCGCCCACGAGCTGAGCGCCATGCTTAAGAAGTCTGGATACCAGCTCGTCAATGTCCGCCACTGTGAACATGCAGCGTAGGTAACCCAGAGCGTTCACTGGAGCAGTGCGGTGATCTGAGATGACAGCAGGGCTGAGAAATCGGGATAGCTCGAGCCGGCTATGGCCATCAGGAGTCACCATCATAGCGATCTCCACGTACTGATTGCCCAGTCCCGTCACACGACCCGCCCATTCCCCTTCGATCGTGGCCCGCCCTTCCAGCTTCAGGCCTATCTCCGTGAAAAAAACGATGGCGTCATCGAGTGATTCTACCACGATGCCGACATTGTCCATTCTGAGTAATTTATTGTTTGCCATGATTTTCTCTACTTATTAATTGAAGATCATAATCTCTATTTCAATAGTTCGTCTGTCAATAAAAGTAAGCCAGCGGTTCGGGATTTGCAACCCCAAACTTTCCAACATGAACATTTGTAATGTGGACCCGACTATCGGCAGGCCTTGCTTCGGACTAGGGAGAGCGGAGAACTATGAATGGCGGGATGATATACTATCCTGAATAGCACCGTTAACTTTCATAAAATCAATCACTCTTTGTCTGAGTCTGATATGTTCTGGAGAACTCAGTGTTTCAATACTCCTTGGCCGGGGTAAGGGATTTTCTAGTATATCTTCTACCTGTGATGATTTATTGAGAAGTATTATTTTGTTACCTAATAGGATGCTTTCGTCAATATCATGAGATACCAATATCACAGGTATTTTCTTTTTTAACCAAAGTTGTTCTAAGTAGAATGCCATTGTCCAGCGACTTGACTGATCTAGCGCTGAAAATGGCTCATCACACAATAAAAGCTCAGGATTACTTGCGATACTCCTTAAGAGACAAACAAGCTGTTGCTGCCCCCCACTTAGCTTATAGACCTCTTTTGTTGGGCTGAAAGAAATTCTAAATTCATCTAGCAAATTATCAACTATTTTTTTCCTATCTGCATTCGGAACATTCCTAAGTTTTAGTGGGAATTCAATATTTTTATATACGTTCAGCCATGGCAATAGCGAAGAACGGAAGTCCTGCCATACATAGCCAATGCCGTTCCGACTGTCGCCTGCGCTGTTTAGCTCAATCGAACCCGAATCCGGCTTTTCAATTTGAGCTATCATGTTTAGCAAAGTGGATTTGCCACAACCGTTTGGTCCGATGATAGTGATAAAATCAGGATCTGAAATGCCAAAAGAAAAATCATTGAAAATGATTTTTCTTTCACCATCAGTTGACCTGAACGATTTGTTTATATTTTTAATTTTAATCTGCATTGAATTTCCAGCCAACGACTGCTTTTTCGATTTTATTAAAAATAAAATTCAACGAATATCCCAGCAACCCCACTATAATTATGTATGCGTACATAGCATCTATTTGATACAAATTATAAGTCTCTGTGATTCTTTGGCCTAAACCAAAGCTCGAGCCCATAAAAAACTCTGTCAGTATAGCGACAATGAGGGCATAGGATATTGCTATGCGCAGTCCAACCATGGCATAAGGGAGTGAATCAAAAAAAGTAACTTGAGTAAAAACTTGATACCAGTTTGCCCCATATAGTTGAGCCATTTTTCTTCTGACGGGATTTGTATGCATTACCCCATACATTGTATTAATGCAAATGATAAAAAAGGAGGCGTAGAAGATCATTGCAATTTTTGATTCACTTCCTATTCCACTGGTGAGGATGAAGATCGGATATAGTGCTGTGACAGGAATGCTTCGCAAAAAGTCAATAATGCCATTAAACATTTTTCTTATAGTGGGGAAATTTCCGAGAAGTAAACCAAGCACAATTCCAAATAAGGTGGCCAGAAAGAACCCTGAGAGCATTCTAAGCAGGGTTTCAGCAACATCTTGATAAAAGACAACGCTTGCAAAGAGACCACCAAGCTTTTGAAAAGTGGAGATCGGACTTGGAATTAAATATACCCCAGCTTTCTGATGTTGGAATGCGAATAACCATACAAGCAGCACAAGTATAATGCCAACACATCCTAATAAAGTGCTTTTGATTTTTTCTCTAGCTAAAGTTTTCAAAATCTCTCCTTATTTTGCGTCATTAAAATAGCTGTCATCAAAAAAAGAAGAGTAATCTGGCACTTGTTTCCCTTTGTAATCATCTAACGTAGAAACCTCTTTACCAATATCCATAATTTCTTTTAGGTATGTAGCCTTATCATAGGCAACAACAGCTTTATATTTAGGCCAACTTGACTTTACGATCTCTAAATCCATCGCGGCCATGCGTGCGACAATTTTTTGAGCTTCAACCTCATTTGAATTAACGAATGTCTCTGCTTTCTTCATAGCTCTTAGATACTTCTGAATGGCATCTTTGTGTTCTTTCGCCCAATCGGTTCGCACAGCTACAAATTCTCTAATTGTATATATTTCAGGAGACTCAAAAGTTACTATATCGTCTCCTAATCCTTTGTGAGCCGCACTGATAAATGGCTCCCATACCGCCACAGCCGGAGGGCCATCATTAGCGGCAAACGCAGGAATGATTCCTTTAGGTTGTATTTTTTGGAATGTAATTGAATCATCTGCTATTTTATATTTCTGGACAAATCGCCTAGCAAATACATCTGAAACTGTACCCGCAGAAAATGCGATTGTTTTCCCCTTGAGATCAGAGGGAGAATTTATGCCTCTACTTTTTTTACCAAGTATTACCACACTGCCGGGACTGCGATTTATCTCGGCCAGCATAAATGTATTTTTGTTTGGAGAGTATCCAATATAACTAATATTGACATCCACAATATTTCCAAAGTCTGCACTCTGCGAAATAACCGCATCATAGCAATATCGGCCAGCATCCTGATAATTTAAGGTTACATCCAAACCTTCCTCAGCGAAGTAGCCTTTATCAGCGGCTACTAATGCGATTGTATTCCACGGGTTCTTACTCAGCGCGAGTGTGACCTTTGTTTTTTCGTTATTGCAGCCACTAAGAATGAGCGTGATAGCCAAGAGGCAAATTGAGATTGTTTTTTTCATTGCTTATTATTTAGTTTGATTGTTTAATAAATGATTTATAAAAGCAGGGTAAAGCATAACTTCAAAATCAATTTTGCGGAGATAGCCATATCCCCAATCATATTGAGTTCCATTAGTTTCATCATCCCCCTTTAGGCCTAAAAAGTCGAGGATGGGTTTTAGGGTAAGACTTCTATGGTCAGATTTGTGATCATTAAGCTTATTTGTTTGTCTAATCAAGGCATCAAGAAATTGCTGTAACTCAGCCAAAAACTTTATATTATCCAGATTAGCAATCTTAGTAACAAAATCTAAAGAGTGATTTGTCATTTGATCATTTGACCCTACGGATAAAAGATAACTGTCTAACTCGCAACAGGAGTATTTACTCGTTGCGCTACTTCCTAATATCTTTTTGAGATTAAATATATTGAAGTCCCATCCTATAAATAGAACCATTTCAACATTTGCGCGAAACGATTTCTCCAATATACTCTCAATATCACTTTTCATTTTTGTTTTATTGATCACATTTATATTTGCTTTTTCAATGTTGTCAAATTTTTGGAAGTAGTATCTATATACTCCTTCTGCTAATGTCTCTTCGGGATAAACAACGCACAATTTTTGCGGTGACTCAGCTAATTTGTCTATTTCACTTACTGTTACACTTTTAAAATTTTTTTCTTTTTTTATTGCCAGCAATGTGCATCCACACTTGGCAGTATGCATTATACGGCCTATACGTATGTATGAGCCTGATAAATCTTTAGCGGTATCAGGAGGCAAAAAAGCCATTGTAAATTTGCTGGATTCAAGATTGTTTACAAGTTCGCGAGCTGTATAAATATCATGTGCGTCAAAATCCAATGTGCTCGAAGAATCTATTAGCTCATTGGAATTTCTGCTACAATACATATCCTGGGCATAACCTAAATCTTTTGACTGACTTAATAAAATTAGAGGGCTACTCCATAAATTGGCAGGATAACCTATTGTAAGAAGATTGGATTCTATTCCCCCATCTTTTTCCGAAAGAGAGACACCAAGTTCCCCCAGCACACCGTTTAAAACTTCTCTATTCTTACCTATCATGCCATTTTCCATTCTGGAGATCGTACCTATATCAACACCGGTTCTAGCAGATAGTTCTCGCAAAGTCAAAGATGCAGCGGTCCGGGCGCTTCTTATTCTATTGCCAATTTCTATGGGATTCATATCATCGTAGTTTTGTACAAAGGTAGGTGAAATTTGGAAATAAATAGCTTGTTGGTATTTTTTTTCCAAAAATACCAACAAATGCAATCATAAATCATCAAAAACAACACGGTAATATAACTATGATTAAGAAATGGGTGATTTTATACCCACAAATGAATTATCTAAATTCACTTAATACTTGTTGATAAAAATTTGGCAAATAACCAACAGTGATGTATATTTGTGATAAACTCCTCATTATGAAGAACTTTATATTCATCCTCACTCGTTTTCTCTTTCTGATAGGTGTAGCGTGTGTAAGGTATCACCACCTCGCAGAAATGGACTCTCCACTGGTTGATCTATTCCTTGTAGGCGTGCCAGCAATATTTTGTATACCACTACAGATCGCTATCTACGCAAAATGCTGGTCAAGTAAGCGTACTTTACTGCAAGCCTTGATCATGTTGGTAGATATAGCAATGGTGGTGTACTTGTTTATCTGGCATAACCCCATTGTTCTAAATGTGACCTTCTTTGCTATATTTACAGCAATGGGGCTACTGATTGACGATGATGCCGAATAAATGTACCCTAACTAACCTATATCAACTGAAAGGCTAAATTTGTATTATGACTGATACTGTAATGGAAAAAACGAATCCGGGAATTTTTCACATCCATATAGACTTTCACCAATTGTCGCCGAGGTTAGACAATTTTGCGACTAAGGAACTTGGTTTCTATACTGCTGATTTTGACGGCCACCCTATCAAAGAGAACGGTGATCCATATCCACACTTTGAACCCAACCACCAGCTAACCTTGAAGATAGATGATAGAAAAAAATTTGACGCCGTTTACTCTCAAATAGAAAAAGTATTGCCGCAGTGTCCGGATTTTGTTGGCTATATTGAATGTGAATTTATACCGATTGACGAGTACATTTCATACAGAGAATATACGGACATTAAAATTCCATTTCACATTACTAGACGAAACTTAGATCCAGGCAAAGGGGAGAAATTTCGCCAAACGGAAATACATCTAACGCTTGACAGAGATAAGTCACACCCCGAACTGATAAAAAAACTTTTGAATTCTGGTCTTTATGCTGGCTATATACCCAAAAAAGATCATAATGCACTTGTCTTTACAGTGCAAGGCTTTGCGAAGGAGATTAATCCCTTAATTAAATCCCTTACACAATTTTTGAAAGATAGTGGCGGTGCCTCACGGGCTACTGTTAAAGAGGAAAGAGTTATTGCATATAAAATCTGTAATATCCAACCTTATGACTTACCTGAAATTGCTGATACTGTGCAGTATTTATAAGTTATTCATATCTATCCTATATTTCTACGTCCGCTTAAAAAATGTTGTCCGTTGTCTGAGGCAAACCTGCGGGCTGGCTTCTACGGACCTACCCCCTGCATTCATCCAGCATCCCGCATCCAGCAACCCCCACCAAATCAACCCCTTACCCATTTTAACGTTTATTCCCACCCCTCTCCCGAAATCGCTTGCAAAATCCCCTTCTATAGTGTATCTTTGGCGCTCCAAATTTTTTGGAAAGTGGTGTCATATTCCCTTTCGGGTAGACACTGTAAACACTCAAAACATATCACTGCATGGCTAAAAGGCAAGAGCAGCGTAGGTTGGACTTCTCGAAGATCACCATTACGCTGGCATCCCCTGACTCTATTCTGAGTCGTTCTCACGGGGAGATCAAAAAACCGGAAACTATTAACTACCGTACGTACAAGCCGGAAATGGAAGGTTTGTTTTGCGAGCGCGTATTCGGTCCTACCAAGGACTACGAGTGCTACTGCGGCAAATACAAGCGTATCCGTTACAAAGGTATCGTGTGCGACCGTTGCGGAGTAGAAGTGACGGAGAAGAAAGTACGTCGCGAGCGTATGGGCCACATCAAACTGACTGTGCCTATCGTTCACATCTGGTACTTCAAGTCACTGCCTAATAAGATAGGCTACCTGCTCGGTATGAGCTCTAAGAAACTCGAAAGCGTGATCTACTACGAGCGCTACATCGTCGTTCAGCCTGGTAAGACATCTACAGGTGTCAACGTGATGACCGAGAAAGGCGAGGAAACTAAAAACCTCACCTACCTGGAGCTGATCACCGAGGAAGAGTACCTGTCGGTATTTGACAACGAAGAATTTAAAAACAATCACCTGCTCTCTGACGAGGACCCTACTAAATTCATCGCTAAGATGGGTGCTGAGGCCGTCAGGGAACTGCTCTCCCGCATCAAGCTTGACGACCTCTCATTCAGCCTGCGCCACGCAGCTGCCAATGAGACCAGCCGCCAGCGTAAAGCAGAAGCCCTCAAGCGCCTTAGCGTCGTAGAGGCTTTCCGCGAAGCGAATGAGCACCACGAAAATAAACCAGAATGGATGGTCGTGCAGTACCTGCCGGTCATACCACCCGAGCTGCGTCCACTCGTGCCACTGGATGGCGGACGTTTCGCATCATCGGATCTCAATGACCTCTATCGCCGCGTTATTATCCGTAATAACCGTCTCAAGAGGTTGATCGAAATCAAAGCACCTGAAGTGATCCTCCGTAATGAGAAGCGTATGCTCCAGGAGGCGGTCGACTCCCTGTTTGACAACTCACGTAAGTCTAATGCTGTCAAGGCGGAAGGCGGACGTGCACTGAAGTCCCTCTCAGATGTACTGAAAGGCAAGCAAGGACGTTTCCGTCAGAATCTCCTCGGTAAGCGTGTCGATTACTCTGGCCGTTCGGTCATCGTCGTAGGCCCTGACCTGAAGCTCCATGAGTGCGGTCTGCCTAAGGATATGGCGGCTGAGCTCTTCAAGCCGTTTGTGATCCGTAAGCTGATCGAAAGAGGTATAGTCAAGACGGTAAAATCTGCGAAGAAACTCGTAGACAAGAAAGAAGCAGTGATCTGGGATATCCTCGAGAACATCCTCAAAGGACACCCGATACTACTCAACCGTGCTCCTACACTCCACAGGCTCTCTATCCAGTCATTCCTCCCGAAACTGATCGAAGGAAAGGCTATCCAGCTGCACCCACTCGTCTGTTCGGCATTCAATGCGGATTTTGACGGTGACCAGATGGCGGTACACGTACCACTGAGCAATGCAGCGATCATCGAGGCACAGCTCTTGATGCTTGCTTCGCACAATATCCTCAACCCGCAAAACGGTACTCCTATCACACTTCCATCACAGGATATGGTTCTCGGTCTGTACTACATGACCAAAGAACGCAGATCGACGAAAGAAGTGAAGGTAAGAGGAGAGGGCCTGACATTCTACGGACACGAAGAGGCTGTGATAGCTTTCAACGAAGGTAAAGTAGAACTTCACGCAGTAGTGAAATGCCGTGTGAAGGTCAAGAACGAAAGGCACCAACTCGTAAACAAAGTAATAGAAACAACTCTCGGCCGTATCATCGTAAACGCGGTGGTGCCTGAGCGTGTAGGCTATATCAATAAACTCCTCGGCAAGAAGCAACTCAAGGACGTCATCGGCCAGATCCTGGCAGAGACTGACATCCCGACCACTGCTAAATTCCTCGATGAGATCAAGAAGCTCGGATTTACTTATTCATTCCGCGGCGGTCTGTCGTTCAACCTGAAAGATGTGATCGTACCGGATGTGAAGGATAAACTGGTAGCAGAGGCTAACGTGAAGGTAGATGAGATCACTGAGTCATATCAGATGGGCTTCATCACTGACAAGGAGCGCTTCAACCAGGTAGTCGATATCTGGACAGCTACCGATAACAGGCTGACCAACTCCCTCATGAAACAGATCAGCGAAGACCGTCAGGGCTTCAACTCTGTATTCATGATGCTCGACTCAGGTGCGCGTGGATCCAAGGCTCAGATCAAGCAGCTCTCAGGAATGAGAGGTCTGATGGCTAAGCCAAGGAAATCAGGCTCTACCGGAAACGAGGTAATCGAGAACCCGGTATTGTCAAACTTCAAGGAAGGCCTGTCGGTACTCGAGTACTTCATCTCTACCCACGGTGCGCGTAAAGGTCTCTCCGATACGGCCCTCAAGACAGCGGATGCAGGATACCTGACCCGTCGTCTCGTAGACGTGGCGCAGGATGTCGTCATCGCTGACGAGGACTGCGGTACTCTGAGGGGAATCACTATCTCGGCGCTCAGAGATGGCGACGATGTAGTAGAACCACTGTTTGATCGTATACTGGGACGTGCAGCACTGCAAGATGTGTTCCACCCTGAGACTGACGATCTGCTGGTAGAAGCCGGACAAGAGATCAATGAATTCTCTGCGAAGCTCATCGCTGATGCTGGTGTAGAAGAAGTAGAAATACGCTCTGTACTCACATGCGAAAGCCGCAAGGGCGTTTGTGTAAAATGCTACGGCCGTAACCTCACTAATAACAGGACCGCTGAAACAGGTGATGCAGTAGGTATCATCGCAGCGCAGTCTATCGGTGAGCCGGGTACGCAGCTGACACTCCGTACCTTCCACGTGGGTGGTATCGCGTCGATGAGCGCGACTGAATCTCAATTGGTAGCTAAATTTGACGGTGTCATCGTATTTGACGGGGTGCGTACTATCGCTACTACTGATGATGCAGGCGAGAAGCTGAATGTAGTAATCGGACGTACCGGTGAAATGCGTATCGTGAAGGATGACAATCCTGACAAGGTGCTCAACTCTCAGCACATCCCTTACGGTTCATTCATGTTTGTGAAAGACGGAAAGGCTATCAAGAAAGGCGACGTGATCTGCAAATGGGATCCATACAATAACGTCATCGTATCTGAGATCGCCGGTAAGATCAAGTTTGAGCATATCATCGAGAACGTCACCTACCGTGATGAGATGGATGAGCAGACAGGTCACCGTGAGAAGGTAATCATAGAAACAAAGGATAAGACCAAGATACCTACGCTACTCGTAGAGTCAGGTAAAGAAGGCAAGCACTACAATATACCTGTAGCATCGCACATTGTGATCGACAACGGGGAAACTGTCAAGCAAGGACAGATCCTTGCCAAGATACCACGTGTGATGGGCAAGGTGAAGGATATCACGGGAGGTCTCCCACGTGTCACGGAGCTCTTCGAAGCACGTAATCCGTCTAACCCTGCTACTGTAGCAGAGATCGATGGTGTGGTCAGGTTTGGTGGTATCAAGCGTGGTAATCGTGAGATCATCATCGAGAGCCGCGAAGGAGAAACTACCAAGTACCTAGTGCCGCTGTCCAAGCATATCCTTGTACAGGAGCAAGATTTCGTACGTGCCGGAACACCGCTCTCTGATGGTGCTACTACACCGGGCGATATCCTGTATATCAAGGGGCCTTTCGCAGTACAAGAGTATCTCGTGAATGAAATTCAGGAAGTATATCGTCTGCAAGGTATCAAGATCAATGACAAGCACATCGAGGTGATCGTTCGCCAGATGATGAGCAAGATGATCGTGGAAGATCCGGGCGACACAAGGTGTCTGGAAGGCGAATCAGTCAACAAGTTTGAACTGCTCGCTATCAACGACGAACTCTTTGATAAGAAGGTAGTCACACAGTCTGATGACTCTGAGACGCTGAAGCCGGGCCAGATAGTTTCCCTCCGTCGCGTACGTGAGGAGAACTCTATCCTCCGCCGTGCTGACAAGAAGCTGATCGAATACAGAGATGCATTCCCGGCTACTGCCACACCACAGCTCCAGGGTATCACCCGTGCGTCACTCTCTACTGAGTCATGGATATCTGCAGCATCATTCCAGGAAACTACCAAGGTGCTTTCATCTGCCTCTATCGCGGCTAAGCAGGACTTCCTCGAAGGCCTGAAAGAAAACGTGATCGTAGGAAAGAGGATCCCAGCAGGTACAGGCCAGCGCAGGTTCGACAAGATGTTCGTCAGCAATGCCGAAGATCTCGAGAAACTGGGCGGTACTACCAAGAAGGAAGAAAGCGGTATCGAACTGATCGGATAAACGGCCCCTCTAAATCTCCCCGAAGGGGAGACTTGGAAACAACAATACAAACTCCCGTCTGAATAAGGCGGGAGTTTTTTATTTACTGTTGTTCAACGACTTCACACTCACTGGACATATAATGTGAATAACGTATTTGAAATGTTGCAACCATATTTCTCTCTTCTCCATCTATAACAGCAGAACCACATAGCTGACCGCTTTGGCCTGTGAAATATGAAAGCGATGAGCAAGTTTAGTTTTGAAGAGAGTGCCAGTGATCTTGCTTTTGCAACTTTTAAAACGAGAAAGGTGTCCAATCCTTTTGTTCAAAAAGCCTGAAGGGGAAATAGGTTTTATTGGGCGATAGGATTGGACATTTTTATTATTGCCGGAAGTTGTATTCACGGTATACATTGCCGTCTTTGACCATACGGACTGTATAGCGCTTGCCCGCCAGTGCCACAGGGAATGGATCATACCTCACGCTGTGTTTGCCTTGCATGAGCATAGTGTTTTTCATGATCGGTTTGAGGAGCTGTCCGCTGTAGTCATAATATCCGACTGATACCATAGCGCTATCTGGGATGTTGAATGGAATGTTCCTGTCGAGCCTGCCGCCATTGCACTCTATCAGTTGCGCGCCTTTGCGGCGGTCGTATTCTTTCTGCAGATCGGCAAGGTTTACCTTTTTTATGCTTGCAGCTTGTTTCTGCAGATCATCTTGTATATGCTTGTCGCCGTCGGTGATGGATGGGATCGGCATGTCATCAGAGATGCTCCAGACGGCTTCCTGAGCGGCGTGCACGAGGTATTTCTTTGACGCGATGTACATCGCCATCTGCATCAGCGCAGGTGAAGCCTTGCTGCCGACATGATATTTCAGGGATGAATTAGGCCCGCTTTTGTGCAGCTCGGTACACATAGCGTAGACATAGTTCCTTTGCTTCTCATTTGGTTTAAGCTTGAAGTCGATGACCTGGCTCAGCAGCATTGCCTGATAGCCCGGTTCAGCTGCCTCGAGCATATAGCCGGGATCCAGATCGAGTTGTACAGGCTGTGCGCTTAGATTTGAGACGGTCATCTCCATTTTTGGCGAAAAGCCACTGCGGAGCGTGGTGGGCATGCTGTCCCAGTTGGCACCTGACACTTCTACTGCTACGACCTTAGAGGCGATGGCCTCTTTCATATTCATAGAGGATCCGCGCCAGGCGCAAAGAGTAAATGTCAGCAGGAGGATAGGTAGTGGCTTCATGGCGATATTGGGTTTAGTTAATATCGTAACGCAAATGCCCATTAGCCTATTGTAATATATAATAATTTAGTGGTTTGAGCGTTTTCCATGATCCGACGATCATGGCCATGCCGCATAGCCCCATGGTACAAGTATGAAAATGCACACTCCCAGATAGAAGAGTAACCAAAACCCATGTGCAGATAGTCGTTCGGAACGATGCTGTAGATATAGCATGGCTACAATACCTGTCGCAAAATATGTAGCGAAACCGGGAAATAGAAAAGACCCAGATTCCTCCCAGAATAGAATTACAAAACCACTTACACAAAGGCACACGATGAGGAACAAAATAAGAAAGGATATAGCGCACCTAAGTGCAAACATGCGCAACTCCATTAGTATTTAAACCCTAACCCCTTACGTTTTCCATCTTCCATCTTGAGATGGTTGAGGTCTGCGAGTGTGATAGTCTCGAGCATTTCCTTGGTGCGCTCTGCCTTAGCTATTCCTGCGAGGCGGAGGTTCTGGTATTGGATGATGTCCTGTACCA
>JAOQAO010000050.1 GCA_025963485.1 Bacteroidota bacterium | reverse complement strand
GGCCTGCGTGGTCTCGCATACCTGGAGGTAGAGGTCACAGGCCCTAACCGCGACCTGCACTCAGGGGTTTATGGCGGTGCGGTAGCCAATCCGATCAATATCCTCTGCGATATGATTTCCTCGCTTCATGACAAGGACCGCAAGGTCAATATCCCGGGCTTCTACGATGATGTAGATGAAGTATCGGCAGCCGAACGTGCAGAAATGGCCAAAGCGCCATTTAGCGAAGCGGACTATAAAAAAGACCTGGATATGGATGAGGTGCTTGGCGAAAAGGGATATTCCACTACCGAGCGCGTGTCTATACGCCCTACACTCGATGTGAATGGCATCTGGGGAGGTTATACAGGGCAGGGTGCTAAGACCGTATTGCCATCCAAGGCATACGCCAAGGTGAGCATGCGCCTCGTACCTAACCAATCATCAGAAAAGATCACAAAGCTTTTTGAAAATCATTTCAAGAGTATCGCACCTAAATATGTGAAGGTAAAAGTGACCAACCTACATGGTGGCGAGGCAGCCGTGACTCCTACGGATACGGTGGCATATAAAGCGGCATCTAAAGCCATGGAGAAGACCTTTGGCAAAGCGCCTATACCGCAGAGGACAGGTGGCAGCATACCTATCGTCACGATGTTTGAGCGGGTGCTCAATACGAAGACCGTACTAATGGGATTCGGGCTGGATTCTGATTCTATCCATTCGCCTAACGAGCACTACGGCCTGTTTAACTACTACAAAGGAATCGAGACCATCCCATATTTCTTTGAGTACTTTGCGGAGATGAGCAAATAAGACAGACGCTAGGGTATAATTGTTCAATTCTGCTCACTGTCATGTTCAACTTGGTGCTGGACATTAGCTGATAGGATAAATTCCTCTGCCATAGTGTATGTTTCCACGCACCATTAAGCTGGCTGCTGAAGTAGCTCACTTGCGACTTGTGACTTAATGCTTGCAGCCCTCTTATATCTTTACAAACTTCCTGACCGTCTTACAACCATTAGCCTGATAAGTGACGAAGTATATGCCGGGCGCCATATCAGCACATGGTACAGTTGATCTGGCATCTGTGGTTTGTAGCTCCTTTACCAAAATACCAGCAGCGCTGGTAATGGAAATGGAGGCTTCCTCTTTAGGTGCATTTTTTGTTTCTATCGTCAGGTCGTCTGTCACAGGATTGGGATAGACACTGAGACGTGGAGTTTCTGATACATCCTGCACACCTACGCCATGATCGGACTGCTGATAAAGTTTGGTGCGCCATATACCCCTGCCGTAGGTCCCGGCAAAAAGCTCATTGGTCGAATACCTGATCTTAAGCTCTTTGACGATGGCATTAGGCAGATTGTCTGCAAAGGAGGTCCAATCCGGTAAAGTGTCCCCGTTTACATAAACGCCGTTATCCATACCTACATAAATCACTTCGTTGGAGTTTTTCTGATAAATGATGGTATGCGCAGGAAGGTTAGGCAGGGAGCCTGATATATTATAGAAGGTCGTACCTCCGTCGTTGGTATAGTATACCTTTTTGCCGGCACGATAGCCCCCGATAGCGATCCAAACCTGATCGGGGTCATCAGGGTGTACTGCGATAGATGTGATAGCTAACCCCGATATATCATGGTTATTGAGGTTGGCCCATGTCCTGCCACCGTCGGTGGATTTGAATAGCCCCGCACCATTGGTAGCAGTATAGGTGGCGTACATGATCTGCGTGTTGGTCTCGCAGTAGTCAAAGGCAGTAAAATAATTGTTGCTGCTGCCCAGGGCGCCGAGTTGATTCCATGAGGCCCCGCCATTGCTTGTCTCATACATATAGTCGAGGCCTGCAAACAACTCATTGGAATTATGAATATTCAGTTTATATGGAGCATCCCAATCTGCGTTTTGAGCACCGACATTCAGGTATTGCCATGATCCACCCCTGTCGTCAGACCTGCATATACCACCATATTGAGATGCGCCGAAAAGTACCCTGGGGTTAGTCGGATCTATCGCGCATCCGAAACCATCAGCGTTTAGATTGATACCATCCCATGTGCCATTATGATCTACCACTACATCATTGTCCTGAGCGCCATACATGACCATAGTGGTATCGGCATCAGATACAGCGATCCTGTATATCTGAGTATTCTGCAGTCCCTCTGAGAGATAGTTCCAGTCCGGGGTACTCAGATCATGCGCATACAATCCCCCGTCGCAGCCGATATACAGCATAGTGCCATCATTCGAAAAATGTAGTTCATGAATATCGACGTGCACTATAGGGAAGCCGGAACCAAACTCAGTGGTCTCGCAGTTCCAGGTCACACCGGCGTCAGTAGAGCTCCAGACATTGGCCCCACCTGCAAATAACAGATTGGGGTCGGTCGGTGATACTGCAAAGGCGCATGTATACCAACTCTGTGAGAACTGGTCCGACCCGGCCGGATCATAGCTGAACAGATTTGGGCTCGTGGCTTGTGTCGTCCATGTTTTGCCGGTATCAGTGGACATATATACTCCGACCAGGCCGGTAGGCCCACCTGAGAGGATATAGACATTGGCAGGAGCGGCCGGGCTGACTGCCAGGGTCATACGGTTGCTGGTGCCCGGGTTTCCTATTTGCACCGATACCCATGTCCGGCCTGAATCTATAGACCTGGAGAATACTGTGTTTGTCACGGCATAGCATACTGCGCCATTGAGGGGCATGTATTTTACATCGCGGAAATTGCCTGATCTGACACTGGTCCATGTAGTGCCTGAGTCCATCGTGCGATAGACACCATTGCTGGCTGCTACCAGGAGATGCGATGGGTCCGTGGGGTCCATCTCCAGGCGCGAGATATATTTCTGCCCGGCAGTAAAGGTGAATGACAGTCCCGTACGATGCCAGCTGCTGCCAGCGTCATAAGACTTCAGTACACCTACGGAAGGGTTGTCAGAATTGGCCTCTCCGTCGCCGGTAGCCAGGTAAATAATATTCGTGTCATTAGGATCCACGACGATACCTGCGAGCCCGATGACCGGTAGGGTATCTGTACGGGGAGTCCATGTCGTACCCCTGTCATGCGACTCCCAGAATGAACCGCTGGGCGTAGAGAGGTACAGATGGTTTGCGTTGTGATCATTGAAACTGATACGATCTACGCGCCCTATGCCGGGCGCATCGGGTCCATATTGTACGGGTAGTTGATGCCAGTTGGCAGCATGGCCGGTAGAGCGGTTGGCCGGGGCGGGATGCGCCTGATGGTAGCGCTTCATCTCCTGATAGGTGTAGTCAGCTGCCGGGAACGTGCCATCCGGATTGACATGATATTGCCAATAGTTGATCCAGCGGTCATAGAGGTGGTCTCCTTCCGATTCCTCCTCATTGTGCGTCATCCCTGTGGTCTTGCGCAGGTGCGTATTGATATAGTCTTTGATCTCGTAGAAATTGTCGGAAGGCATCAGCTGACCTGCGATATAGGTCTGCGCAAATATACCGCCACTGCACAGCAGCATGGCGATCACGGAGAGTTTTTTCATGAGATAAAGATAGTGGGATAATTTGAAGCAAATAACTGTGATT
The DNA here is from genome assembly GCA_025963485.1 of Bacteroidota bacterium. GTDB lineage: Bacteria > Bacteroidota > Bacteroidia > Chitinophagales > LD1 > UBA1941. The sequence continues at coordinate 2,162 of JAOQAO010000050.1, read as the reverse complement.
GTTAATATCAAATGGACGAGCGATACTAAAACTCCTTACCCAAAATACTCCCGATATCCGCTCAATCCCTGCAATCCCCCCGTATGCACTGCCACTATGCGCGACCCGCGTGGGAAGTAACCTTTCTCTATCATATCATACAGTCCATACATCATCTTACCAGTATATACAGGCTCCAGCTGCGTGAGATGGCGCAGTTTGAAGTCCTTGATAAAGTCGATCAACTCAGGTTTGACCCTGGCGTAGCCACCAAAGTGATAATCGAAGCTGATATGCCAGTTGTCAAAGGTACGCTCTGTGTAGTCTTGTACCAGCTGCGTGACTGACTGCGTGAGTGTATCTGTACCTTTTAGCGATGAGAAACCAATGGCCTTGCGCTTGCCGTAAAGGGCCGACACCACACCAGCCAGGGTCCCACCCGTGCCGGAGGCGACGCAGATATAGTCATAGTCTTCCTTGATCTCATTGACCATCTCTATGACACCGGGCAGGGCATATATATTAGTACCGCCCTCGGGGATCATGTAGAAGTCACCCAATTGTACATGCAGGCTCTCGATATTGTCCGGGTCGTCTTTCTGGCGGTAGTGTTCGCGGTCCATAAAGAGTATCCGCATCCCATTCTGCGCAGCGAACTGTATGGTATCCGTCGGTACATCTGCCGGTTCACCTCGTATAATGCCGATGGTCTTGAAGCCAAACTGCTTGCCCGCCGCCGCTGTAGCATAGATATGGTTGGAGTACACACCGCCGAAGGTCAGCAGTGTGTCCAGACCTTCCTGCCGGGCCTCGACCAGATTATAGCGGAGCTTGCGCCATTTATTGCCTTGTATATGAGGGTGGGTGAGATCATCCCGCTTGAGCCATAGCTCCACACCCCGCTCTGCGAAAAGAGGCTCTTTGATAAACTGCAAAGGAGTATGAGGAGACTGCATAGCACGAAAGTAATTTACAATGGACAATTTACAATGGACAGCGCAGCATCGTTCATAATTATACATTGTCAATTATCAATTATAAATTGTTTTGCCTTAAACTTGCATCTACAATGAGTGCAAAGAAAATACTAGTAGTCTACTATTCCCAGTCGGGACAGATGCATGATATAGCGGATCAGTTTTGCACTTCTTTTTCTGCTGATAGCAGTTACGTAGTCAGCTACGAACAGCTAAAACCTGTGACCGGCTTCCCTTTCCCCTGGTCTGCTTTTAGCTTCTTCAATGCCTTTCCGGAGACTTTTAAGGAGAAGCCTATAGCTCTTCAGCCTTTTTCCAATAATATCATGGGTGACTATGATCTCGTCATACTGGCCTATCAGCCCTGGTTCCTGACACCATCGCCCGTGATATCGTCTTTCCTGCAAACAGAAGAAGGCAAGCAGCTGCTCACAGGCAAAAAGGTGGTAACCCTCATAGGCTGCCGCAATATGTGGCTCGGTGCCCAGGAGAAGGTCAAGAAGCGCCTCGCGGCTGTAGGTGCAAAAATAATTGCAAATATTGCCCTCGTAGATAAATCCCCAAACGTAGTTAGTGTCGTAACTATATTACGCTGGTTGCTCTGGGGCAAGAAAGAGAAGTGGTGGATATTGCCTGCGGCGGGTGTGTCTGAGGCCGATGTGGCCATGTGCGCGACCTATGGCGCGATGACGAAAGCGGCTCTGGAAATGGATAAACTGAATGACCTGCAGCAGTCCCTGAACGAAAAAGGAGCCGTGGAGATAGTGCCCGAACTAGTGCTGATGGAGAAGCGCGGCCAACGGTCGTTTAGCATCTGGTCTGGTTTCGTGGGAGGCAAGCCGATAGGTTCGGCTGCGAGGAATGCGCGGGTGTACCTGTTTATGTTCCTGCTACCTACAGCGGTCTTCATCCTGTCGCCACTGCTGATGATCGTATCGGCCCTCATGCTCAGGCTAAAGCGCGACGAACTGATGGCCGATGTAGAGTATTATAAAGGGAATGGGCCCCTAACCCCTCCAAGGGGGCTTTAACAGCCATTATGACATTGTATTGAAGCCCCCTTTGGGGGTTTGGGGGCCTCGGTAAGTATGATTGAAATTTGTCCCGATGTGTTTATCTGCCAAATTTTGGTTAATTAGTAACGTTTTATTCCTTTGCACCCTTAAAGTAGACCACCTGAATTGAGTAGAAGTGTATATATAACGA
>JAOQAO010000274.1 GCA_025963485.1 Bacteroidota bacterium | reverse complement strand
GGGGCCAATGTACTTTGCCCTAACGATACCATCCATCTTTTGGTCACTGACACGGCCGGCCAGACGTTGAGCTATGCCTGGACACCTGCCAATGCGATACTCTCCGGAGGCAATACAGCAACACCTCTGGTCAAACCTTCGGCAAATACGACCTATGCCGTCACCGCCATCAATACAGTGACAGGCTGCATGTATAGGGACAGTATCAGTGTTAATGTCATTTCTGCCCTGCAGAATGTGACGGCCAATGCTATCCCCGATACTATTGATTTTGGTGATACCTCGCAGCTACATGTGCTGTATACTTCAGCGGCATCAGTCAGATGGGATGCAGACTCTACACTGTCATCCACCGCCATAGACAGTCCAAAAGCTTTTCCTAAAACGAACACGACCTACTGGGTAACCGTCACCGATCAGAACGGATGCCAGGTACGCGATTCGGTTAAAGTAAAGGTAAGGCGCACTCCTTGTGCTTCATCACACATATTTGTACCCAATGCCTTCAGCCCGAATAATGATGGCAAAAACGACAAGCTATTTGTGCGGGGCAATTTGATACAGGACCTGTACTTCACTGTCTATGACCGATGGGGGCAGAAGATGTTTGAGACGCGCGATATCAATGCGGGTTGGGATGGAACTTTTCACGGATCGAGGCTGGACCCGGCAGTTTTCGGCTGGTACGTCGAGGGCACCTGTGACAGTGGCGAGAAGTATTTTCAGAAAGGCAATGTCACCTTATTGAGATAGTGTAATTCGTAGGGATAGGTCGCGACCTGTCCCTACACTAAGACAGTAAATATGTTGCGTAAAAGACAAATACGATATCCATTATTCTTTCCTTCCGGGAGGAGCGTAAGGGTTTTTGTATTGTCTCTCATCTCCTGTCTCTTGTCTCTTGTTTCTTATTCCCAGGACATCCACTTCACCCAATTTAACTTCTCTCCGCTCAATCAAAATCCAGCCAATACCAATCTCTTTGACGGAGACATGCGCTTCGTGGGAAACTACAAAAATCAATGGCAGTCAGTGCCCGTGGCTTACAATACCGCTTCGATCTCGGCAGATATGAACTTTGTAACGCTAAAAAACAATGACAAAATTGGAGGAGGCCTTTTGTTTTATTACGACCGCGCTGGTGACTCCAAATTTACCTCGATGCATGTCGCATACTCTATGTCATACCTGCTCAACTGGGGACATCATGATCTGAACACTATTGGCATCGGCTATCAGATCGGCATCGTCAATCGCTCATTCGATTATACCCATCTCTTTTTTGATAATCAGTTCAATGGTGATGCTTTCGATCCTAATACTCCACCAAGCGAGACCTACAGCCGGACCAATTTTATTTTTGTGGATATGGCCATGGGCCTCACATATAAATGGAATATGGGGATACGGAAGAATTTTACGTTTGGTATTTCTATAGCGCACTTTAATATGCCAAGCCAGTCTTTTTATGGAGACCACTCCGTCACGCTCGCGCCGATGTATAACTTTCATTTCCGTGGCCAGTTCAAGATCGCCGCTAAGCTGGACCTGGTGCCTGAGTTTTTATTTCAGCGGCAGCAGAGCCGTCAGGAGTTTGTGCCGGGCATCCATCTCAAAACCTATATTTCCAACAAACCTACGCAGCGCATAGCGCTCAATACAGGGGCTTACTACCGCATAGGGGATGCGCCGGCCGTCATGGTGGGCATGGACTACAATAATCTCCAGGTCAACTGCAGTTACGACATCAACCACTCCAACTTCACACCAGCGAGCAGATACAACGGCGGTTTTGAATTGTCGGTCATCTATATACTTTCAAGAATCAAAAAACTCAATTCCAATTTTGCTGCCTGCCCTATATTCTAAGTTTGTCAAATCCATGTCGCACCCATACAGGATATTGATACTTGTATTGGTCATGCTACATTTTGGGGCTGACGCGAGCGCTCAGACTGCAAAACAATACCTCTCATACGGAGATGACGCCGTGAAAAGGGGAGAGTGCTACAATGGGGCCGAATATTACCGTCAGGGCCTGGAGAAATACGAATTCAATATCGAATTAAAATTCAAATACGCAGAGGCACTCCGTTGTTTCAATGATTATAAGAATGCTGCAGAGGTCTATAAAAAGGTAAGCGAAGAGGATTATACTAAGGAATATCCGCTAGCCGTGTTTTGGTATGGTTCCATGCTTCACTATCTGGGTCGTTATGATGCAGCTGCGGTCCAGTTCAAAAAATTTCTGAATCACTACAAGAGCAAAGACTACTATAGTGTCAAAGCGCAGCAGGAAATAGAGTCGTGCAGCTGGGCCAAGGCCAATATAACCGATGAGAAAATAAAGATCATCCACCTGCCCGACACGATCAATACCCCATACTCGGAGACCAATCCCTTTCAAAGCCCCGATGGGCATTTTTTGTTTTCTTCTTTACGCAACCTGAGTCCTCCTAAAAAGAAAGAGAACTTTCTGGCGAGGATATATGTGAGTGACTCAAACTATGCGACATCTAAATTGCTTTCAATAGCTGTAGATGCAGGAAAACATGTAGCTAACGGAGCCTACAATAATGCTCGCAATAGATTTTATTTCACACAATGCGATCCGCCGTCTGTGCTCAGCGCTGTGCTCAGGTGCGATATTTATGTGTGCCAGGTCTCAAAAGATTCTTTTTCCGCTCCTCAGAAGCTGGACTCCGTGATCAATCTCTCCGGCTACACGTCCACACAGCCAAATATCGGGAAGAAGGAGACTGGCGAGGAGACTTTGTATTTCGTCAGCGACCGTCCGGGTGGATATGGCAAAACGGATATCTGGATGAGCCGCATCATCAGGGACACTCCGCAGGCGCCGGTCAATCTCGGCACCGAGATCAACACGATAGACGAAGAGTTCTCGCCTTTCTATGATGGTCGTGATAATAAATTGTATTTCGCATCCAATTGGCATTATGGTTTTGGCGGGCTCGATATGTTCGCGTCTTCGTGGCAGAATGGGACATGGTCCGCACCCAAAAATCTTGGGCATGCGATCAATTCCCCGCAGAACGATTTCTATTTCTACAAAACCTTTGATCGCTCAAAGAATTACTTCTCATCAAACAGGAAAGGATCGCGCTATATCAAGTCCGAAACCTGCTGTAATGACATATGGATGTACCAGACCGGGGAACGTATAGATCTGCCGCCTGTCATTGACACTACGGTGGTGGTCGCCGTCAAAGTTGATACACCCGACACGAAGATCACCGTCGTGACGGAAACGAAAACAGATACTCCTGTCAAAACGATAGCCGTGGTGACAGAAACGAGGAGAGATACATCGGTTACGACTAAAACGGCAACAGCTCTCGTAGACACTCAGCAGAAAGTTTTTATAGATCGGTCGGTGACAAAGATAAAGCAGTTACTGCCTGTCACTTTATACTTTCACAATGACGAACCGGAGTGCTGCAACCTCAGGGATTCTACTACGCTCAACTACGTAGAAACTTATCAGTCGTACTGGAGGCTTTTAGACCGGTACAAAAAGGAGTTTGGCAAGGGACTTCAGAATGATAATAAGGTAGAAGCGGAGAAAGAAGTATTCGACCTCTTTACTAAAAAGGTCGATAAAGGCTACTACGATCTCATACAGTTTAGCCGTCAGCTATTGGATATACTCCAATCGGGTAAGAAGGTTGAGATCACGATCCAGGGTTACTGTTCTCCGCTCAACTATAATCAATACAATATCAAACTGGGCTATAGGCGTATCGCTTCGCTCAAAAATTACTTCTATCACTATCGCGACGGGATGTTTATGTACTATATAGAAAATGGCAACCTGGTGCTGAAAAACGAATCACTCGGAGAGGAGAGAGCCGCTAAAACAGTAAGTGATAAACTGGAGGATACGAGAAATTCTGTATACAATCCCGCTGCTGCGCTGGAGCGCAAAGTGGAGATCATCTCGGTAGAATTGAAGTGAAAATTTAGCATGTTGTTTTTCTCCTGTGATAGAAGGGACGGGAAGGGGGAAGAAGCGGTTAAAATGTTTATATTCGTGGCGATAACAAAAAGATAGTGGCGAAGAGCAAACCGGAGAATAGTAAGAGCAAGAATAGTCCTTTTGAGAAGTTTTATGAGAAAAAACCTGCACCTGAGTTATCGGAGCAGCCTTTCAAAAAAACAGCTAAGTCTACTCACGCCCCAAAGAAAAGAAGTGACGCTCCAGCCACATCGCTCGACTCCAAGATACAGAAGCGCCTCAGCAAACTAAAAGGCCTCGAAACAGAAGCTGTCGAAGCACCCGCTCCGATAGAGAGTATGCGCCTCAATAAATTTCTCGCTCACGCCGGGATCGCATCGCGCAGGAAAGCAGATGAGTTGATAGCTGAAGGAAAAGTAAAAGTCAACGGCGAGGTGATCAAAGAAATGGGTTACCGCGTGAAAGCTGCCGACAAGATCACCTTTGGTGAAAAGCGCATCACTCCGGAAAAAAAGATCTACATCCTCATCAATAAACCTAAGGACTGTATCACAACCACCAGCGATGAGAAGGACCGTAAGACTGTCCTCGACCTGATCAGGTCTGCCTATGCCCAGATCGAAGGCGCTAAAAAACCGCGTCTGTATCCTGTAGGCCGTCTTGACCGCAATACGACAGGCGTACTACTCATCACCAATGATGGTGAGCTATCACAGAACCTGACACATCCATCCAAGGAGATCAAGAAAATATACCATGCGGTACTCGACAAGGCGTTGAAGCCGGACGATTTTGATAAGATCAAACATGGCGTGGTGCTGGAAGATGGTATCGCAGAGGTCACAGAGCTCGCCTATACTAACCCCAAGGTCAGGACCGAAATAGGAGTAGAGATACACTCCGGAAAGAACCGCATAGTACGCCGTATATTCGAATCACTCGGTTATGATGTGGTCAAGCTCGACCGCGTTTACTTTGGCGGCCTTACCAAAAAGGATATTCCGCGCGGCAAATGGCGCTTCCTCAATGAGGAGGAAGTACGCAGGCTGAAGCACTTTAAGATTTAGCGAAACCTGTTCTTGTCTTACCTCATTTGTCAATTGCCTCAAAACATTTGCCTTAGCATCTTCACTATCGTGCCATATAGGAATGGACCACCATGCTTGAAGCGCGATCCTGAGCTATACCAATCCCTCAATCCGAGTCTTACAAATACAATATCCTTGTCGGGCAGTACGCCTACGTATTGACCTTTCATGCCATCAGCCCTGAAGTCGCTTTTGCCGTCCGTATTTCTCAGCCACCAGAGATAGCCGTATCGTTTACATATCACCGTGTCACCGCGCTCGCCGTCCGGCAAATTGATAGGCGTGAGCGATGCGCGTACATAACTGCTGTCCACTATCTGTGTGCCTTTCCAATTGCCATAGTGCTCGTAGAGCATACCTATCCGCGCAAAGTCACGTGCATTAGAGTGAAAGCAACAATAGGTTTTTTCCATGCCGCCCTTTCTATCTGTCAGCCAGTAGGCATCATGCGCTGCACCGAGCGGGCCCCAGAGTTTCTCGGAGGCATATTGGGTCATATTCATGCCCACAGCCTGGGTTAGGGCAACACCGAGTATCTCCGGGTCCACATTTTTATAGCGGAACTCATAGCCAGCGGGTTTCTCATACTTCATCGTATTGACAAACTTGCGCAGGTCACGGCCATAATATAAGGTAGCCACATGCCCGAATGGATTGAGGTATTGATCGTGATAGTTGAGACCTGATGACATAGTGATCACGTGATGAAGCGTCACCTTACCAAGGTCGCCGTACTTATATGGCTCATAGTATTTCCCGATAGGGTCATCTATGCTCTGGATCTTTCCCTCTTTGAGTGCGACGCCGGTGAGGATAGACATGATGGACTTGGTCATAGAGAAAGGGTTGGTCCGGCTGCTGTCCGTGTATCCGGGTGCGTACCACTCATAGACTATGCTGTCGTGCTTCAATACCAGGAAAGCGACTGTCTGCGTCTGTGTGAGAGCCCGTCTTAAGGAATCAGGCAGTTTCATGGTATTGTATGAAGAAGCTTCCGGGATCGGCTGATAGTTGCCGGCCTTCACTCTGGAGTACGGCATAAACTTAAAATCCTGCAGGCCGGGGTCATTGTAGACAACGGTCCTCGCTAACTGGCAGGAGCATAAAATGACAGATAAAACGGAGGAGATGAGAAATACCTTTTTCATGACAGGCGCCAAAGATACCGAAAATCAAAAGTTCATTTGCTAAATGTCGCTAAGACAGCAGACTTATTTCCACTGGAAAGTATTGAGTATCGTATCCAGGTCCTGGCGGACGTATGTCAGCACGGGAGCCATGGAGTCGCTGTTGGGTTCATTGTAGAAATACAGTGAACCGCGTATGAAGTGATGGGAACTATCGGTGAGAAAGAACTGCACATTGGACGCCGCATCGCCACCGACATTATAGAAGATTCCACTTACCCCATGTTTATTGGTGATGAAGCTTTCGTCTATATAGTTAGCTTTCTTGGTATGCTTGAAGGATAGTTTATGCGCGTCTTCGAGCAACTGCTCCAGGGTATTTTCTTTCGTGATCTCTTTGTAGGTCAGATTTACCGTACCGTTGAAGTCAGGGAAAACAATATTTAACCAGCATGGGTTCTGCATGCCCTTTGCCGAGCTGTCTCTTTGTATGCGGGCATATACCGGCAGTTCAAACTTAAACGGACAGGCCGGGGCATCATACATCGCAAATTTCCTTTCAGGGAATATGACACGGGGATAGGATTTAGGTTTCGGTGAATAATCGCCGTGGCAGCTGCTCAATGAGTAAAGAAGAATGACTAAAGAGAAATACCTGAATGCTTTGATCACGTAACTTGATTTTTAATTTTCTACTTCCAGCTTTACTTTTTCTATCCGGTTATTCTTGATAGATAATATCCTGAACGTAAAACCCTCATAATTTATTTCCTCGCCAGCCTTGGGTATACGGCCTTTGATCTCGAGCAGCAGGCCTGCAAGTGTCTCCGCATCTTCGCGTACTTCATCAAAGTAGTCGGGATCGACGTTCAGGGCTTTGGAGAAATCATTGAGCGGCATGACGCCTTCGATGATATAGGTGTTGTCATCTATCTTCCGGATATTGGTATCAGTTGATTCATCAAATTCATCCTTGATATCACCTATCACTTCTTCTACTATATCCTCCATGGTCACGATGCCGCACGTCCCGCCGAACTCATCCACCACGATAGCGAGGTGCATCCTGCTCTCCTGAAATTCGCGGAGCATGTCGTCTATCTTTTTGGTTTCCGGTGCATGTAGCGGTTCGCGTATCAGCTTTTGCCATCCGAAATTGCCGTCTTGATTGATATGTTCCAGAAGGTCTTTGATATAAAGAATACCCTGGATCTGATCTATGTTTTCTGAGTAAACGGGTATACGTGAGTAGCCGACCTCGCGGACGTATTTTAGCAGTTCCTCGAAACCCCAGGTGATATCGGCCGCGGCCACCTCCATACGCTGGCGCATGATCTGCTTCACGGTCAGGTTGCCGAAGTGTACGATACCCTTGAGCATCTTCACATCGTTGCCCGATTCTTTATTTTCTACAGTGATCTCTATGGCCTTATTGATCTCCTCTATGTCCATCTCGGCGTTGTGGCGTTTGATACGTTTCTCTATCATGGATGTAGAGCCTACGAGTATATAGTTGAGCGGATAGAAGATGCGATTGAGCACGACAAATAATCCTGAGACGGCTTTGGCGATTTTCATCTTATTGTGCGAGGCATAAACTTTGGGTATGGCTTCGCCAAAAAGCACAAGGAAAAAAGTAACTACAAGGACGTTTATCGTAAAGTCGAAAGTCGCTGCCGGTATGGTGAAATATTTCAGCGAGACATCCTGGAAGTTGAATAGATGTGTGATGATAAAATACGAGATGATGATCACACCGATATTGACGACATTGTTGCCTATGAGAATAGTGGAAAGGAGGTAGCGTGGCCTGTCGAGCAGTTTGACCAGGCGCTTGTCCACGACCTCTTCGCTTTCGCGGAGCTCGTCACGCTCGGCATGTGAGATGGAGAAGAATGCTATCTCTGATGCAGCCATCAGGGCAGAGCAAAACACAAGAACAAAACCAATGAGACCGGATATGATCACGGTCAGAGAGGGCACATTAACAAAGCTGCTGAGGAAAACTGTCAGGCAACTAAAGTGGAAAGGTACTACTAAGGGTCCGGGGTCCAAGTCTTTTGGGGTTTAGTGAAACAATAGGGAAAAACAGGCAGAGGGCACTCGGCCCCCTGCTTGTTTCGGTTGGTTTTTAGAATGGCAGGTCATCGTCTATGTTAGATGCCGGCCTGTTGTCTTGCTGTGCATACTCCTGTTGTGGTTGTGATGCGTAGCTTTGGCCTTGCTCGCTCACGCCGGAAGATGCTCCGCTGCTGTCCTTTTTGTCCAGCATGCGCAGGGTCTCGACGACTATCTCCGTGATATACCTCTTGTTGCCATCTTTATCATCGTATGAGCGCGTCTTGATCTTGCCCTCGATAAATACCTGACTACCTTTTTTGAGGTATTTCTCAACCCGTTCAGCCATATTTTTGAAAGGGATCTTGATATTGTGCCAGTCGGTGACCTCTACCCACTTGCCCTCCTTGTCCTTGTAGGACTCGGTGGTAGCGAGCGAAAATTCCGCTATCACATTGTTTTCAGAAAAATGTTTCAAGACCGGGTCCTTCCCCAATCTGCCTAAGAGTGTTACTCTGTTTACCATTGTTATAGTTTGTTAGTTAATAATATTCCTAAAGTAGTGAATTTTCGACTAAGAACAAATGCACCACTTTTGGAAAGGCAAAGGTAGGCAATTTTTTGAGCGGCACTTTCTGTGCCCCTTCAATGTGAACATTTTGAAGGTCTTCACCATCTATAAAGATAAACACAGACTGTATAGTCTGGTGCGTAAGCTGCTGAGTATAAGGCTTTGAATAGCTCTCTATTTTAACCTTTTTTCCGAGAAAGGTGCTCACCGCCTCTCCGATGTTTTTACGAATGGCCTTCGGCGATTCCAGCATGGGTAGTTCGTACAGGCCTTTCCATATATCATTGGCGCTGCGCTTGGTAATGATGATCTCCTTATTGTCCTTTAGGACTACATAATAGAAAAAGCGTTCCTTTTTTGTGATACGTTTGGCCCTGACGGGCAGTTCCTCCTGCCTGTTTTCCTGGTAGGCTACACATTTATCTGCGAAGGGGCATATATCGCATTTGGGATTTGCAGGAACGCAGACCGTGGCGCCGAAGTCCATGATGGCCTGATTGTACTCTCCGGGATGTGTATCGCTGATGAGCTTCTGGGCGAGTTCGGAGAAAGCTTTCTTCCCCTCAGTAGTATCAAAGGGCAAGTCTATGCCATATATCCTTGCGAGTACTCTTATCACATTGCCATCGACGACCGCCTGCTTTTCACCAAAAATAAATGAAGCGATAGCGGCGGCTGTATATGGACCGATTCCTTTGAGCTTTACTATGTCGTGATAGGTAGCGGGGAAAATGCCTTTAAGTTCAGAGGCGATGTGCTTTGCCGTGTGATGCAGATTGCGGGCTCGGGAGTAGTAGCCAAGTCCTTGCCACAGCCTCATGACATCATCTTCGGGCGCTTTGGCAAGATGCTTTACAGTAGGATATTTTTCTTTGAACCGTAGAAAGTAAGGTAATCCTTGCTCGACACGCGTTTGCTGCAAGATGATCTCAGAGAGCCACACCAGATAAGGGTCTTTCTCCCCCTTCCAAGGCATTTGGCGGTCATTGGACTGGCGGTTCCAGTCGAGGAGAGTGGAGGAGAACCATGTTTTATCTTTCAAGGCAAGCAACTTTAATTCTGGAAGCGAAGCAAACAAGAATTAAATCAGAATCCAAGCTTGTAGACCACTGCTATTGCGCAGGTATCGATGTCGGAGGTTCTTCTTTTAGATTTATGTTGTATTTTTCTTTTACCCGCAGGGATAATTGCTCCACTTCCTCACCTGCATCTTTCATTTTGATAAGTCCGGGAGCCAGGGTCTTCGTCGCAGTTTCGATTCTATTATCATCATGGGATCCCAGTAAGCTGATCGCTTGCGGAAATTCTTTTTCATATAAGCCACTTATAATATTGCCATACTCAATTGCTTTTTCTTTGTACTTCAACTCATCATCGATTTCTTCAGCATTTCGCAGAACCTTCAGCATATCATCGTTTTCGGTTTTTGCCGTTTCAAGGTAAGCCTTCAACATAGTTGAATCCAATGTCCTGGATGTGTCCTCCTTGATTAAGCGTATTTCATCAGTCATTTTATCAATAAATTTCTACTGCTTCGGTTGAGCAACTTCAATCATAGAGTGAATTAAAATATAATTAAAAGTTATTTTGTCTTTATCCTTGTCATGGCATGAACAAAGCAAAATTAATGCGAGAACTGCTATTGTGATTATTCTATTCATTCAGATTACGTTTTTATAATTTCCTTTTCGTGTTTACCACTTTCCAGTGGCTTGCTTCAAACTTTGCCGAGTAAATATCCAAAGCTTTTTGATAATATTCCCTGGCTATATCTTTTTGCCCTTTCTTTTTTGACAAGTCGCCCATCGCTACCCATATATCGCCAAAAACATCATGATCAGGTTTAAAGAATTTTTTATTGATCTCCTGCGCTTTGGCCAGTTTAGTTTCAGCCTCATATAGTTTGCCCTGATCTATATTCAATAAGGCGTAGTTCAAATAAACCTGAGCAGTCAGCGGATTCTGCTCATGGAAAATATCAAGATGGAGTTTCAGAGACTTTGCAAAAAAGCTGTCTGCTGCGGCGAGATTCTTTTTTGCAGTGGCATTCAGCCCTAATCCATTTAGAGCTATCGCGGTACCCGCCGTGTGTGAGAGTCCATAACTTGCATTGATGGTGAGGACCTTATTGTACAAGGTGTCCGAGAGTTTATAGATACTATTCGCGTAATAAACATGGCCCAATTGGCTTAGGAGATTGGCGACTCCGGGTTGATTTGTCCTAATCATCGGCGCGGCGAGTACCATCGCTTCATCGGCGTGTTCCTTCGCCGGCGCCGGCTGCGACAAAGTGACTTCCAAATCAGCGAGGTCGGATAGGGCTATCGCTTGATCCCCTGCACCTCGTGCCTGCCGATAGATGTGCAGTGCCTTTGTTATGTCGGATTCGGCCCTTTTATACTCGCTGAGTATTTTGTTTAAATGCCCCGATAGCAACAAGAACCGAGCATATTCAGAATTTTCGGAGCCATAGTTTTTTTCTGTGATGGATAGGCCATTTTCCAAATACTTTTTGACCTCATCATATCGTGCGAGGGCTAACGTGGTATAGATCAAAAATACATCACACTCTGCTATGATCTGATGATCCGATTTATATTTGCTCCGATAACAGACCAGTGCATCCTTGTATATAGAATCTGCCCTTTCATACAAGCTTAATTTGTATAAATAATCGCCATAAGCGAGAGAAGTTTGACAATAATTTGCATCATATTTTTTTTCAAGATCGAAGGATTTATGAATATAAAAAAGTGCTTGTTCCAAACTGTCCTGCATTAAGAAGTTCATAGATAAATGAAAGTAGTTTTCAGTTAGATTATCTTTACTGTCCTTGTCAAGGCTATCTCTTTTAAACATGACATTGGCCGTTCTGTATAAAGAGTTGGAAGTAGAGTAATACTTTTGTTCTGAATAGGATGTGGCTAGGTCACTTATGAGATTAGCCATTCCCGTGCTGAAGGTATCTTTTGAAGCGAGGCATATATCTATGGCTTTTAACAAAAGCGAATCAGCCTCGGAATAGCGCTTTAGTCCCTGATAACATCTTGCAATTATTTGTAAGGACCAAGCTCTTCGCTTGGTCCCTTCATATAGATCATAGGCAGCGCTATCTGCTTTGATATAGTATTTCAACGCCGATTCATAGTGGCCCTGGTCATAAGCAGATCGGGCCTTGCATTTATAAGAGTCATAGAGATTGTCATAGGTCACACCGATCTTTGCTAGTTCCCTTTTGTCTGGCTGGCCATTCAGCTTCTTTTTCAATTGCCTTAGATCATCGAAAGATATTCTGATGCTATCCGTTTTTATACCGTTGAATACTCCACTGATGATCGTATCGTTCATCGCCGCATCCTCGTCTGCCCCAAGCCAGATAAGACCGGCATGGTTGGCCTTTTCCGCATAAAATATGGCCTGATCGCAATCTCCTTTTTTGTAAGCAGTTTCAAATTCGGCGGTATAGTCAAACATTAAAACATTGTTGACCAGTTCTTTATTGCCTTTGTTTAAGGCTTTAGCCACTATGCGGTATGGTTTGAAGCTGATCGGCATATAAGCCAGAAAGCTGGTAATAGCCAGGATGCACAATGACCTGAAAAAGATAGGCCTGATATTAGGAGCGATGCCTCCCAGTTTTTTCTCAAATATCATCAATGCTCCAAGGCCTGAAAAGAGCAGAGCATTGAGGAGCGGGAGGAGCATGATAAATGTGAAATTAAATCTCAGGTGGATAGTGAGAAACCAGGTGAAAAGGGATGAGGCCAGTACAAATCCTGAAAGGATGGGTATGAATTTGCGCTTGTCGGTACCGGGGAGATTGAAAAGCCAGTAGCCTCCTACTGCGTAAACCAGCATCAGAAGGAAAATGGCAAGAAATAATAGCCCATAGAAATCAACAAATGGCCGTGTGATAAAGGCTACTATAACGATGCCAGTGATGATTTTCTCGAATAGTTTCAAAGGAGAAATAGTTTTCTGAAGGATGAAAGACTCAATATATAATTAATCTTTTGGATGCTATTATCCTCTTAACTCCAACACCGCCACATTCTCTATATGCGTCGTCTGGGGGAACATATCTACCGGTTGTATTTTCTTGATGTCGTACTTAGCGGCTAACAGCTCGAGGTCGCGGGCCTGTGTGGCGGGATTGCAGCTGACGTATACAATGCGTGGCGCTTCGAGTTCGAGCAGTGCCTTGACCACATCTTCGTGCATGCCTGCGCGTGGTGGATCGGTGACGACGACGTTAGGCTTACCGTGTTTTTTGATGAAGTCTGGTTTCAGCATCATGCGGACATCGCCAGCGTAGAAATCGCAATTGGTTACGCCGTTGAGTTCAGCGTTTTCGTGAGCGTCCTCTATGGCGGCTTCCACTTGTTCGATGCCGACTACATTTTTGCAGAGAGCAGATACATAGATCGCGATACTACCTACGCCAGTATAGAGGTCATAGACCACATCAGTTGGTTTCAGGTCTGCAAATTCTTTCGCTACATCATACAGCACCTTCGCCTGATCGGAGTTGGTCTGGAAAAATGACTTGGGGTTGACCTTAAATTTATAATCGCCAAGTTGCTCTACGATATGGTCTTTGCCCTGATGGACATAAGTAGGCAGGTCGTATATGGTGTCGTTGCGCTTGTTGTTGATCACATATTGCAGCGAGGTGATCTGCGGAAACTGTTCTGCGAGATGATCGAGGAGCGCTGTTATTTTTTCCTCATCCTGCTCCGTGAACATCACCAGTACCATGATCTCACCAAGTGAGGTAGTGCGGATCATCATCGTGCGCAGCAGCCCTTCCTGTGTTTTGAGATTGAAGAAGGTATAGTCATTTGCCAGAGCATAGTCGCGAGTGGCGAGGCGGATCGCGTTCGACGGATCGGCTTGCAGCCAGCACTTTTTGATATCCAGCACCATCATAAAGCTGCCGGGTATATGGAAGCCCAGACCCCTGCGGTCGAACTCTTCGCCGCCATCTATCTCTGCCTGCTGCAGCCATCTGCGGTCTGTGAAACTATACTCAAGCTTATTACGATAGAAGTAAGGAGAGGCTGTGCCGATGATAGGCTTGACCTCTGGTATGGTGAGCTTGCCGATGCGGATGAGGGCGTCTTCTACTATTTGTGTTTTGTAGGTGAGTTGTTCCTCGTATTTGATATGCTGCCATTTGCATCCTCCGCAGGTGCCGAAGTGTTCGCATACCGGCTCAGTGCGATGCTCAGATGGGGTGATCAGATTGGCTATATGGCCTTCGGCATATTTTTTCTTGTCAGTAGTGATAGTGGCATCTATCACATCTCCGGGCACTGCCCGCTCTATGAAGTATACTTTCCCTTCTACTTTGCCTATGCCGGTGCCTTTGGAGGCCATGGCGGTGATAGGTACATTCTCGATCAGTTTTGGCTCTTTTCTCATTGCAGGGCAATATTACTACATAGATAGGAGATATGGGACATGAGATTTGAGGGTCGATCAGTTGATCTGAAAATCAGGGAATCTGTAAATACATAAACCCATGAATTCTTAATTACGGCGTAGCCGTATCCAGTATTTTGAATATCTCCTTGAGATCAGGAGATAGTACCAGCTCGATACGGCGGTTCTTGCTGCGGCCATCGGCTGTTTCATTTGACTCTACCGGCGTGAATTCTCCATGACCTTCTGCAACTACGCGCTTAGGATCGAGTTTGCCGTCGCTGACCACGATAGCCGTGACCGCTGCTGCACGCATCGAACTGAGGTCCCAGTTGTTCTTTACTTCCCCCTTGGCTGCTGTGTCTTGCTTGTTGTCTGTGTGGCCCTCTACTACGAGGGTGACATCTGTGAGTTTGTTCATGACTTCGGCTACTTTCACGATAGCGCTTTTGCCTTTTTCATCTACGGCGAAGCTTCCTGATTTGAATAGGAGTTTATCAGAGAGTGATACATATACTTTACCGTCTTTCTGAGTGACTTTGAGTTCGTCGCTGGTAAAGTTGGTCAAGGCATCAGTTATTTTTTTCTTGAGGTCATTGAGGGCAGCATCTTTCTTTGACATGAGCGCCTCGAGGTCGTGGACCCGTTTTTCGCGATCTTTGAGTGCATCCGAGAGTTTTTTGAGTTCGGCTTCCTTGGCATCCAGAGTTGCTTCTTTCTCGGCCAGGGCGAGGCTTAGTTTTTCTTTATCCTTTGACGATGTTTTGCTCAGGTCCTGGTATTGGTTTTTGAGTTTGTCATAAAGGGCGGTGGCATCCTCATTTGCCTTTTGGAGGCGGTCGCGCTGTTCATTGAGGGTCAGGTTCTTATTTTTTAGTTCTTCGATCTCTGTACCGAGTTTTGCGAGCTGGTCATTGAGATTTTTGATCTCGGCATTGGCTTTATCCAGCTTTTCGTTGCAGTCGCGCTTTTCGGCCATGTTCCTTTTGGCGAGGGCTTCCTGCTCGTCAAACTTCTTTTTTGACACTAAACAAGATGATAATGAAGCAGATAGGATTAGAAAAGCGATTAAATACGTGATTTTTTTCATGACAAGGCTAATATTTCGGCTAATGTATGGATATGCTGCCCCGCTCGCCATGCCTGTCTTGCACCTTTTTGTTGTTAAATGTCCTTGATTTAGGCTAAAGGTTGATTTACAGAGTTTTTTTTCTAAAAATTTGACAATAAGTGAGAAAATTCTAATTTTACGCTACTTGATATGCCATATTATTGTGGTGTAGTACCTTATTTACCTTGTAAAAATGAAGAAATTACTACTCGTATTTTTGATCGGTGTCGCTTGCTCAGCGACCTATGCTCAGACCTTCGTCAACCGCGGTGCTCCGGTAGTGGTGACCGCTGGGGGACAAATGATCGTCGTAACCGATGGCACAATCGGATCGGGATCCCTCGAAAACGATGCCACTTATAATGGCTCTACTACCGGGATATTTAAGAATGCAGGACTTGTTGTGGTCGAAGGCAGCTTCGTCAACACCACGGGTGTGGCTAACGGATCGGGTACTAATACAGGCCAGTACTTCGTCAAAGGCGACTGGGTGAATAACGCAACATTTACTGCCGATCAGTCATGGGTAACTCTCTACGGTACTAATCAACAGATCACAGGATCAGGTCAGAATGTTTTTTACAATCTCACCGATTCTACTCCGATCGGAGTGGGCACCAAAACGCAAACTAATGGTGATGTCACCGTGACCAATTCGCTTTGGCTCGCCAGCTCCGAGCATGCTACGCTGACCAATACCCTCCTGGTATCCAATCCTGATCCTGCCGCTATCGTGCAGAATACGGTCAATAATGGTTTTGTCAGCAGTACTGTAGGTGGAAGGCTCGTAAGGAATACAAACCAAAAAGCAGAATACATATTCCCTACGGGAATCAGTAATGGCGGTAACCCTAAGATACGTGAAGCGTCTGTCGTACCTGCCAATACACAGGCGAGGTACTACAAAGTAAGGTATGCTGAAGATGCGCCGAGCGTGACTACTACTACGGATGATGGCTATGATATCACAAAGAAATCAGGAAGCGTGCAGAGTGTAAATGATGTGTTCTATCATATCATCACAGCATCTGACAATGCTTCACCGGTAGATCTTTCCATATATTCTGACCAGATAGCTGATGGCCCGTGGGCATCTATCGGCAGCTGGAGAGGTACACCATCTCAATGGGAAAGTATGCAGGATGTAGCCTTTCTGCCAGGACAAACCGGCTCGGGAAGGATAAAGTTCACTAAGGGGGCATATACTCCGGTAGTTACAGATACAATTTATGCATTGATAGATACAGTGCCTATCAAGAATGACTTTGCTTTTCCTACTGCGTTCCTGCCAGGTGGTGTGGGCGTACCTAATGAGAATACATATTTCACTATCATCAATCAGGGCGATATCGTGCTACTCGATGAGCTTAGCGTATTCAACCGTTGGGGTGAAATGGTATTTAACAACAAACGCGAAGGCACTGACAAATGGGATGGCCACTTCAATGGCAAGCTCCAGATACAGGGCAACTATGTTTATCTCGCCAAGGTGCGCAATAAGCAAACCAATAAACTGTATCCTACTGTGACCGGCAATGTCGCGCTCGTCTGGTAAAAACCAAAGCATACCCTATCCTAAACCATATAGATAATTTGAAATGAAGAAAATTTATTTAGTCCTTATTGCAGTATTTACCTTCCTGGCCGCAGGTGCACAGGATATCCACTATACCCAGTTTTACAATACCCCACTCACTACCAATCCTGCTCTCACAGGTGTCGTACCGGGTACATACAGAGTAGGTGTGATATACAGGAACCAATGGTTCTCCGGTGTACACAGTGGCTTTTTCAACTCGCCATACCAAACCCCGTCGGTGTCATTTGACATGCCGATAGCAGTCGGTACCAAAGGTGATGCGGTAGGTGTGGGTGCGTTCATATTATATGACGCAGCGGGTGCCAGCTCTTTTGGCACATTCAGTGCAGAAGCATCGGGTTCTTATATCAAGCACCTGGGTCCTAATCACCAGCTCTCGGCGGGCCTTCAGGTCGGATTTACGCAGACCAGCTATAAGAATCCACAGTTTGCCAGCCAGTACCAGGGAAATGAATTCAACGGTAATATCCTCAGTGGTGTGAATCTCCAGCCAAACCTCAAGTACGTAAATCTCAATATCGGCTTGCTGTATTATGGCAAACTGACCAGCAAGATCAGCTTATACCTCGGTGGTACTATATTCAATACGACTGTGCCAAAGTATAACCTCAGCACAGGCCAGGACAAGAAATCACTCTATCTGCGCGGCAATATATCCGGCGGTTTGGATTTCGCGATAGGAAGGAGGATACACATACTCCCATCTGTACTGTGGATGCGCCAGTCGGTCACCAATGAGCTCAATACAGGATTGGGATTCGGGTATGATATCAATATGACGACCAATGTCACACTGGGTATCTATAACCGTGCAAACGACATTATCACAAAATACCACCAGGCTGAATCCGCGATAGTATATGCTGCATTCCAGGTCAAAGGATTTAAGCTTGGAGCGAGCTATGACTTCACTGTGAGCAAGTTTAAAGAAGCAGGTGCGGGTACAGGTGGTCTGGAAATATCGCTGATGTACATAGGATTGCCTAAGGTATATAGCCTGAAGGAGATCATGTTCTGCCCACGTTTCTAAATTTTATCGATCAAGATATTTTCAAAAAGCCGCTGCACAGCGGCTTTTTGATTTAAGGCATTGTGTGTATTATGCGATATAGCTTTTTCGATTTTCATTACATTTGTTTCAAACGTATCAGCAGCATGTCCAAACACCATATCTCAATAGAAATAGGAGCCGTGAAAAACAAAGCGGAACTCATGGAAAAGGCGAAAACAGCTTTGGCTAAACACAATGGGACACTGGATGGGGATGAACATTCCGGTTCTTTCGACCTTCCTATAATGATCGGCCATATAAAGGGCAACTATACGATCACCGATAATACCTTCAATCTGGAGATCACCCGCAAACCCCTCCTGGTCTCGTATAAGAGGATCGAGGCAGAACTCAGGAAGCATCTGGGATAAGCATTCATTTTAAACTTAAGGGTATATACGAAGTAAGAAAACCTCCTTTTCGGGGCGTGTGGTTTTTATCGGCTCTGTGCATCTTTGACGCACAGATTTAATCACTTTAAAAACAAAATCCATGCGTATCAGATCCAAAACTTTAATTTTTCTGACCTTATTACTGATTGGCCTTTCGTCCTGCAAAAAGAGCGAAACAGCCGCATACAAATGTGCCACCTGCGCTACCTCTCCCACTGCCGCCGCCGCAAATGATAATAGCGGAAAGGGGATATACAAAGGCACTATAGCCGGATCGACCGGCACTGTCCTGATAGATATAGAGAACAGCAGCAACAGTATCTCTGCTGTGATCATCATAGACGGACAAACCATCAACCTGAGCAGCACAAGCGCCTATACAGCGGGCCAGCCTTATACAGGTGTATTCACGGGTTCCTATAGCGGGCAGGCTGCCAGTATAACGTTTGTCGTGGATGCTAATGGCGGCAGTCCTACAGTCACAGCGATCAATATAGCCGGGCACCCTAATGCGACCATCGTGGTATTCAAGGAACTTTCAACCAGTCAGGTGGTCTGCTATGAGGGCACCTTTGGCGGTACGAGTAGCGGTGTCTTTAATATGATCATCAATACACAGGCAAATACCTGGATGACTATAGCCAAGGATAATAATCACTCCACCGCTACGCTTGTGTCGGGCACTGTGAGTGGTACATCAGTCAGCTGCACAAGCTGTATCGGAGGTGCAGGAACGGTATCAGGCACTATCTCAGGAGATAATATAAATGGCTCGTGGAATGACGGTCAGGGAGGATCGGGAACGTGGGCTTGCCATAAGACATTGTAGTAAAACCAATGATAAGTGAAGCTGCTCCTCCCCAAGGGGGACAGCTTTTTTTAATGGAGGTGAGATACAGTAGAGGCAGATGGTTTTTTGAAACCCCGGTTCCCCTTCATGTCCAGCATACGTTTCACTATGCCGCCGAAGTGTGAATAAGACTTCTGAAAGCAACCATCATAATCGCGCTGCTGACGGGCAGAGAACGATTGGCCGGAAAAATGATGATCGTAAATGGCAGATATGGTGGAGAACAGCGCAGGATAATCGGAATTAGAACGATTCTTATTCTTGGACCTCAGGAATTTGATATTGCGCTGTACCTGCAGCCGGGCCTCTTCATACTGAGCAGTGAGGTAGAGCTGTGCATTTTCGAAGAAAAGTAATTGAATGTAATACTGCTGCTGACGCTGCCTGCTGATGCTCATCCTCGCAGCGGCGAGATGAGTGGCTGCCTGCTGAAGGTCGCCTATATGCTGGTAGTAGCAGATATACTGGAGGTGCGCCATGATCTTGACATCGAGATTGGGGCCAGTGCTCGCAGCTGCAAAGTTATTTTCCAGTATCTCACGTGCTACTTCATACTCACCGAGTGAGATAGCAGCTTTGAAGAAACGGGTCTGGGATGTAAGCCTGAGGTTATCCTTTGATCTCCGGTCCTTGATCAGAGAGCAAAAAAGATCGTAGGACTCCCGGATCTTGCCCGCATAGCCCAATACCTCTGCCTGCAGTAGCCTGGGCTCAAGCCATTCCTTAACGGAGAATATCGCCTCGTGCTCTGCGGTGACAAAGATATCCTCATCGATGTGAGCCATAGACCTGTCATCATCGCCGATAGATATGAAGAACATAGAGGCTATGCGCAGTGCATGGTGCCTGCCTACCGGATGGCCAAGATTGCGGGCTTCGTCATTGAGCCGCATGATCTTTGGTATCAGCTGGGAGCGGGTATGCATGTCATCTATGCCCAGGTCAAGTGCGATCATAGATATGGTGGCATAGAGCGCATCGCATTTGATCCTGATGTATTTTTCCGGATGCTGATGTGGATCGATAAGGGCCAGTAGTTTGCCAGAATAGTGTGTGATCTCACGCCTGTCCATATCTGTCGTGCTGAAGCGGGTAATGATCTCGCAGCAATCGGTATAAAACTGTATAAGGGCATCCCGACCGGTGATCTGTTTGGCTGAAATCCTCATCTGGTGTCTGATCAGGCCGGGGGGACGATTAGAAAAGCTGCGTATGAATCGGAACTGCTCATGTGGATCAGGACCTGCCAGCAGCAGCACGATCTTTTTCATCAGCACCGAGCATATTTTCTCGAAGTGCGTTTGTGTGAGATCCAGTTTCCTGAGCGCCAGTGAGGAGGGGAATAGCTTATCCTTCTTTTTTGCGATAATAAAGTCCAATACCTGCCGCTCGCGGACGGGCAGTGTTTGTGCGGTGATAAGCTGTAACTGCTCATCGCCGAGCAGCCTGATCAGATCATGCAGTATAGCCATACAGTGACAATATACCTGAAATTTAGGAAAATGGTAGGACCGCTATGGCATCTACTGTCAATTACGACGCAAGGGCGATACATTTCTCTAAGGATAATAACGCCTTCCAGGTTCATTATGATCTATGATCTGTCGGGTAGCGTTGCGGGGCGACAACCTGTCTTCTCCAAGCGACTAATGATCATACTATTGGCAAAAAGGAGTATATAAAATGCAAAAACATTGGGGCACCCTAATCAAGGCCCTTTTTCTTTCCAAAATGGGTAAATATTGCCTCGAAAAGCCTTTGATAGCAGGGATTTCCCCACGTTTGTAATTTAATCTAAAATCAGGCCAGAATTGTATCATTCTTTAGCCTTAATCCGTATTTTCAGGTATGCTTAATAAAAAAAGGTTTCTATTCATCGGGATCATTCTCGTCATGGCTGGAGTATGCTCTGCATTTCTCCGCAAGCCACTGGTCACGGATAAATTCAAAATTTATTTTGACGAGAAATTAATCAAGGGGAAAGAAAACTTCCTCGCTACACAAGTGCAGGACGTGGCGAAGCACAGTCGGCCTAATATCATACTGATATTGGCAGATGACCTGGGCGCCTCGGACCTCTCATGTTATGGCAATAAGGTCGTGTCTACTCCGAATATAGATGCCATAGGCAAAGCGGGTGTCAGATTCACTGAAGGTTACATCTCTTCACCTGTTTGTTCGCCATCGCGTGCAGGCCTATTGACAGGTCGCTACCAGCAGCGCTTCGGGCATGAGTTTCAGCCCAACCATCGCTACCTTCATAATATGGCGGAGTATTATGGCTTTAAAATGCTTCCGCGCTTCCGTCCGCTTACTCCTATCAAAGAACTCGATGTGCCCAACACAGAAGACCGGCTGCGTCAGGGGCTACCCCCATCAGAGATCACTCTGGCAGATATGCTGAAGCACTATGACTATACTACAGCCTGTATAGGCAAGTGGCATCTTGGTGCGGCAGATTTCGCAAAGCCGACGGTGAGAGGATTTGACTATCAGTATGGATTTTATGAGGCATTCACCCTGTATGCTCCTACTACTGCGCCGGATGTCGTGAGCACCCACATAAGCAGAGACTATATAGACCAGCATGAATGGCAGACGGCGGAAGGTCGCCGGGGCAACTGTGCCATATTGCGCAACTGCTGCGAGGCTAAGGAAGAAGACAAATACCTGACCGATAAGCTCACTGATGAGGCCATATCATATATAGACAGGAGCAAGGATAAACCGTATTTCCTCTATCTGCCATATAATGCACCACATGCACCGCTGCAGGCGATGAAGAAGTATTATGAAATGTACTCCAATATCAAGGACCCTGTAAAGAGAACCTATGCTGCGATGATCAAAAACCTCGATGACCAGGTAGGCAGGTTATTAAAGCATGTAGACAGCCTGGGCGAGACAGATAACACGATGATCATATTTCTCAGCGACAATGGAGGAGTAGATTACAACGGTACGACGGACAATGCGCCGTTTAAGGGTGGCAAGTTCACCAACTTTGAGGGGGGTATCAGGGTGCCCTTTATGATGAAATGGAATGGTCATATCAAAGCGGGTACGGTTTATAATAGCCCGGTGATATCGCTGGATATATTTGCCACTGTGGCGCAGGCTGTCAATATGGAACTGCCTCAGGACAGGAAATATGATGGCGTAGACCTGATACCATATATCAATGGTGCAAAGAGTGAACTGCCACATCAGGCGCTCTACTGGAGGAGTGACTTCAATAAAGCGATAAGGAAAGGAGACTGGAAGCTCGTGGTCAATGAATTTGACAATAACAACCAGCTCTATAATATCAAAGAGGATAAGGGAGAGCATATCAATCTATATGTACTCAAGCCTAAGGTTGCGGAGGGGCTGCTCAAAGATCTCAATGAATGGGAGAAAGAAATGATCAAGCCCCTGTGGCCACGTGTGGTCAACTATGTATATAGAGATGAAACGGGTAAGTATGTGTTTGCCTTTTAAAGGTGGACTGTGTCTTTTCGGTTGTACCGAGCCAGAATCCTGATTTTTTCAAAAATAAGTAATCGCCTGAAAGGCAATGGCATAGCGGACTGCAGCTACCCGGGTGACAAAAATCAGTGAAATTATTGTACTTTTTTTGAGGGTAGCCCTTGCCAGATCGTGAGAAATTACTACATTTGCACTCCCCAATCGGACAAAGAAACGTTCTTTTAAATATTCCGGAGGGGGAATAAAAACAAGTAAAAACGTAGTGATACGTAACGCCTCGATGGTAAAGCTCTCGGTTCGACCGAGACCACAGCACACCAGGCCCCGCAGCTTCAGCAGCTGAGAAAAATGAAAATGTTTTCATGAAAGTTTGGAGATTGAAAAAATCCTATTACTTTTGCGTCCCGCTTCGAAAGAACGGCACAATGAAAACCCAAAGCGTAGTGATACGCGCCATGCACATGGCAAAGCTTCCGGCTCGACCGGAACCACCGCACATCTGATTTAGAGAGGGCTCAAGCAGCTCCAGTCAACGCCAAATGGCAGAGACAAAAAAGAAAAATAATTTCTGACGAAAGTTTGGAAGTTGAACAAACTCCATTACTTTTGCGTCCCGTTTCGCAGGAATGCGAAATGCTCGAATCGAAACGACACTGAATAGTAAGTGAAATTTGGAAACAAAACACTGACTGCAAATGTGACCAAGGAAGGGTTCTAACGAATCCGGACAGTCATCAAAGTTCTTTGAAATATAGGTAAGAAACATAGATAACTAATAAGGTATCCAAGCAAAATCAATAATCATTTCCTTTTATAAGTTAGGAAAATCATCTCTTTTACAATGGAGATTTTGATCCTGGCTCAGGATGAACGCTAGCGGGAGGCCTAATACATGCAAGTCGAACGGTAAATGGTAGCAATACTATGAGAGTGGCGTACGGGTGCGTAACGCGTACACAACCTGCCTTGTACTGGGGGATAGCCTCGGGAAACTGAGATTAATACCCCATAATTTTGCGATATGGCATCATATTGCAATTAAAGCTCCGGCGGTACAAGATGGGTGTGCGTCCGATTAGGTAGTTGGTGAGGTAACGGCTCACCAAGCCGACGATCGGTAGCTGGTCTGAGAGGACGATCAGCCACACGGGCACTGAGACACGGGCCCGACTCCTATGGGAGGCAGCAGTAGGGAATATTGGACAATGGACGCAAGTCTGATCCAGCCATCCCGCGTGAAGGATTAAGGCCCTCTGGGTTGTAAACTTCTTTTCTTTGGGAATAAAAAGCGGTATTCATATCGCCTTGAAGGTACCAGGGGAATAAGCACCGGCTAACTCCGTGCCAGCAGCCGCGGTAATACGGAGGGTGCAAGCGTTATCCGGATTCACTGGGTTTAAAGGGTGCGTAGGTGGTCTGTTAAGTCAGCGGTGAAAGCCTGGAGCTCAACTCCAGAATTGCCATTGATACTGATGGACTTGAATCAAGTTGAGGTGGATGGAATATTACATGTAGCGGTGAAATGCTTAGATATGTAATAGAACACCAATTGCGAAGGCAGTTCACTAAGCTTGTATTGACACTGAGGCACGAAAGCGTGGGGATCAAACAGGATTAGATACCCTGGTAGTCCACGCCCTAAACGATGCAAACTCGACATTAGCGATATACAGTTAGTGTCCAAGCGAAAGCGTTAAGTTTGCCACCTGGGAAGTACGACCGCAAGGTTGAAACTCAAAGGAATTGACGGGGGTCCGCACAAGCGGTGGAGCATGTGGTTTAATTCGATGATACGCGAGGAACCTTACCTGGGCTAGAATGCTACTTGACCGATCCTGAAAGGGATTTTTATAG
>JAOQAO010000252.1 GCA_025963485.1 Bacteroidota bacterium | reverse complement strand
ATTTCCACGCAGTGGGAAATGGAACGCTGGCTAATGAAGTCATCGAGTTTAATGAGCATCCTGTTTGTACGGTGGTGGCTGCATCGGGCGGCTATCCTGAGGACTATGAGAAGAATAAAAAGATCACTGGCCTGGATGGCATCGGTGGCAATACGATAGTCTTTCACGCGGGAACGAAGCAGGTGGGCAATGATGTGCTGACGAATGGCGGGCGTGTGCTGGCGGTGACATCTTATGGTGATACGATCACTGATGCGGTAGCGAAGTCTAATGCAGCGCTGGAGAAGATCAGTTATGAGAAGAAGTACTATAGGAGGGATATTGGGTATGAGTTTAAGTAGTCTGAGATGATAATGCAAATGAAAGCACACGGATGACACGGATAAAACGGATCTAATATCTACTTTATGAAATTACCTATAATCATTGTTGTTGGTCTGCTAATATCGATGAGATGCTGCGCAGGTAATACACCTACTATTTCAGAAAGGGATATTTACGATTTTATGCAGATGGTGGTCAAAGATCAGAAGCTATCAAAGGCGCTATATCTCGATGTCGAACCCGCTACTCACTGTGGGACGAGGGATGATAATGCTTATTTACCTACGCTGGATTCGGCATTGATACCAAAGGAAGAAGAAGAGATGAAATCAAGCGATACCACGATGGTCAAATCGCAAAGAAGTGGGTACCTTATCCCTTTAGAGAAAAAAATGTATCACATCAGTGTCAGTAGTGAGATCGGGCCTTGCCTGAACAAGCAGGATATTGCTTTTATGTTAGATCAAAGAACGAAACTCTCTTCATTCAAATGGGATCAGTCCAGACTTGGATTCAGTAAGAAAAGTAACTTACAACTATTATAACATTTCTGTGCCGGTCTTCTCCGTCAATAAGACGAAGGCTATTTTAATGATAGAAGAACTATGTCCCGGATTATGCGGGTCGGGATATACTATTCTTTATACTAAAAAGGATGGCAAATGGACGTCGCAGCAAAGTGGCAAATGGTATCATTGAGCTTTGCGTTTCTGTTGCGCTTTACTAAGACGCAAAGTATTGCGTCTCTACAATGCAAATACATTTTTAGCCACATAGAAACATAGATCACATGGAAATGACGAGTCGAAAAAGTGATCTTCTTACGGGTAGTTTTCCCAATAGAAGGGGGTGAAGGTGTCGGCGATGGATGCTGATAGCAGATCGCGGAAGATGCTTTCGCCATTGTCGCTATTGGTCATGATGATGACGGCTATGTCTTTGTCGGGATATCCTATGCAGTAGTGCTGCCAGCCGTTGACGCGGCCTTCTTTGAAGAAGGCGGGGCCGTATGGGGTTTTCATCAATACAAATCCGAGGCCGTAGCTTAATTCTATTTTGTCATTGTCGGCGGTTTCTACGTTACTATTGGGGCCGAACTGCTGTTTGGACCTTAGCTTGATCTGTGGTTTGAATATTTCTTTATAGCTGCTTTTCTTTAGTCCCTTCTGCTCCATGATGACGGTGAAGAATTTGGAAAAGTCTTCAATTGATGTGCGCATGCTGGCGGAGCAATCGGGGCTTGTCGTTTTGGTGAGCGGGTAGCAACGGCCTGCGTTGTCGTGGCCTGTGCATAGTTTGTCTGCGACCTCATCGCGGGAAATAAAGCTGCTGTGCGTCATTTTTAATGGCCGAAAAACCTTCTGGCCTGCTATGGCTTCGAAGTCTTTGCCGGTGATCTGCTCGATGACAAACTGCAGGAGGCACATGCCCTCTCCCGAATAGCTATAGCGTGTACCGGGTTCAAATAGTATATGGAGTTTGCCGTCCGGTTCTTCGCTGCGATAGTTGGACAGGCCGGATGTATGGTCGAGGCACATACGTGCAGTGATCTTTTTGTAGCGCGGATCGCTCTTCAGATCCTGATATCCTTTGCCATTTTCGAATTTATAATCGAGTAGTGGTTTGTCGAGATAAGATACCAATGGGGTGTCGAGCTCTATGTCTCCGGACTCGACGAACTTCATGGCTATATAGGCGAAAACGGCCTTGCTAAATGAGGCGCTGTACATGATATCAGAGGTGGTCATTGGTTTCTTCTCCTGGGCATTGGAGTAGCCGTAGGCTTTCTCATACACCGGGACATTCTTATTGAAGACTGAAATGCAAAGGCCGGATACGTTGGCGCGGGTCATTTGTTTGGCGATCCGCCTGTCGAGGGAGTCCCTGGTGATCTGTGTGCCGTCAATGCGATTGATATGTTGTGCGGAGAGCGTGTGTGCCACTGCGAGGAATATGATGATGATGTATTTGCGCAAGCTCATGATGTCGGGAATACGATGTAAGGATAGCAAAATTTGGGCCTTTTGGGGAAGGGATTTAGGTGAGTGGGAGGATGACTGATGCTAATCGCGAATAATCAATCACAAATCCCAAAATACCCTAGACTTATATATTGCCGCATTCTAACTTGGGAAAGTGGGATAATTAAGTTGCTGGCTCGCCCTCAAACTCCCTAAAGGGAGCTTTAATACATTGCGAAAGACTCAAATAATGTTGCTTTATGTCGCTACTAAAGTGCACTAGATGAGTCTGTCCTTGTTTGCCTTTTCGGAGCGAAGCATTTCGGGGTAGCCCATTTGTTTGGATAAGGCATTGAGGGCGCGGGCGATGCGGTTGGCTTTGGTCTCTTCGGTTTTGGCACTGTCGATCCATTTGGAGAAGTAGTTCTGGTGTGACTTGGCGAGGGTGTTAAAGTGTGCTAAGGCTTTTGGTTCATCGGTGAGGCAGTCCATGAATTCCCCATTTAGTACCAGCGGTGCATCATCTACCTCGATGGTGAGGGTGAGTTTTGCTCCTTTGCGTTTACCGGTGCCTTTGCGCATGGCGGCATTGAGCGGCAGAATGAAGCCGCCGTCGCCCATCGGCATGAGCGCGACACGTTCTATCTTGAACTCATCGAGTTTGCCTTTGACTCGGAATGATTTCTTATTACCCGGTTTAAGCTTTTGTGCTACATCTGCGGGGACCTCGATGTATGTCCAGCCGGTTTTCTCGCCTTGTTCGCCGAAACGGAGTATGGTGGTGGTGAATTTGACCATGACTCTAAAATACAGATTTTGGATTTGTGGTTTAGGGTTTATGATGGAATGTGAGGGGTAGCTCTGTAGCTATCCTCGTAGGCTTGCCTTATCTAGGGGGAGATGATTCATTTTAGCTACTGAAAACATGGAATTATGCACAATCGTTATTAGACACTATAAACGGACCTATTTAAGCACGATTTTTGCTGCAAATATGGTTATATGAAAATGACAGCTCATCCTCTATTTAAAGATATTTTCAATGAGCCCAAACCGCATTTAGAGGAGCTAATAAAAGGCTTGCCTTCTGAAATGATCATTACATTTCTTTGCAATATTAATGCAAAATTGAAGTTCGCATCATTCAGCAAAGATGATCAATTAGAAATTCTGATGCTTCTTTTACAAGGGCAACAGGAAGAATACAAAAAACAATTATTCATAAACACCTTGACATTTTATGAGCGAAATGAAGATAATGTCGTACTCTTTTCATCCAAATTCACTTTGGATTTCATGCACCATGAAATTATGAATTTTAGAGATTTTGAACGAAATTCTGTAGAAGAACCTCGGCAGTTTTTAAATTTAATAAAGGCATATTTTCTCTTTATGGAGAATACTTCCGAGAGCCTATTTAAAAATCAAACATTTACCAAATCCCCCGCAGATAGTATTCATGATCATTTTAGAAAAAAGGTTTGGCCTACTTTTTTTGAGCAAATTGAATCACAACACAAACCAGAAATATATCCTGTTATGATTCGCGGGGTAGCGTTTTTGGAGTTATTGAAAAGAGATGGGAAATATAAATCCTATGTAGAATCGTATTTAAAAATTTATGAAGCCGAAACTCCATGGAAATATGCCTTTAAAGTTATGAAGCTATTGGAGGTAGGATTATCCGTAAAAAATAGAGAGGTTTCTTTCCCGAATAGCGCCATAAATTATTCGGAAGAATATGCAACAATGTTGGATAATTTAACTCTGAATATAGAAGAATACCAGCTAAGCTATTCGAATAATAAAGCCAATTATAATGGGTTTAAATCTAAGCCACTTATAAAATTCCAAGGAGGTGACAGGTATCTAGTTACGGATTGGAACATGATGTACAATAAATTTAATGATGGTTTACTTTTTGACTTTTATGAACGTTCAAATATTAAAGAGCTTCCAGAGTTTAAAACTTTTTTGGATTTTAAAAATTTCGTTGGCTTTGAAATATCCGAAAGATTTCTTTTTCGAAAAGTCTGCGAAAAGATATTTCCAGAAAAAAGAAAGGGTAAATTAATATTTCCAGAAGGCAAGGGAATGCCTGATGCCTATTATAGAGAAGGCCAAAATATTATGCTTATTGAATTTAAGGATTCCCTTATGGCTGGTAATACTATATCGTCACTTTCATATGAAGAGATCGTTAAGGCTATAGACACCAAATATAATACTGATAGTAAAGGAACTGGTCAGCTGATAAAATATATAGATAAGCTAAAAGATTCTTCTTTCTATGAGGGTTCAACTAATTATAAGATTAAGGGGCGAAAGGACCTAGTGATTTATCCAGTGATCATCTTTACTGATAAGTTTTTCGGAGTGGATGGTGTTAGCCATTATCTATCCAAGCAATTTGAAATGAAATTGCATCAATCAAAATTATCAGATGAATTTTTATCCATTAAGCCTTTGGCCTGTTTCGATTTCAATAAAATGGTTTCTTACTTTATAGCTTTAGCGGAAAGTCAGGACAATCTTTTTGATTTAATAGACCGATTTAATGAAAGAATAAAAAAGAGAATAAGACGGGCGCATGAACTCAATACTTTTGACAGTATTCTCGGCACTCAAAATTCTATTGAGTCTGAATTTCTGAATTCCCTTGAGAGAAAAGCTGTTCATAATAAAGGGTATTTACCTAAAATGGTAGCCCATTTTGATTTACCGGTAAATTAATTTTATACTATTTGTTTATACCTGTAAATCAATTATTTAATAATAGTTTATAATCAAGAGAAGGTACTGTATAGTCGAAATACTTGGAGGTGGTGACCCCCAAACAGCCACCTCACCCAACCCTCTCCAAAGGAGAGGGTAACAGCCGGGGCTGTGATTTAGTGGTAGCAATGGGTTGTAGTCGGAAAACTTGGTGTTAATGGACAATTGACAATGGATAATTGATAACGGGTGAGACGCCAAGACCTTGTGGTAGCAATGGCTCTCCAGTCGAAAAACTATGGGTCGCTTGTCGCCGGCCAGGGATAGTAGCGGATAGCCCGGAACGGCGGCCCGGCCCCCAACCCCCAAAGGGGGCTTCAACAGCCACTACCGCCAGATGACTACAGTATGCGGGCCGATGTGAGGACTAGCAGCGGATAGCCCGTCCCGGAGGGGGACGCATAGTTTGACCGTCTATTATAGCGTCAGGATAGGGCTATTCACCGATGAACGTGCTGAGGTTTGGAGATAATGGGTACTTTTGGGTTTCAGTAAACGTCAATAGTTTATATGCAAACAGAACAGTTCCACAAGTCGGAGATAGACCAGCCGCATCCGCAGCGTACGAAGGAGATACTCAAGGCGCATCCTGAGGTGCGGACGCTGATAGGCCGCAATCCATGGACGGCGGCGATCATGCTGCTGATCCTGTCGATACAGGTGGGCATAGCCTACACGATGGGCCGGGTCCTGGGGCCACAGTACTGGTGGGTGGCGCCGATAGCGGCGTGGTGCATAGGGGCTTTCTGCAATCATACGATGTACGTGATCATCCATGAGGCTACGCACAATCTCGTCTTCATGAGCAAGACAGTGAACCGCTGGGTGGCGATGGGCGCTGACCTGCCTAACCTGGTACCGGGGTCGATGGGCTTTGTGGTGTTTCACCTGAAGCATCATGCGCATCAGGGCGACTATGACCAGGACGCGGACATGGCCAATGACTGGGAGGCGCGACTGATAGGCAATTCGGCCTTCGGCAAGGCACTGTGGCTGCTGCTGTTCCCGGTGTTTCAAGTGACTCGTCCCGCACGACTGAAGTCTATCAATATGTGGAGCAAGTGGACATGGATCAACCTCGCGATGGCGATCGTGTTTGATACGGCTATCATATACTTCTGTGGATGGGTGGGGCTGCTATATTTGGTCTGCTCGTTCTTCTTCTCGATAGGACTACACCCGGTGGGTGGCCGGTGGATACAGGAGCACTATACCTTTGAAGGCGGTCAGGAGACATTCAGCTACTATGGCCCGATCAATATCATCGCGCTCAACGTGGGCTATCACAACGAACATCATGACTTCCCCTCTATACCATGGAACAACCTGCCTAAGCTGAAAGCGATGGCACCAGAGTATTATGACAATCTGAAGTCGCATACCTCATGGGCTAAGATCTGGTGGCAGTTCATCTGGGATCCGAGGTTCTCGCTCTTCTCGAGAGTGGAGCGTATTGGGGATGGTAAGGTGGGTGTGAAGGCGGCGCGTAAGGCGGCTTAATACTTAATACAAGTATCACAGAGAACACAGGGAGATAGAGTAATACAGGAGAGCACGCAGAGAGTAAC
This sequence comes from Bacteroidota bacterium, assembly GCA_025963485.1. Taxonomy (GTDB): domain Bacteria; phylum Bacteroidota; class Bacteroidia; order Chitinophagales; family LD1; genus UBA1941. Next base: position 24,752 of record JAOQAO010000252.1, on the reverse strand, counting down.
AGCCAATACAAGCCCCTCTAAATCTCCCCTAAAGGGGAGACTTTAATACAACATCAAGACTGATTGGATTTTGGCGTTGGGAGCTGTGCAATGTATTTAAGTCCCCTATAGGGATTTAGGGCGACGCAGGAACAGCGACGTCTCCATCTAATATGTTGAAAGGACTATGCGCTTTTCACGCCAACGTCCTCTTAGGAAACCTCCTCAGCCATGGCAGCAGCACGAAGTGCCCTATCAACTCAAAGCGACAAGCTGCATATACATCTTCGAGGCGCTTCTGGAACTCCATAGCGTGAACCTTGTTGCCATACTTACATAATTGATGCATGAGCTCGAGGAAGAGCTTGACCTCTTTGGTGACGAGCTTCTCCTTGCGGAAGAAGCGTTCGGAGGCGCGCAGGTAGTCGGGCATTGACTCCGTATTTCCGATCTCGTATTGTATCATCAGGTTCAGCGTGCGCGCGGTAATGCTGGTCTCGGGCAGTTGTGGCGGTGCGCCGGAAGATAGCAGCGGCAGCAGGGCCTTCAAAGCGTCATCATACTTCTGCTGGTGGAATAGATTGACCGCTTGCATGAGTTGCACTACAGAGAGATCTTCTTCTGTAGCGCCGATAGTTTTGTAGCCATCTAAGTTGTTTTGCAGATATGCCAGCGCTTCAGTATGCCGGCCGGTAGCTGTGAAAAACAGTAGCTCATTCTGAAAGATAAAACGCCCTGACCTGTATTGGAGCTGCTTGAGCACATTTCCTGAGATCAGTGCTTTGATCCTATGGAGGAAGAGCTCCATATTCTTATAATCACGTGATGCAAAATAGCCCTGCACCAGTATCTGGTAGATGAGATAGTTGTCCTTGATATAAAACTGCCTGTATGCCGTACTCTCCGCTTCAAACCTTTGCAGCGCCTTCCTGCCATGCTGGATAGACATCGCTGTGTCCACTCCCAGAAAGAGGTAGTATTCTGCAAGCATCTTGTGATAGGCGGTGTGCGTGCATGCCGAGAGCTTTTTGCCTCGTGTGAGTTCGTTGACTTCCTGGATCAATACTGCAGCCTTCTTTTGGATCGTGGGATTGGCCACGTATGTGGTATCTGCGGATAGGTCGAGTATCTGGATCGAGATCTTCACGACCTGATTGTACAGTAGTATAGCCTTGAGTCTTTCTATGAGTTCATCGCCTGTAGCCTTGATCGCCTTTTCTGCTTTTAGCCCGCCCGGTGTATTGTACTTGGCCATGTTGGTCTCCTGCGCGAGTACCATGTAGTACTGCAGGCTGTCTTCGCCTGCGATCAGGCTCTTCTTGAGCTTGCGCACGCGGGCCAGGCCAAATTCCGTCATCCCCTTGCCGGCGAGTATATCGGCCTCGATCAGGCCATTGAAGCATCGGGCGCGGGGCATGGAGCTGGCGTGGAAGTTCTGTAGTGAGCGCAGTAATATCTCCTGCAGGTACTCCTTGTCATCTGCGAGGTTCTTCTTGCTTTTCTTCAGCGTACGGCTGACCGTATCCGCATCATAGGTATCAGATTTATGCAGTGTGTCAAAAAGCTTCTCATAGTCCTTGCTGTCATGCCGGGCAGAGATATACTGCCGGAAATATTTCTTCTCGCTCGGTGTGAGCGAATGAATCAGCTGGATCAGGTGGTCTTGCTTTCTCATAGTGGGTTTAGGTTTTATGGTAGGCCTGCTATGCGGCTACAGTGCAAATCGTTTGTCGCTGAGCTTTTTCTCTATCCAGTATTTGAGATTGAGTGTGCTGGCATAGACCGTCTTCAGGTCTTTGGCTTTGTCTGCTTCTATATCATCAGCCATTGACTTAAACAGTGCTTTACGTTTTTCGCCAGCGGGTTCTTTAGCTACCTGCAGTATCCATTTCATCACATACTCCGTGGCGGGGTCTTCCAGTTTATTCTTTCTGATCCAGCCGCGTGTCGATTTGATCATGGATGGGAGGAGGCCATAGTTGCCAAACTCTATCTGGATGATGAGCTGCAGCATGCGCGCGTGGAGCAGGAGGTCTACGCGCTGCTGGAGCGGCAGCGCAAATATCTGGTGTAGTACATTATTGGCTTCTGTAGGACGGCCATTCATAGCCAGCGAGTGGGCAAATAAATAATATACGATCATCAGGCGGCCCTGATGCTCACCTTCGACTTTCATATTGAGCAACTCGCGGGCTGTCTTTTCGCATTGCACATAGTTCTGGATGCCATTGAGAATAACCATCTGCTGGAGCAGTATCATCTGCTCCATCTTTGCTCTGACATGCGGATGGAAAAGCTGTGGCGCACCGTCGAGCGTTTCTTTGGCCTTCTGCAGAGCCGACAGCGATCTTGTTGATTCACTGAACGGGCTACTAAGCGCTACACGAATGTATGCATAAGGCAGGGCCTGAATATGTACCTTTCGCATCTTGCCATCTTTCTCAAACAGCGACACCAGCTCCTCGGCGTATCCCAGGCCCTTGCCACCCAATCCATGAACTAATGTTTGCAAGGAATTGTGAATGTTGAGGTAAATGGATTTGGCTTTCTGCGAGCGTACTACGCTGGTCTTTTTGGTGAGGAGGGGATCTTTCAGATAACCAGCCGCCTGTGCGGGGTCTGATCGCTTCATCACGTACGGGCCTATATTGTGATAGAGCTCCGTGTAGTCCGTTAGTTCGCGGATGACTGCTATCTGCTCTTCAAATTCAGCCCTCGGCACCGTACCCGGAGATGCTGCTAATCCCTCCCTGTACATCAGCTCCATGCGGACAAAGAAAACAGCCAGATATAAACCATGCAGCTCATACTCGATGATCTCAGGGTAGATCTTGTCCAGCATACGCAGGGCCATTGCATTCATACCTCTCCGGCTCAGGGCCTGTACCTCGAGGTAGGCATTGGTGAGGCGGTTCTCGTTTGTGCTGAGCTCATCATAGTTCCTGAGGGCTTTGAGCAGTACCTCTTGCAGGTAATTCTTCTCGTCTGCTATCTGCTTCTTGGTCTTCCTGAGTTTGCGGCTAAGCTCATCCGCGTCATATTCCTCCTGTTTCAGCATCGCGTCAAAGAGCGTTTCATAGTTCTTGCTGCTGCCCCATACGGATATAAACTGGCGGAAGTATTTCTTCTCGCTAGCGGTTAATGAGTGAATAAGCTCTGTCAATTGATCCTGTGTACGCATCCAGACTTCCGATTTTCTATTAAAACTTGATTTGAACAAGACAAATTTAAGGTACATCTTATCTAAACAAACAATCGAAAAAAATATCTACCGAGCCAATTCCTTTGCCATAGTCCACAATTTAAACTGTGGGCTATGGCAAAGAGCATGATCTCATCCAGCAGATTATCTCGTTAACCATTTTAGAACAAACTAAACTGCTTGTCGCGGTATTGGGGATAGAGTGAAGTGTTGTATTCAAAAGTTTTGATCACTGGAAAGAACTTTTTCATAGCCAGCGTGTATTGCATTTTAATGATATCCGCCCACTCTCCTTCTCCTCTCATTCGCCTGCCAAACTGCGAGTCATTCACCTTGCCGCCATGCATAGCTTTGATGCGGTTGAGTACTTTGTTTGCCCTGTCGGGAAAATTCTTGGTGACCCAGTCTTCGAATATCTCTCCTATCTGGCCATTGAGGCGGACTACTATATAGTTCACACTGCGTGCGCCATTCTCTGAGGCAGCCCGGATAATATCGAAGAGCCCGTCATCATTGATCGCCGGGATCATCGGAGCGGCATTGACACTGACTGGTATGCCAGCACCCGATAGGGTACGGATGGCGCGGAGCACATTCCTGGCCGACGCTGTGCGTGGCTCCATGATACGCTTGAGGTCTTCATCGAGTGTGGTCAGGCTAAATACTACCTGCACCAGGTTATGCTCGGCCAACTTGGTGAGGATGTCCATATCGCGCTCGATCATTACATTCTTGGTGATGATGCCTATCGGATGGCGAAACTCATAGAACACCTCAAGCAGTTGCCGCGTGATCTGGAATTTGCGCTCTGCAGGTTGATAGCAATCTGTATTGCCTGACAGCAACATGGGGGTGCCATTCCATCTGGGATTTTGCAAATATTCTCGCAGCAGCTTAGGCGCGATCTTTTTGACCATAATGTTTTGTTCAAATTCCTTACCGGCGCTATAGTCCCAGTACTCGTGAGAGTTGCGTGCATAGCAGTAGATGCATCCATGCTCGCAGCCCTGATATGGATTGAGGCTATACATGTTTCTTAGATCAGGGCTATCCACTTTGTTCACGATGGTTTTGGGAAAGACCTCAATGAACTTTGTCTTTGGATTATATAGCAGTGCTTCTTCCCGCTCTTCCTCTGTAGGAAGGTCATCGAGATTTTGAACAGTCTCTGTTTTGAAGAACCTGTTGTTTGGGTTTTTCTGTGCCCCCCTGCCTCTGATATAGAGGTCGTTGTTTTGATCAGACATGATATTGGTATTAGCCTGAGATAACATATCTCAATACTAAATTACCAATATTATTAGCAAATACTAAATAAAACAACAAATCTAATAAGTGCCTGATCTAGCAGTAGATGTATAATCCCTAAAGTGCTTATAATAGGGATTGGCGTATTTGATCTTTTGCCGGACTATCTCATCGAGCGTTTCATCGAACTGCTCTTTGATGGTCTTGTCTTTATCCAGGTAATACACTTCTGAAGAATACAGATCATTGTATGTATGTAGTTGCGCCTTATCACCTTGCGGCTGGACGCCTATGATCAGCGTGCGCCAGAATTTCTCATCACCCGATTTGAGTTTGTAGAAATAAGCCGTCCCTTTCTTATCAAATACCTGCGTGGGTTGTTTGTCCAGAAGTATTATAGAGTCCTTTTCTGCATCATCGTCATCAGCAGCGTGTTTGCTGTTCTTGAGGGTGATCTTGGCCAGGGAGTATGCAAAAAGTTCAGCGGTTCTGTACTTAGCTGGAAATTTATCAGTAAAGCTATCCGTCACAAAACTGCTATAAAGATCTACCCGCTGGAGGTCATCCGAGGCAAGGGATTCTAAGAGCGTATCAGGCACAGCTTTATTATTTTTGAGCAGCGCCGCTATCGCATCTATTTTGTTGTCCTTGGTACCCTGCGCCAGTATTTTATCAAAATAATTTTTGACTCCGCTATTTGATTCCGTAAAGGGAGCCAGCAGCCGGTTGTAGCACTCGATGAGTGGTTTGTCGTCATCGTCATCCTTATTGTTGTCTTTCCTCTGCTGGCTACGCTTGTATTCATTTTTGGCGTCGGTGAGGAGTGCCGGTAGTTTGTCCTTGTATTGGTCGGGGCTAAGTAGTTTATTATGGACCATCGACTCCATGAGCCTGATGATGTATGGCTTGTAATCCTCTATAGAAGACAGCGGATACAGGTCGGTGAAATAGTCTCTGACCAGCTCCGGCGAATCAATAATCGGTGACATGATCTGGCGCGTCCTTGCCGGCTTGCCCAGGGGCTGCTCGGATACTATAAGGTCTTTGAAGGCGGCTATCGAAGCCGGAGTGCGGATCTCTGAGAGCGACCGCAAAATCGCATATTGGTAAATAGCCGTATCGGAATACTTGCTGTACTCAGACTTAAGGAATTCCACCACCTTAGGCTCGGAACTAATCGCGAAGTTTTCCAGCAAGTTTACTTTCAGGTCTACATAGCCTTTGGTTTTCGGCATATTTTGTACAGCATTTATGAAGCCGTCGGCGTCTTCCTTTTTGAAGCGAACGTATCCTTTATAAAGCATTGCCCTATTCTGCACGGCAGTATCTGATGAGTAGAGGTCTTTGAGGTAGAGCGGTGCCTTATTGACAAAGGGCGACAGGCCGATGACCGTATCCTGTGGTGTGAAAGTTTCAAAGAATGTCTTTACAAATTCGCTCTCGCCGAGCAATGTATCTACATAGGCCTCGATCAGGTACCGGGTGCCGTTTTTGAGGATCAGCCTTTTGTGGATCAGCTGCGTCGAGCCTGTATCAGATACCAACGCATCTATCTGCCAGCCATCTTTGAGGGTTTTCGTTTTGACATTATTGAGCTTCTGATTGTAGTTGAGGCTGAGCGTGCGCCTGGCCCTTTTATGATAGATGGTATCGGCCAGCATCAGATATTTATCATAGATGCTGTAGGAAACATGTATCTCCTCATCATAGCCGGGGCGATTGAAGACTTTGATGCGCTCCTCTGCATCCGTAGAGTTGCGCCGGGAATATGACAGTGAGGACAAGGCATCAGAAAAAGAACTTTCCTTGGGTACATACGGCAGCTTAACCTTGCAGCGAAGCGTGGTGTCTTTGTACCAGGTGTAGTTGCTATATATCCTGTTTTGAACAGCGAATGAATTGAAAAACCGGTCAATGCCCTCCGTGTCCTTATCGTAGTAAACACCTAGCAGATAATAGTTGAGCTGATGGATGACCGCGTATACCTGTATGTGCCTTTTGTCGGGAGTAGTATAAGTAGCCCTCAGTGCAGGGCGGCCTTTGTATATCTGGTATATGCTCGTATCGAGCTTGTATTTTGCTTTCTTGGCAAATGAAGTCAACTCATCTCCCAGCTCCAGGGAGTCTTTCTCTATATAGTTTGAAACATAATAGCTGTGTTTAAGCACGAAGAACCTGCTGTCACTCGCAGAAGCAGATCCGAGCATCAGTATCCTGTTGTCGAGATTGTCCAGATCGGGGGAATAGTACAGGAAGGCATTGGCTGGCGCTGAGACACTGAATGTCTTATCAGGAGCCACGAACTTTTTCCAGTCCTTGCTATTTGACGGCTTCAGCCTGATGGAACTAAAGAACTTATCAGCCTCGGAAGAAGAAGCAAAATTGTCGGTACCGCTCAGCTTGAACATCACCACCTCATTGGGCGTCACAAATATCTGGTAGCGCTGGAGGTCGCCACGGCGGGTACGGTTTGTTATGTCAAAACCTTTATATCCGGAGAGCTCAATTGTTTTTTTGCTGAGGATGTCTCCGGGTACATTCTCGTATAGTGCACTATCGATAGATTGAAAAACCTGTTCGGTGCTTTCATTATTGACAAAGGAAGCCGACATGATACGGGCTACGGAATAGTAGGCGCCGTTTACCATATCCACACCTGTCTGAAAGGACACGGTACTCGCCATCGCCATATCGAGCATTTTGCCGGGAACATCTACCTGATAAAAGCTATCTGCAGACACATAGGTGTTTGACTTCTGCGGATAGACAAGGCTATCCAGGCTTGAGCGCTGCACCGCATCACGTTCCCCCATATCCAGTGGCTTCAGCGTATAACCTTTGGCCCGCAGCCATTCTATCAGGCCCTTCTCTCCGGGCAGGTGTGCGGCCCCTACTCCAATAAACAGCCTCTGATTTTTGACCACAGAGTCGATAAAATGGCCCATGATCTTATTGCGCTTATAAAGGATGTACTCGGCTGTCTTCCTGGGCATAGTGAGATGCGTGAGGGAATCCAGCTGATCGAGGTCCGCATGGCGATAAGCATCTTCTATCTTCTCGCCGATCGTCCATTCCGAAGCTTTGTCTTTAGGATTGACCACATCGTCGTCGTCCTTATCGTCTTTGTCTTTTTTAGCAGCATTGGCCTGTGCCGTTGTCAACTCCTGATATGACTCTACACCCGCCACTTTTTTGCCGAGCTTTTTGCCACACTTGTATATGTACAGGTCTATATAGGTGGCCTCCTGCGAGTTGGCAGCGCTCGCTGAGATCCGGTACATGAGGTTATTGATCACAGACAGGTCTTGCTGAAACAGGCTCTTGAGTGTCGTAGCGCGTTCATTCTTCAGAGCCATGCCAGCATCATACTGATAGGTCTCGGAGTTACTTTTGTAGCTGCGGGAGGCTTTCATAGACAGCTTATACTCCGCAGAGGATATGAAATCGCTAAACCATACATCGGGATTGAGCTCGGTGGCCACCACATCCGATTCTGACAAAGCTTTATAGAAAGGTTCACCGATGCGGAAGGCGAGTTTATTGCTCACGTGCATGGTACCATAGAGATAGGATGGTTTCTTTAATCCATTGCCGCTGATCTCCCATAGCAGGCTGTTGTATTTCTTCTGGGCAAAGACCTGGGAGACAGAGAGGCATAATAGCAAGGCGATAAGCGTTTTCCTGATAGGCATTAAAACTCGTTTTTCATGATGAATAAAGTATGCTAAGATAATATGTGCTATAATAGTAACTCATTAGCCAGATCAATAAAAGTCTTTGTGACCGGCGTTTTGTATTTTTATAACGTATCGCAAAGTATTAAGTGACAAATATTTGAATTAAAAACTAAAATAACTACAGGTGAAAGACAAACTACTCATATACGGCTGTAACGGATACACAGGCGTGCTGATCAGCAAACTGGCGAAAAAACAGGGACTCGAGCCTATCCTTAGCGGCAGAAATGGAGAAGCAGTGAAAAGGTTGGCCGATGAATTAGGTTTGAACTCTGTCGCCTTTGACCTCGCTGATAACCTCGCAGCAGATAATGCCCTCAAAGATGTGAAGGTCGTACTACACTGTGCAGGGCCGTTTATGTATACCTCCAAACTGATGATAGAAGCCTGCCTGAGAAACCATGCACACTACCTGGATATCACGGGGGAGATCAGCGTATTCGAAGGAGCGCATAAAAGTGATGAATCAGCAAAGAAAGCCGGTATCATGGTCATGTCCGGAGTGGGCTTCGATGTAGTACCGACAGATTGCCTCTCACTCTATCTCAAAGAACAAATGCCCGATGCCACTGCTCTGGAACTGGCACTCATGAGCAAGGGTGGACGGCTATCACACGGCACAGCGATCACCATCACAGAGGGCCTCGGCAATCCTAGCGCGATACGCAAAGACGGACAAATCACCGCGACAAAGCCAGGCTATACTACACGACTGATAGATTTCGGATTCACGCAGAAAGTCGGCGCTGAGATACCTTGGGGGGATGTGTCCACGGCTTATTACACCACCGATATACCAAACATACGTGTATATAACGTAGTGCCGAAAGCACTCATTAGCTCGATGAAGCTGTCCAACTATATCGGCCCCCTTCTGCGTATGCGCTGGATCAAGAATAAGGCTATCGCAAAGATCAAATCAAAACCAGCAGGCCCCAGCGATAAAGAGCGCGATGAAGCACAAAGCTTCGTCTGGGGAGAGGTGACCAACAAGAATGGTACGGCAAAACGTGCCATGCTCACTTTGCCCGAAGGATACACACTCACCGCAGCGACAGCCGTAGAGATAGCAAAGCGTGTGATGGATCAAAGCTTCTCGCAGACAGGATTCAAAACACCTGCTTCTGTTTTTGGTTCGGCGTTTATCAGGGAGTTTGAGGGAGTGAGCCTTACCGATCTGAAATAATTTGATTCTTGAAAATGAAAATGCAGCAATACTTCAAACTGCTCCTGCTTACCATAGTCATGGCAAGCTGTGAACAGCATCCATTTAAAAATGGCCAGCAAGGCAGATGCGTCGGGGTGAAAGATGGTGATACCATAGTCGTAGTGATCGACGGTGTCCAGACCACCATCCGATTGGCCGAAGTGGACTGCCCGGAGAAGCGACAAGCCTTTGGCCAAAGGGCCAAACAGTTCACATCTGATCTTTGTTTCGGCAGGCAGGTCAGTGTCGAGGCTAAGAATAAAGACCGCTACGGCCGTACTGTAGGCATCGTATATATAGATGACAATACCGTGCTCAATAAAGAACTCGTAAAGGCGGGATTCGCATGGCGGTATGTACAATACTCCGAAGATGCGGAATATGGCACCCTGGAGAATGAAGCACGCGCTGCGAAAAAGGGGCTCTGGGCAGGTGCTAATCCTATCGCACCGTGGGAATATAGGAAGACAAACAATACTTCATCACCTCATCACAAGAAGAAGTCGCAACCAGTGGAACAGGAAGAAGAAGTGGAAGTAGAATCTTAATCAAGATTATCCCAGTACACTTAGCGCCGCATCCATCATCGCCAGCAGGCGCTTTTTATCGGAGATTGTCTTGCCGATGGTATTCATACCCTGCATGGTATTGACCAGGTGGAGTGCGAGTGCTTCTGCAGGTTGCGGACTGGTTATTTCTTTGTTCTTTATCCCGCGCCTGACCGCATCGAGGAATATATGATAGAGGTCGTCCATGCTTTTCTGTGCGACCTTCTTGACGGCTGCATCGTGCGGTATCATCTCCAGTGCGGCATTGGATATCAGGCAGCCTTTGCTTTTGGGATCTGTGCCGATATTGCTGATGGCTTTTTCGAAGTGTATCCTGAACAGCTCTTTTACAGGCTTCTCCTGCGCGAAGTGTTCGCGCAGCAATGCCGATGTTTTTTCACTATAGTGATTGAGCACCTCGACAAAGAGGGTATGTTTATCACCATAGGTATCATAGATACTCTGCCTGTTGATACACATACCCTCTGTCAGGTTTTGAAAACTCGTACCGTTGTATCCGTTGCACCAAAACACCTCCAATGCTTTCTCAAGCACTTCTTCTCTTTCAAATTCTTTCTGGCGTGACATTCCGGTTAATTTACGGCGCAAAGATACGATATCGCACTTACCTCCGCAATCCTATGCCACCATCTACCAGCAGCTCAGCGCCGGTGATAAATGCAGCCTCAGGTGATGAGAGGTACACAACTGCCTTAGCTACTTCGTCAGAAGTACCCAGGCGTCCCAGTGGTACAGCGGCTGTCAGCATATCGCGCATGCCTTGCTTTTCAGCATCGCTATAGCCACCCTTGTCAAAGATCGGTGTATCGATAGGGCCTGGGCTTACTATGTTCACACGGATATTCTTGGCAGCCAATTCTGTCGCGGCTATGCGGCCGATGGAGCTTACAGCAGCTTTGGTAGCTGCATAGGCACTGGCATTGGCCATCGCACCGGTAGCTACTACAGATGAGTTGAGGATCACTGATGCGCCATCTGAGAGATAGGGCAACATCTTCTGTAGCGTGAAGTAGAGGCCTTTCACATTCGTATTAAACATAGAGTCAAAAGCTTCCTCCGTAGTGTGCTCGATAGGGAGGAACTGGGCGATACCCGCATTGAGGAATAGCGTATCGACTTTCCTGCCAGTCTTCTTCACTGCTTCTACCAGCGTTTCGATACCTGCCAGGCCGCTGAGGTCTGATACTACCGTGGTCAGCTTGTCGCTGGCCAGGGTGGCAGTAGCTTTATCCAGATTGTCCTGGCTCCTGCCGGTGATGATGACGTGGGCTCCCTCTGCGAGAAATGACTTGGCCGTAGCGAGGCCCATGCCTGAGTTGCCGCCAGTGATGACGACTGTCTTGTTGTTAAACTTGCTCATTGTGTTGTGAGTTTATGATGATGATTAAAAATAATAGAACGTTCGTTCCAGATACAAAGTAACAGATATTAGAACGATTGTTCCAAATTAATATTTTAAACCTCTCCCTTTATTTTTAAACACCCGCTAAATCAAAGGCCCGCCTGACATTGAGCCCAGTCCGCTGCCAAAGCAAATTATCATTTGTAAGTCTCCTTGATTCTCTTATTTTTGCACCGCCTTAGAATAAAGGTGAAAAGGTGAAAAATGTGTGACGCAGTGATTGTCACCACATCACTCCGCCACTTCGTCCCTTGTATTTAATAATCACAAAAGCATTCAAAGATATGGCAGATGTAAAGCCGGATGAGATTTCAGCGATTTTGAGAGAACAACTCTCTAACTTCAAATCTGCTGCAGAACTGGAAGAAGTGGGCACCGTGCTCCAGGTGGGTGACGGTATTGCCCGTGTATATGGACTGACCAACGCACGCGCAGGTGAGCTCGTAGAGTTCACTCCGAGCGGTATCAAGGCCATCGTACTCAACCTGGAAGAAGACAACGTGGGTGTGGTACTTATGGGATCTTCTGACAAGATCAAAGAAGGTGACACTGTCAAAAGGACAAACATCATCGCCTCTATCAAGGTCGGCGAAGGTATGCTGGGCCGTGTGGTAAATACACTCGGCGAGGCTATCGACGGCAAAGGACCTATAGGCGGAGAGCTGTTTGACATGCCCCTCGAGCGCAAGGCTCCGGGTGTGATCTATCGCCAGCCGGTCAATGAGCCGCTGCAAACAGGTATCAAGGCTATCGACGCCATGATCCCTATCGGCCGTGGTCAGCGTGAGCTGATCATCGGTGACCGCCAGGTAGGCAAGACCGCTATCGCGATCGACACCATCATCAATCAAAAGGAATTTTTCGCCAAGGGCGAGCCTGTATACTGCGTATATGTAGCATGCGGTCAGAAAGCATCTACAGTAGCACGTATCGTGAAGACGCTCGAAGAGAATGGCGCTATGGACTATACAGTAGTTGTTTGTTCATCTGCTGCTGATCCGGCTCCGCTTCAGTTCTACGCACCATTCGCAGGTTGCGCTATCGGTGAGTTCTTCCGTGACACCGGTCGTCCGGCACTGATCGTATATGATGATCTCTCTAAGCAGGCCGTAGCATACCGTGAGGTGTCACTCCTGCTCCGTCGCCCACCGGGACGTGAGGCATATCCTGGTGATGTATTCTACCTGCACAGCCGTCTCCTCGAGCGTGCTGCCAAGGTGAATGCCAATGACAACATCGCACAGGCAATGAATGACCTCCCTGAATCCCTCAAGGGTAAAGTGAAAGGCGGCGGCTCCCTGACAGCGCTCCCGATCATCGAGACTCAGGCAGGTGACGTATCAGCATACATCCCGACCAACGTGATCTCGATCACCGACGGTCAGATATTCCTTGAGTCAAACCTCTTCAACTCTGGTGTACGCCCTGCGATCAACGTGGGTATTTCTGTGAGCCGTGTGGGTGGTAACGCTCAGATCAAATCGATGAAGAAAGTAGCAGGTACATTGAAGCTCGATCAGGCTCAATACCGTGAGCTCGAGGCCTTCTCCAAGTTCGGATCTGACCTCGATGCAGCTACCAAGGCTGTCCTCGACAAGGGTTCGCGCAACGTGGAGATCCTCAAGCAACCGCAGTTCTCGCCGTTCTCTGTAGAGAAGCAAGTCGCTATCCTCTATGTAGGTACCAAGAACCTCGCTAAGAACGTTCCGATCAACAAGATGAGGGAATTCGAAACACTCTACCTCACACAGCTCGAGAGCCGTATGCCTGAGACACTCAAGGCACTAGGCAAACCGCTGTCTGACGAAACAGAGAAGACCCTCACGACCCTCGCTGCCGAGGTATCCCTGCACTTCGCCAAGTAATAACACCAGACTTTCGACTATATAAAGCCCTTCCATCCGGAGGGGCTTTTTTTGTGCATTTACAGCAGCACGTTAGCGGCTTCAATAAGCTACCTCGACGATTTTGCCGAATGTACCGGCGTCTGTGAGATGGTGGAGTATATAGTGAGCTAGATCCTGCCGTCCTATACTATAGCCCGCCTTCAGATGCCCTCCGGCTGAGACCCTGTACCGGCCGGTCACCGGATTGTCTTTCAGCCGGGGCGGGCGCACTACTGTCCAGTCCCTATCTGACCGGGCCAGTATCCGCTCCATTATCCTCAGGTCTTCGTAGGGATATTTTAATATACGCTGTAGCACCCTGGATGCCGTACGGATAAAGAAATTCATCTGCCCGTTTAGCTCGATAGCGCTGGCAGAAACGCATATGATGCGCTTCACACCGGCAGCCTGCATGGCCAGTAGCATATTGCTCACACCATCTGAGCAGAGTGTGGTAGGCTTTGTGCCATCAGTAGCGCCGAGGCTGGAGATGACGGCATCTTTCCCATGCATCTCATTCATGAAAGTGCTCACTTGCGTGGCATCACCTTTCACGATAGTGAGACTATCATGCCTATGCTGAAAGGTGGAAGGATCACGTATCACTGCTGTGACCCTGTGTCCGGCTGCCAGCGCCTGCTGCATGGCGTGAAAGCCCGTATTGCGCGTAGCGCCAAAAATGATAAGATCCAATGGTCGCGTGGTATTATTACTCATAAATATTTGGTTTTATTATTCAGATAAATCAAAAGGCTGATCATGCAGATGTGAAAACGCAGAGGCATATGCAGGAAAATCCGCATCTCCCTCCACAGTGCCGTATGCATGGTGGTTTTCATCGATGCAATTGTTTCACATACCGGGCTATTTGTCCTATTTCCGTAGTGGAAAGTGCCTGGCCGAATGCCGGCATCGACCTCCTGCCGTGAGAGACCACTTGCACGACAGCTACGCTGTCAGCTATAGTGGTTTGCAGATCTGCTGCGCCTCCTATGCCAGCGGTACCATCGCTACCGTGACAGCCCGCGCACCGCTGCTCAAAGAGGTCATGGCCGGGATCTGCAGGTATGGCGGGATGGGGCTGCTCACCCGGTGGGCTTTCCTGTTTGCTATGCGCATCGCTGCCACATGATGCAAACAATACTGAGCCTGCTATCAATATCCCGTATATAGTCTGGGTAACTGCCTTCATGCTAATTGAATTTGAAAATGCTGAGTACTACGATGCTGATCAGGAAAATAAAATTGGCTACGGAGATCAGGTTTACACGACTGCGCAAAACGCTTATCCGCAGGTCCGGTGTATCGTGCAATATGCTTTTCTCTATCAGCTTTTTGAGTTTTGTGCCTTGCATCCGGCCTATGACGGGGCCATTGATCAGGATCAGGACCACTATGCCGATCTTGATCCGCATCCATAGCTGCTCACCGAATACGCCATGTGTGAGTGCCATCATACCTACGCCGGTGATGAGCAGCAGTATTGCCCCTATAGCCATTACCCGCTGATAGGCCGATGCCGCATTGAGCATCGTCAGGCCCTCCTGTTTATTGATCGCATATTGTTTCCAGAAACTGCGATAGGCGATAAAATCGGCTATGGACATGCCTGCCATCAGCACCAGCCCGCTGAGGTGCAGTACCAGGCATATGTGAAGTGCTGTACTTGTATTCATAATTTGTATTGATTGACTCTTTTCCGATTTAATTTCTTGCCGCGTTTGCATCATTGGTTATCGCAGGTGGTGTGATAGGTTTGACTTCACGCACCTCGACCGAGCCACCTGCATCCAGCGTAGGGGCTTCCATAGCGAGTTTCATAGCCTGATCCTGGTTGTCGGCTTTGAGCCGGAGAAAGGACAATACTATCCGCTCCCCGTTAGCCATAGGAGCCTCTGTGATATTGCGCTCTGGGCCTGATATCACTATGCCTTCATTATGCATCAGCGAACTATGTACGAAGTGCCCCTGTTCGGTCCACCTGGGTATTATTGTTGCCCATTTGACCCTTACGAGTTCGAATTCCTCGGGTGTGAGTGGTTTGATGCGGAATATTAAAATGTACTCTTTCATATTGTTTGATTTAGTTTAAAAAAATAATACGGTTACGTAGTTTATCATGCAAATATAAAACCATTACGAAACAATATGCAAATTTTCGTAGCATTATTTTTATATTTACTTCCATTACGTAGTAAATATTGATTTATGAATACAACAGTCGAACTGGTAAACCAGTGGGCAGCATTCGAAAAAAAATACCCTAATGGCAGTATTGAGGATTTCTGCCGCTATCAACTGATCAGCAAACGCGAAGGGGTAGTCAAAGGCAAACTGGTCGGGGGAGTAGTGCCCACCAATACACCCGGGCTTATGTTTAAGATCATAGGCCGCATAGCCCGTATCCACGAGATGTACTCAGGCATCGCGCTGGAGAAAACAGGTGTCAATCAGATCGAGGAGTTTGGTATACTGCTGACCATAGACCTGTACAAAAATCCGCGCAAGACAGAAGTGATCTATGACAATCTGCAGGAGCTGTCAAGCGGTACTGATATGGTAAACCGCCTGATCAAAAGAGGACTCGTCACGGAGCATGCCGATAGCGAAGACAAGCGGGCTAAGCGCCTGCGGCTCACGGCAGCGGGTATAAATGCGATCAGCAAGGCCAAGGCCGGAGTAGTCTCTGTCGTCGAAATGATGACTACCGAAATGGATGCCGAAGACCAGCTTTTGTGCATCAGGCTGCTGAAAGGCCTGGAAATAAAATTCTCGGAAAGATGGCCGAAAGACAAAGGCAAAAAGTTCGACGAACTGTACAGAGAATTGACTACAAAAGATGTAGTAGCAAACAAGAACAAGTAATAAAATTTGTGCTATTCAATTCTCTGTCCCGGCCTGTGTAAAAACAAAATGCTAATTTCGTCAGTATAATCAGACCCTGATCAATACAATGAAATACATTAAATACACCCTGCCGGTCCTCGCTCTTTTTGCCATGCTGGCCGCTGTCAGCAGCTGCAAGACCAATCCCGAAGAGGTCTTCACCTTTGCCCGGACCAATACATTTACCGTGAACTGGTATCGCGACAGCACGACGCCTAACCCTACTGCATTCATCGATCTCTATAATGGCAAATCATACACCATGAGCGGCGCCGCATCGAAGCCTGATAGTATAGACCTTTTCTGCTACGACCATTCCGCACTGCCTGTGTCGGGGCAGAATATCTCGCTGATCAATATGGTTTTCTTCGGCCAGGGCAACTATGCTGCTGCGTCGTCTTTCCAAAATGTAGTCGGAGCCCAGGCCTTGCCCCGCTACAATGCCTCTACGGTATCTGAGGTCACGATGACCACGGCCGATTTTACCAGTATCAGGTACAATCGCGATATCAATTCATTCTTTATCTCCAATGGCCTCAATGGCGGATACACAGACATCGATATCGCAGCGACGGACATGAGCAACTCACTTAAGTTTTACCAGTTCGTCTGTGCCAAAACGGGCAAGCGTGGTTTCTTCCACATCACCTCATCCAACTACCTGCCCGGCGGCACTATGACCATCGAAGCCAAGGTCGAGCAATAAGCTCTTCAGTTTATCCCATTCATCCGTACCAGTACGCACGACGAATACCGCGATATGCGGATAGGCATGCGCATGAATGGCACTCATCTTTGTGAATGAGCATCAGTTTTATTATTGCCTTACGCTTTTGATCTGCCCTGCTTCGCTCCTGCTCCTGTCAAAGAGTAAGGAACAGGCTAATCTGGGTATCGTGGCGAAAGCTTTATAAAGCACTTTTGCTTCATTATTAACTGTTAAAGCAAAATTCCTTCAAATGAAAAAGACATTCATCGTCCTATGCCTCGGCCTGACATGTGTCAGCACATTTACTGCCTGCAAAAAGAGTACAACCAGCTCTACCCCATCTAACTCTGCACCATCTGTATCCACACCGTCCAGTGCTGATGGCGCACTCGCAGCTGTAGTGGTCAAGACCACTCAGACAGTAGCAGGATATACGGTGCCCATCAATATCGGGACTGCTGCCGCCTGGTTTGGCAGTCAGAACTCCTACAAGGACGCAGGCAATGTAAATGTAGACGCAAACGGCCTGAGCAAATCCAATAATGCATATATCTATCAGCCATCACAAACCAATCCTACAGGATTGTCATTCAATAACAGCGTGGCATGGGACGTGACCGGCAACTCAGGCAATGGTATCACTGCTTTCAACTTTTCTGACAATTCATCTTTCCCCGATGTAGATGATATCTCCAACTCGGGTACTGTATCTTCTTCCGGTGCTTTCACCCTGAGTGCTACATCGACTCCATATGGCGACTCGGTGATATTCGTCGTTTCCGGTTCTCAAAATCATGTGACCTTTATCGCACCGGGCGGTACCAGCTCTCATACATTCACGGCAGCTGAGATGGCTACTGTCGGCGCATCTGGCAATAATACCGGTCTCCTCCAGATCGCACCATACCGCGTCAATCACCAAACCATCAATGGCAAAAGCTATTATTTCGTCAAAGAAACCTGCGTCAGCAAATTCGTCACGATCAACTAAGCAAAATCATGGAGTTTGATTATCAGGCAATGGGTTAATCCCGTTGCCTTTTTTTATTACTGACTTCCGGGGAAGGTTTTGGATAGGACTGTATTAAGTTTCCCATTGAAGGAGATTTAGAGGGGCCTGGATTGGCATAAAAAAGCCCCCTCAGTCAGACTGAGGAGGCTTACCGTTCATAACCCCAAAGTGGTTTAGCGGGTGATCAGTATTTTTCCTGATTGCGTTTTACCCGCCGCATCTTTTACTGTATAGAGATACATACCCGGCGCGAACATCTCGCTCTGCAGTGTGATATCCCTGTCGTTTGTTTTCTTTTCCATCACTTTCTGCCCCCTGACGTCCATGAGGTCAAAGTTGACCGCACCGGTAGCACCGGTGATGTGCAGTGTCGATTTGTCCTGCACGGGATTTGGAGAGACAGTGACTGTCAGTCCGCCTTCATTTACAGACTTGATACCGGTATTGAAGTCGGACCTGGTATTGCTTGTAGTATTGGTGACTACAGCAGAGTTGAAATCAAAATAGATGTAGGCAGTATTATGTACCTGTGTGCCTATCGGCAGGTTTGGCTTAGTGTGCACGGTATAGTTCACAAATCCTTTGCTGCTCTCACCAAAGCTACTGTCCGGTAGGTTGATCCCTTCAAATGTAAATGTGAGTATGCCTTTACCAGACATGGTAAATTTATAAGGATGACTCGAGGCTCCCGGTACGACAGTACCCGGATCGACGTTAGGCGACAAGGTATCTTTGACCACGACCAGGTTAGCTGGCGCATTGCCATCATTCTGGAAGCGGACAGTATAGTGCAATACCGAATCACTCTCTGTCAGATTGCCCGCCGGAGATACTTCCTTCTCATTAGGATCATGTGATCCTGATACCATATCACTGATGCTCTCGACGTTGTCGACAGAGTTGCAGTCACCGGCTACAGGATTTATCTCGGCCACAGCGGTCAAATATGAACCCAGTGTCAGCGTAGTAGGTATGTCAAATGTCATATACACCTGAATCCAGTTTCCATTAGCCGTCACGCTGCCGAGATTCCATGTGATGACATGTGTGGTCGCATTATAAGCGCTATAGGCCGGCACTGTAGACGCCAGTGTGATATTAGGGTCGTGGGTGAATGTGAGCACAGTACCTGTCGCAGGAGCAATGCCGTGATTGTAGTAATAGACCCAGTATCCTTTGGTACTGCCCGGACTCGATACCGTGCAGCCGGTATGTACGCCGAGGTCAAAGGTCTGAGAACTTAAGTCCATACCAAAGTTATTGCCCGTCGATGTCTGGCCTATGACTGTAAATGTATGGGTATAGTGGTTGGTACAAACACTGCCCACACAGGTTCCATAGTTATATACCTGGAAAGTGGTAGTATAAGTGCCTGGTATAACCTCTATGTCATAATAGCCTGTACTGTCGGCATTTGCCCAATAGCTACCACCACTTCCGGAAGCGCGTACAAATCCTCCCGATATTCCATTTTCGCCAGCATCCTTTGTGCAGTTACTATTAGCATCGTTGAATATATACCCGGTGATATGGTCGAAACAAGAAGGATCCAGCTGTATAGATGCGCTGTCATAATTTGCCATAGGCACACATCCATTGGCATCAGTGACGACCACGCTTAGTTGGGTCTGATAATGCAGGCCGGAGATGGTCTGTGAGGTACCCAATAGCAGGGCAGGGTAGTAGTAATTATCATACCAGGTGAAATTATAAGGAGGAGTGCCGCCCGAACCGGTGATCACTGCTGTGGCAGCGCCGGTATGCAGCGAAGTATCGCAGGCAGTAGGCGTCACACTGATATTCACCTGATAGTTGGCCTGTCCTACCAGTGTATAGCTGGCAGATGCAGAGCAGCTATTGCTAGCCGTGGCAGTCACTGAATATGTACCAGCAGCCAATCCTGAAAGAGCAGTACTAGTCGCTGCATTGTTCCATAGATAGGTGATGGAACCACTGCCCCCAAAACCGTAGACGGTGATCGAACCATCGGACGCTCCGCACGAAGGATTAGTAACGGAATTGATAGAGACGTATACCTGACCGGCCGCCGTGAGCTGGTAGCCATTTGTACCTGTACATCCATTGGCATCGGTCACCGTGACAGAATAATAACCCGGAGCCAGGCCGCTGGCTATACTATCTACAGATGAAGAACCTGCCCAGTGCCAGGTATAGGGAGCCAGGCCCGTGCGGATGTGAACCGTCACCGAACCATTGTTGGTAGCGCAACCGGGATTGACCACCGTCACACCGCCACCATTGGTGGAGTCGATAAGCAAGCTGTTGCTACCCGTATTAAAAGATTGCGAAGCCGTGCAGCTATTGGCATCTGTACCGGTGACGGTATAATTGGTATAGGCCGAGAATCCGGATATGGCGTTGGTGTTTGAGCTATCACTCCAGTGATAAGATACTGTGCCGGTACTATTGGTGGCAGACGCAGTGAGCACAGGGGCGCAGACGCTGCCGGTATTGGTGATCCCCACGGTCATGGATGAGGTAGCCTGCACCTGCTTAGCCAGGTTGCCGGTACAGCCATTGGCATCTGTCACTGTCAGATAGTATATACCTCCGGCCAGGCCGCTGATAGTAGCCGTTGTAGCCGAAGTATTCCACAGATAGCCGTATCCACCGGCGCCGCCTGTAGCGATAGCCGCGATACTGCCCTGATTGAGCGGGCAGGTCGTATTTGTGACAGTTCCCGTCAAATTGACCAGGGTACCGACATTAAAACTGGTATATCCCGAGTCAGACCCGCCTACCATCACCTGGTAGTTTCCGATGGTCAGGCCAGTAAACGTGGGAGAACTCTGGGAGTTAAAACTGACAGGGCCATAGATAGCGTAGGTATGTCCCCCGCCACTACCGCCTGTCAGGGTAAATGTAACAGACCCGTCATTGCTATGACAAACACCGGTGACATTTGCCGTCACCGTGACCGATTGCGCGCGGACGAAAATAAAAGCCAGAAGGAGCAGGACCAGGATGCCGCTTCGTGCTGCGTGATGATTTCTCATTGTTTTTTGTTGTTTATTACGTTTTAAAATTGATTTCTGAGGCAAATGTATGTACAGCACAGATGCCTGTGGGCTGAGAATTTCAGAAACTTACCCGTTCAAATGACATTTCAGGGTACTTTAATTTATCCCCGATTAAACTATCATAAGGATTTCCCACTTTGCCATCTTACCCCTCAGGTATTTAATATTTGATTTTTGTGACCCGTTTATGACATTTCGGGAACATTTCCGGAGTAATACTGTATTAAAGCCCCCTTTAGTGGGTTTGGGGGTCAGTTTTAGCCTTTGACAAGTGGCAGATTATCCTATTTTTGCACCGCAATAAATAAGAAATGGCAAATCTCAAAGAAGTACGCAACCGCATAGCAAGTGTCAATACCACATCGCAGATCACCAAAGCGATGAAACTGGTATCGGCATCCAAGCTGAAACGCGCACAGGACCGTATCGTACAGATGCGTCCATACTCAGAAAAACTGAACTATATCCTCGGCAATATCATGGAGGCGCTCAAAGGTGAGGACGTAGGCCTCGCAGTAAATGTAAAGCGTGAACCAAAGAATATCCTCATCGTCCTGATCACCTCTGACAAGGGCCTCGCCGGTGGTTTTAACTCCAACCTGATCAAGACCGCATCACTGCTGCTGAATGAAAAATATGCTGCGCAGCGCAAAGCGGGCAACGTGACGATGATGTTTGTCGGAAAGAAGGGCTATGATGCTTTCAAAAGGGCAAGCGACCTGACACTCAATACGGACAACGTCAGCATGATGAATGGCGTGACATTTGAAAGGTCTCAGTTGGTATCGGCCAAAATCACAGAAGACTTCCTCGCAGCTAAATATGATGTGGTGGAGCTGATCTATGCTAAATTTATCAATGCCGCTACGCAGCAATATATGACCGAGCCTTTCCTCCCTGTAGAGAAGCAGGAAGAAGTGGGAGCAGTAGCATCGAAGATCAAGAATGACTATATTTTCCAGCCTGACAAGAAAACACTGCTCGAAGAGCTAGCCCCAAAGATATTGAACACGCAGTTTTTCAAAGCCCTGCTCGACACCAATGCCTCTGAGCATGGTGCCCGTATGGTCGCGATGGATGCCGCTACCAATAATGCAGGCGAGCTCATCCGCTCACTCAAGATACAATACAACCGCGAACGCCAGGCGGCGATCACCAAAGAGATCCTCGAGATCGTCGGAGGTGCAGCAGCACTGGAGGAGAACGGTTAATTCTTGTATTTAGTAGCTAGTATTTAGTATAAAGACAATACAAAATACGCGCTATGCGAATACTTTTATATGTGACTTTGTTGGAATTTGGCTGTTTACTAAATACTTAATACTAACTACTAAATACCGCCTTGGAAAACCTCCATCAACATATCGAAGCCCTGATATTCAGCAGTGACACTGCGGTCACCAAAGCTGACCTGATAGAGTGTATCAAAAAACTCGATGCGGAGGCTGTGATCAATGGGGATATCCTCGACAGCATACTCGCCGAGATAGAAAGCAAATACAAAGACGACTTCTTTTCTTTTGAGCTGAGGGTGATAGGCGGGGGATACCAGTTCTTCTCCAAGCCAGCCTACCACAAGACCGTATCCATCCTGATCGGGCAAAAAGAGAAAAAGCGCCTCTCGACAGCAGCTATAGAAACGCTCGCTATAATCGCATACAAAGGCCCTATCACCAAGGCTGAGTGCGAAGCTATCAGAGGTGTCAACTCTGACTACTCCGTACAGAAGCTGCTCGAAAAAGAACTCATCGAAGTAGCGGGACGTATGGAAGATGCTGTAGGACGCCCGGTATTATATAAGGTCACTCCGCTATTCCTCGACTATTTCGGTATCAACTCTACTAAAGAACTACCTAAGCTCAAGGATATCTTCACGCCGGATGATGACAATACCGTAGGTGTCAATAATGATATCATCTCCGACCTGCCCATACATACGACAATAGAAGAAACTCCTACCCCGCAAGAAACTCCGCCATCTGAGGAGATCATCGAGACGGAAGAGTAATTTCCGCGATCTTCTCTCTTTATTTATCTTTGAAGCTAATGAAGTATCAGACGCCTGATGATCAAAGCGAAATTCTTCCGAATCTTCTTAATCTAACAAGCAAAGAAGATATCGGGTTATCAGAGTTTGAAGGGTTCCTAAATGCAGAGATCGTCTTTTCAGAAAAAATTTCGCGGAGAACAAAATTCAATCTTAAGTATATACATAAACTTCATGAACTGGCTTTAGGTCATTTGTATAGTTTTGCGGGGAAATATAGAGATGTAAATATATCTAAGGGTGGATTCCCTTTTGCTGCTGCAAAGTTTTTGCCATCCACAATGCTAGATTTTGAACGCAATTTACTGAATCCACTACCCAATAACTACAGTACCAAAAACGAGCTTATAGCTGATATAGCCAAAGTACATGGAGAGCTATTATTTATACATCCTTTCCGCGAAGGAAACGGACGAACAGCACGTATATTAGCTAACCTTATGGCATTAAAGCAAGGATTCGAACCACTATACTTCGACAAGATAGGTAAGAAAGAATTTGAGTTTTATGTTTTGGCAGTTCAAAAATGTGCAGACAAAGACTATAGTAATATGGAAGATTTCATCCAATCTATTTTCCCAGTTTGAGCTCTATTTTCTCTAAAGATTTAACTGCCGATTCTAAGGGGATATTGATGCCTTCAATCTTAAATGACGCCATCATGGAGCGCATGATCTGCTCACGCAATTTTCGTTTATTTTCTTCCTTTTTGATTGGCTTTTTCACTACCTAAAGGTACTAATTTGCAAGGATATTACCCAATTATCACCCCACCCAATAAGCCCACCCGATCAGCAGCGGATGTATCACCACGAGCCGTATCCAGCCGAATAATTTCTTCTCCGGATAAGCCTCGAAGAAATAAATGTGCGAGGGAATAAACGCGATCAGCATAGCAATGATGAGCCAGGACCCGATCAATCGCGTCTGCGGGAATATCATCAATATGGCAAAGACAATTTCGATGACACCCGCTATAATATTGATCCAATAAGGGCTCGGCAGCCACTTCGGCGTGATCTTGTAGTAGAACTTCGGATGCCAGAAGTGATTCACCCCTGCGAGAAAATAGGCCCCGATCAATGCATATAGTGCTATGTCTTTTATCATACGATGAAGCTATGGAATAGAAACTAAAAGGCATAAAAAAAGCAGGAGAGTCTCCACACCCCCTGCTCTATGTTGATTGATAAAGCTTTGGTAAGATCAATGCGAATCGTACACTATATTGCCCCATGTCAGGTATTGATTGGCATTTGAGCGGTCGTAGATGCCTACCCAGTCACCATTGCCCGGAGATGTCGCAGCGCCATCGCCGTTGCTATCGCCGCCAGTATCATCCATCAGTGAGGTGAGCAGCACACCAGTGCCCTGGCCGTTTACGAACTCCGCATAGTTCGCTGTCCTGATCGCCATATCTGCCCCAGCTTCAAATTTCAGGATCACATTGTCAGAGAGCGTCACCGAGACATTATCATCTATGGACGGATAGTGGCCCAGTATGACATACGGCAATTCTGTCACCGTGAAATTTGTATTGGCTGTAAAAACATCTGAGGTATAGCCGAGATAGACCCCTTGCCTTACATTGACTTGTGCGATATTGGCAGGATTGTGAAATGTGTTATTGGCATTGATAGAGTTGGCCATGCTCAGATACTCGGAGAATATAGTACCGCCATTGTCATAGATCGTATTATTGGTAAAGGTGATAGGGTACTCACCACGGATATGCACAGCTGCATCAAATTGCGAACTACCACCACTCGTATGGGCAAAGGTACAGTGGTCTATCATGGTCTGCACCTGATAATCCCTGATATCCAG
>JAOQAO010000249.1 GCA_025963485.1 Bacteroidota bacterium | reverse complement strand
CGGTATTGCCTTTTTACGGTGATACCTGTCGCGAGGTGCTCTGTATCCGCTTCCAGCATCTTTTGATCTGCAGGATGTATGAATCTTTTCCAGAAATCATGTATCTGGCTCAGTTCTTCCTGTGTATATCCGAATAGTTTTTCGCATGCTCCGGACACCTGCATCGTAGAAGATGACACATCTATGGACCAGAGCATTTCATCCAGGGAATCTATTAATGCATTGTGCTCTGCTGTGATCTTTTGCAATTGTGCCCTGCTTTGTTCCAGTTCTTTTTCCAGCGTCGTCGTTTCCAGTCCTTGTGTTTGGGCTTGCTGATTCATTAGGTTTTGTTTTAATGATTTATACGATGCAAAGTACGTTCTAATGACGCCAAAAGGCATGACAGTGGTCTAAAAGACAACTGACTTTACTCATATTCCCCGGTGATAGTTGTTAGTTTTTGGGACAAGAAAAAGTGAGGAGCAAAAAAGGTGCAAGAGCACGAACCGCTTAAACCCTTGCCAGCAGGTACTTTCAGCAAAAGTTAAAGATGCTATCGCTAAAATGGTGAAACTCAATATCAAAAATCACCTCGAATAGATAGACCATTGTCATTAACAACAACCATTCTTACGTCCAACTTACGCACATTTACTACGTTATATAATTCAATGCAAAACGCAGTATTTTTGGTGAAACTCGGGGCTAAGATTCGTAAGGTCCGAAAAGAGAAGAATTTGTCCCTGGACAAACTCGCGGCGCTGTGTGACTATGAAAAAGCTAATCTGTCAAGGATCGAATCCGGTAAAACAAATACTACGATCCTTACCCTGTATACCATCAGCAAGGCGATGGAGGTAGATATGTGCGAGTTCTTTGAGGACTGAAGCTGTATACCTATACTGTAGAAAAACCTTTTATTTGATCTGATCTAGTATCCTATCGTCATCACGATAGTCTTGGTCGGGCTATTGACATAGATCTTCGCGTCTTTGAAACGCGGCAGGAACAGGCCCTTGGCATCATTGGATATAGCGATGCCCTCCTTAGGGATCCCGATCATATTCAGATCGAGCCTGTGATTGTCATTCTCATCATGATAGGCTGCGAGCGCATACTCTCCGTATGGCACATTCTGGAAAGTCACCTCTGAATATCCTTTATTGATCTTTGTCCATAGGTTGCTGAAGCATTTATCCGGTTTGTCGGGAAAGGTGTAGGCGTCTTTATATAAAATGACATTGGTCTCGCCATCATCGTTCCTGAAATTTTTAAGGATCACCCGGAGGCTGCCCACCGGAGCCGCAGGAGTCACCATAGGGATGGTCTCTGTAGATGCGGTCTGTCTGCCAAAGGCGATGAACGAACTCATCAGTATCAACAAGAGAAATGGTTTAGTCATATATGCGGCTGCTAACCTACTTTTTATTTTACGGTTTTACCTATCTAAAGGGATGCAAATATAGCTAAGCTATGTATTTGACAAAATGGACGATGATAAAGACCCTGTTTTGACGATCGACCGTAATGCGCGATACATATGCTGCGATACGCTTCCGCATGGTCAAAAAGCGTGCTTGATGTCATTTTAGCCTCAGGATTTTAACGCAATTTACAAAACACCGAAAATGCATTAGGGTCGAAGGCTTGGGAAAGCACCATACAAAGTATCCCTTGTCAAGGACTTGGGGCCTGATTGTAACTGTGGGGCAGGTATGCCGTAAACCTATGCAGAGAGTAAAGTTTTAATGCTTGTTTAATTAAATCAAAAAGGTAGCCCGTAAGCTGCCTTTTTGATTTTTAGCAAGAAAAAGGCAAAAAACTGTAACCAGAAGGGCAGCCCTACCGTAAACATATTCAACAAACACCTTTTATTATGAAAAAACCGATACTATTCCTTGCCGCCCTGACACTCACTATCCAGCTGACCTATGCAGGTACAGGCGTGACTGAAGCAACTCCAACAAAAAGCAATAAACAATGGCTCTTCAAGCCTGTCGCAGCTACAGACGTCAATCTGGAAGTAGAGCGTATAGGCGGAGAAGTGGTACTACACCTCTACTCCCAGAGTATGAGGAATGTAGACATGATATATGTAGAAAGAAGCAGTGACCCGACAAACGGATTTAGCCGCTGCAAGACTGTGAAAGTCTCTGACTTTCTGGTAAAGAGCAAAAACTATATCGGTGTATCTGACGCCAATCCGACATCATCTAATATCGACATATACTACAGGATCCGTACAGTGACCTCCAAAGGAGAAACTAAAATATATCCTGCAGTAGACCTCGCACCACTATATCAGGTAGAGCCGCAGGAAATAGTGGAGAGATAAAAGAGCAATCATATCAATCAAACATAAAATCCTTCTCAATTTTTCGAGAGGGATTTTTTTATTTGGGGGCATGCGAACTACTAAACATGCTGTTCCGGCTTTAAGTTTTAGCTTTTAAGTGATAAGTTGCGCCCTGATGAGGTATTTTATTCATTTGGCGTATGACGGAACCGGCTACTGCGGCTGGCAGGTGCAGAATAATGGCGACACGGTACAGGGCAAGCTAAACTCCGCCTTGTCACGGCTACTGAGCACGACCATCTCTACCGGCGGCTGTGGGAGGACTGACTCCGGTGTCCACGCGACGGACTTTTATGCCCATTTTGAGACAGGCAAGGAGATAGATGATCGTTTTGCTTTCCGGCTCAACTCCATATTACCGCAGGATATCACCATCTTCCGGGTGTTTCCCGTAGAGCCCAGAGCCAATACCCGGTTTGACGCAGTCAGCAGGACATACGAGTATTACCTGCATTTTGAGAAAAATCCATTTCTCCGCCACTATAGCACACAGGTGCATGCGCGCGACCTCAACTGGGATAAAATATATGAAGCCACAACTATGATACCGGGTTTTGGCGATTACACTTCATTATGCCGGCCGAGTGAGGATTTCAAAACCAATCTCTGCGATGTGACCGAGGCCAGGTGGGATAAAGTGATACGCCCGGCCGGAGCGGGAGAGCGGCAATATGAATTCATGAGACTCACCATCACGTCCAACAGGTTTCTGCGCGGTATGATACGCAAAATAGTGGGTGTGCTCATCCTTATCGGGCGGGGCAAGTTGCCGGTAGAAGATTTCAAAAGGATCGTGGAGGCGAAAGTGGAGTTCCCATTTGGTGTGTCCTCGCCGCCACAAGGCCTATACCTCACCAAAGTGCGTTATAAAGAAGGTATTCTGGAAGGCAGAACGATAGACCGGACATATACGCCCCGGATAGAGCCGGAAGAAGAAACCGACGACGAAGAGTAGGCTTTGTCAAGGCTGCTTTTCAAAGCGTGTGATATCCGTCGTATCATAGATCGCTGGCCTGTCTTTGTTTTCAAGAAGCCATTTTTTGATCACAGCCGGACTGGCAGAGGAGCTGACTACATTTGCTTTGACAGCTTTCAGTTCTATTTCTGTGTCGCTGATCTTTTTAAATAAATATACATAGTATCCGGCCTGGCTGTCATCTGTTTCTTTTTGATAAACCGAGGCAAACACCTTGTCACCCACCTTGCTGAATATGATCGTGTCCGGTACCGCTTTGCCTACACTGTCAGGATCGATCACTGTCGCCACACCGGGTTTACCCTTTTCGACTTTCACAATATAGTTAGCTAGTACCGTTCCCCACTTCCCGTTCATCCAGGTGGGGATATTATATGAGCCGTTGTCCATTGGCTTTTCGGTCTGGAGGGGGCAGCCGGTGAGCAGCAGGAGCGCCACAGGTACTACGAGTAAGAATACTTTTTTCATGTCGGTGGATTTTAACTAAAGTTACTATTCAGAAATTAAAGGAAGGATTTTAATAGAACAGCCTTGCTTATTTAGTCTTCTTCCTAATCCCACTATATTTGCCTCTGATGTCAGAAGAAAAGAAAGGAGGCCTGGACCTATCACTCGTCAGGCGTGTGATTGGCTTAGCCAGCCCCTACAAAAAAGAATTTTATAGCACCATCATCCTCTCCATCCTATTGGCGGGTATGGCCATGGTGGGGCCTATACTCGTGCAGCGCGCGATAGACTACCACATCATCCGCTTCGACCTGCCGGGCCTACAGCATATCGTGCTGCTTATGATCCTGGCGCTGGTAGTAGAGACAGTCATGCGGTATTATTTTGGTTTCCTCTCTGCTTGGCTGGGCACCAGCATCATACGTGATTTGCGTCAGCGCGTATACAGCCACGTGATCTTCTCCCGACTGCAATATTTCGATACGACACCGATAGGTACATCCACTACGCGTACTATCACAGATGTGGAGGCTGTTAATGATACTTTTTCTGAAGGGTTAATTGCGATATTCTCCGACATCCTGACCATCATTGTTGCTATTGCCTTTATGTTCTGGTTCAACTGGCAGCTGGCATTGGTATCCCTTATCCCCCTGCCGTTTCTATTGATTGTGACGCGCTGGTTCCAGCGCGGAGTCAAGTCTTCTTTTCAGGATGAGCGCACACAGATAGGCCGGCTCAATGCCTTCCTGCAGGAGCATATCACCGGAATGCGTATTATACAAATATTCAACGTCGAGAAGCAGGAGAAGGATAAATTTACCGGTATCAATGCGCAGCTCCGGGATGCCAATGTGCGCGGCATCTGGTATTACTCGCTATTCTTTCCTGCAGTGGAAATACTCCTCGCCACAGCCGTCGGCCTCATGGTATGGTATGCCTCGGGCCAAATGGTCTGGAATTCGGTGGAGCATAATTCTGTGATCGATGTTTCGTCTGTAGGCACTATCAGTCTCTATATTATGCTGATTAACCGGCTTTTCCGCCCATTGAGGTTCATAGCGGATAAAGTGAACACGATACAACGTGGCGTCATTGCCGCAGAGCGGGTATTCAAGCTTCTCGACAAAGACAGTACAATAACAGATACTGGAACTTTTATACCAGAGAGAAGCAAAGGAAAACTGGAGTTTGATCATGTATGGTTTGCCTATGAGCATGAGAACTATATATTGAAAGATCTATCCTTCACATTGCCTGCGGGTGAAACGCTCGCCATTGTGGGCGCTACGGGTTCGGGTAAAACTTCCACGATGTCTTTACTTGGCCGCTTCTATGAAATAAATAAAGGGGCGATAAAGATAGACGACGTCAGCATCGATCAATACAAACTGCCGGCACTTCGTTCGCAGATGAGCATCGTTCTGCAGGATGTGTT
This sequence comes from Bacteroidota bacterium, assembly GCA_025963485.1. Lineage (GTDB taxonomy): Bacteria > Bacteroidota > Bacteroidia > Chitinophagales > LD1 > UBA1941. The sequence goes on along the minus strand of JAOQAO010000249.1, from coordinate 14,875 downwards.
TCTCTTTGCCGGGAGTGTATATGATAATATCACGCTAAGAAATGAAAGCATCACCCGCGAGAAAGTAATGGAGGCATCCAAAGCTATCGGTGCGCATGAGTTTATCATGCGGCTGCCGGGAGGATATGATTATAAGGTGATGGAGCGCGGCGCTACGCTCTCTATGGGCCAGCGGCAGCTGATATCCTTCGTACGTGCGCTGGTCTATGACCCCGCGATACTCATACTCGATGAGGCCACCTCATCTATAGATACTGAGTCGGAGCAGGTAGTACAGACGGCAATAGAGAAACTCGTCAAAGGCCGCACCTCTGTAGTCATAGCACACCGCCTGTCCACTATACGCCATGCGCACAAGATCATGGTGCTCGACAAGGGCGAGATGAAGGAGTTTGGCAGCCATGACCAGCTTATAGCCCACGACGGCTTCTACAAGAAGTTATATGATATGCAGTTTATGCAGGAAAAGGCTGTGGCGTAACGCCGGTACAATCAAGCAGGATCTACTTCGTTTTGCTCCATTTGAAGCCGTTTCAATTCTGTAAGTTCTTCTCTAGTCACCACCCATGTTTTGGCCCATCTGTCATGCCAGCCATAACTATAAGTATCACCCCAGCAAGAGAATGGCTCGAAAGGAACGAGTCGAATAAGTGATCTGAAAATAATAGCCCTGAGGGGTGGCTTATTTCCGTATTCGTCGATCACGAAGGTATCCGTCAGGAATTTACCCGGGGTCCTTTGCCACTGGTATTCACAAAACATATATAAGGCAGGGTATAAAAGCAAAAGAAAAACACTACCGAACAAAGCTATAGTTAAATTGATAAACGGATTGAATTGAAAGGCTGTGTAAAGAAGTCCTATTCCCCAATTTACAGTGTATATAATGATCTGGAAGCATATAAGATCAACAATATGATGCCCGAATCTGGGTCCGGAGGTAACAGTTTTGACAGGACGTTTTGCCAGATATTCTTCGGTGTCGGAATATCTGTTGCCATATTCATCCCTGATATGTACCGTTCTCCATCTTTCTTCGGTGAGCTCCGTGATCCTTTTCATAGAATAGTTTCTATTTCAAAGAAAAACAATTGCGGCATTAAAACTAAATTTATCTGTCAAGATAGGCTTGAGTATAGAAAAAACAAAAAGCCGTTGAGTTGCTACTCAACGGCTTCTCTGATCAACCGATTCCTGGCTGACTTTTATTTACTTGACAGCGTCAGCATATCTCTTTTCTACTTCGCTCCAATTGATCACATTGAAGAAAGCTGTGAGATAGTCCGGACGGCGGTTCTGGTAGTGCAGGTAGTACGCGTGCTCCCATACGTCTACGCCGAGTATTGGAGTACCTTTCACATCCGCGACATCCATGAGCGGATTATCCTGATTAGGTGTAGAGCTGACGACGAGTTTTTTGTCTGCGCCTACGCTGAGCCATGCCCAGCCTGATCCGAAGCGTGTAGCGCCAGCCTTAGCGAAGTCCTCTTTGAATTTGTCGAAGCCACCGAGCTCTGCTGTGATCGCATCTGCCAGGGCTCCTGATGGTGTACCACCACCCTTAGGTCCCATGACCTGCCAGAAGAAACTGTGGTTCCAGTGACCACCGCCGTTATTGCGCACAGCAGGTGGGAGTTTGGAGATATTAGCCAGCAGCTCTTCGAGGGATTTGTTTTCATTCTCAGTGCCTGCGAGGGCTGCATTGAGGTTATTGACGTAAGCAGCATGGTGCTTATCGTGATGTATCTCCATGGTCTTAGCATCGATGTGTGGTTCGAGGGCGTCGTTTGCATAAGGGAGGGGAGGAAGTGTAAATGCCATAATGTTTAGTTTATTGAGTTATTAATAATGATAATAATGACGATTGAAACGGGATACGATTTTACAGCCTTATTGATGAAAAAACAAATACTATGAATAAGTCAGTAAAACCGATGATCCAGCCACATTTATTATGCCAATAGGCTTACTTTCCCCGTTTGCCCCGGAAGAAATCAGTCATCAGCGTACCGCACTCATGCTCGAGCACTCCATGCTGTATCTCTGTCTTAGGATGGAATAGCTTCGGCCCGAAAAGAGTATAGCCTGCTTTGGGGTCATGTGCCCCATATATCACTTTGCTGATCCTCGCCCACCGAAGGGCAGCGGCGCACATCGGACAAGGCTCGACAGTGACATAGAGCGTACAGTCTTCGAGGAATTTCGCCCCCAGGTAGTTGGCGGCAGCTGTGATGGCGATCATTTCCGCATGAGCGGTCACATCCTTGAGGCGCTCGGTTTGGTTATAGCCTTTGGCTATGATCTTGTTATTGCAGACAATCACAGCGCCGATAGGTACTTCATCGTCCTGAAGGGCTGTGTTGGCCTCTTTCAGCGCGAGGCGCATCCAGTATGCGTCATTGAGCAGGTTCATCTGCGTGTAGATTTAGGATGTAAAAATAGCCCACTATCGCCGGTATGAGCAGGTTGATCGCCCACAGCATGACCGGCACCATAAAAATACCGATGGTCATGTGATTGCCGTAATCTGCGAATACCAATAACGCGATCCCTCCGCGAACGGTCATATCGGTAAGTGGTATAAGCGGAGAGACGGACTGGAGAAAAAGCACCAGGCTGATAGCCGCTGTCATCTCAAAGAGATTGCCCTCGATACCTACGAAGCGGAGCAGCAGGTAATACTGCAGCACATAGACGCTGTAGCGGAAAAAACTTGTGATAAAGACAAGCCACTTGTCATTGCGGTGCGGGGTTTTGCCCGTAGGGATGATATAGTTGTCTATGCTCAGGCCCCTATGGTGCAGCCACTCTACGATCTGGTCAAAGGAAATATAAAGCCCAATCATGATAAAGGCCAGCAATGCAAAGCCAACATAACTATAGGCGCTAAAAAAGACATCGGCCTTCCCCGTATAAAAGCGGAGCATAAAAAGCGCCGTCAGGAATGTTACAATACTCTGCGCAATACCACCAAGGGCGCTGAGGTAGATACCATCCACGCGCTCACCCTTGTGCAGGAACATCACCCTGCCGGCGAACTCTCCCACCCGCGCGGGAGTGGCAAAACCGATAGAAAGACCGCCAAGCACAGAGCGTAGTGCCTCGCGCAGCGTGACGTGAGCGGAATGTTTCAGGAGGAGTTTCCACTTGATAGCTTCGAGAGCCCAGTTGAGCGGCATGAGAAGGATGACAGTCAGAAGCAGCGCAACATTGCCGCCGCTGAAGCGGCCCATAAACACATCGAAAGAGCCGACAAAATGCTGCACGCTCGACACACGCCTGTATATGACGAGGGACATAAAAATGAAAATGCCTACTTTTAGTGCGAGTAGCAGCCGGCGGTATACAGGTGTATTCATCTATCGCCAGTAAAGGTGCTAAAACAATTTGAAAATCAGAGAATCTGCCATGCCCGTAGTCAAAGTCCCCGCCGTCACCCGCACCATCATAGGTATAGATCCGGGCACCATCGTCATGGGCTATGGCATCATAGAGGTGACCGGCCAGAAGATGACGCTAGTCAGCATGGGCGTAGTGCAGCTATCCAAATACGAAGATCACCTCGACCGCCTGCGCGTGATCTCTGAGAAGGTAAAAGGCCTCATCGAACAATACAAACCCGACAGCTGTGCGATAGAAGCGCCATTCTTTGGCAAGAATGTACAATCCATGCTTAAGCTCGGCAGGGCGCAGGGTGTGTGCATTGCTACCGCACTGATACAAGGCGTGCTGGTCACAGAATACTCTCCCAAAAAAATAAAGCAATCCATCACTGGCAACGGTAACTCATCCAAGGAGCAGGTAGCAGCCATGCTACAGCAGCTATGCAAATTCGAAATACAACCCAAGTTTCTCGATGCCACAGATGGACTCGCTGCAGCGGTCTGTCATCACTTCCAGGGAAATACTACAGTTGTCGGAGGGAAGAAATTTTCCGGCTGGGGAGATTTTGTGAAGAATAATGAGAAGCGGGTGAAGTAATTACTTGATCGCCTTATACACGATCTTCTGCAGATCGGTACGAATATTCATCTTCACCAGCTTTGGATTCTCTGCATCGGGATAGACACGATTGGAGAGGAAGATAAACGTGAGATTATTGTCCGGATCACTCCATACGGATGTGCCGGTGAAGCCTGTATGGCCAAACACACTTAGTGGCACTTTGCTATAGGTCGGGCTTTGTTTGGTCGGATCCGGTTCTGGTTTGTCGAAGCCTAATGCCCTTCGCGATTTTGTGGTGCTTCTCTTTGTAAACAGGTCTACTGTTTCAGGGCTGAATATTCTTCTGCCATTGTATTCGCCCTTATTCAGCAACATCTGCATGAGCTCCGCGAGGTCAAAGGCATCGCTGAATACTCCCGCATGGCCAGCCACGCCTCCATACATGGCGCTACCCGGATCGTGTACAAAGCCCTGTACCGTTTGCCTGCGGAAGAGAGTATCGCGTTCAGTGGGTACTATCCTGCTCTTGTCAAAGCGCGCGGTCGGTTTGTAGCCGATGCGCGTGAGGCCCATGGGACGATAGATGTTTTCATAGACGAAAGTATCGAGTGTTTTACCGGAGACCTTTTCGACGATCTTTTGCATGATGTAAAAGTCGAGATCGCTGTATAGATAACCGGCATCCTGTTTCACGGGAGAGTGGGACATGATATGCCACATGGTATCCGCGTAGTCTCTGCGGATAAACATACTGTCAGCGACCTGATAGCAGAAGGTGTCATTGCAGACAGTGCGGTAATAGGTGGCATACATGCCAGGACCTACGGTGTGCTTGTAAAATTCAAAAAACGCCTTCAGTCCTGCCTGATGAGTCATGACATCGGTGAGCTTAAGGCTCTTGATAGTAGCGCTATCATCGAGCGTCAGATAGTCGCCTACTGTTTTGTCGATGTCTATTTTCTTTTGGTCGTACAGTTTCATTACAGCGAGCGTCGTGGCGACTATCTTGGAGATAGAGGCGAGGTCATAGAGGTCAGTGGTTTGAACCTTATCTTTTGAGTTCTCATAGATCTTGCTGCCATAGGCTTTATTCCAGATCACCTTGTTATCCTTTGTTACCAGTATCTGGCAGCCGGGATAGGCGTGAGCGATCATGCCGTTTAGTACCACATCATCCATCTCGCGGAGGTCTTCGGTTTTCATGTGGACTTCCTCCGGCGTTGCTATTTTGAGACGGGTTTGCTTGTCGGTGATGAATCCTTTTCCGGCAGAAAACTTCTCTGATGCGGTCACAGGCAGCTTCCCGAGGGCTGGCATGCCGCCGAATAAAATATTGGCAGAAGCCACCTCCGTCACATCATTGTCTTCATAAGCTACGATGACATTATTTTGTTCATCGAAAAATTTCAGGCTATACGGCGAACCAAAGACGACCAGTACTACCTGTGTTTTTTCAGACAGGTTTTTAATAAACTCCATGGAGTTTTTATTGATGCCAAAGTTTGTAGCAGGCAGACGATTCATGCCGTGGAGATCGATGATGACCCTCTCGTATTTTGACAAAGTATCAAACAGGGGCAACAAGGTATCGTTACTTTCATTGGGCGCATTGAAGAGCGGTATTTCGGCGAACTGAGACAAACTTTTTTGAAAATCAGAAAACCCTTTGCAGTCAATGGACACAGATGCTGTTTTCATTTCAGCTATATCGCGCAGAGGTATGAGGTTGCCATCATTGGCCGCGACTGTAACCGCCTTTTCAAATAATTCGCGGCGCAAAGAACTAGCAGAGTCGGTGTTAAGATCATAGTATAGGTTCTCTGTACTGATGGGGTGCCACTCGCGAAGGCCAAGTTTAAATTTATAGGCAAGGATCTTTTTGACATGCTGCTCCAGTATCGTATCAGATAGCGTACTATCCCTGAATGCCGAAAGAATTTTATCCTGCCCTACTTCCGGATTCTCTGAATACTCCAGCACATCTGTCCCAGCCATGAATACAATGCTGTCTATGGTCCCTTCCTTATATTGGTTGGTGAGGGCTTTCATATTGAGTGCATCGGAAAAAACGAGGCCATCAAAGCTGAGTTGATTTTTTAGTAAACCGGTCACCACCTTTTGTGATAGAGAGGTGGTGATCGTGTCCAGTACCGGTACATTGAGGTGCGCGACCATCACTCCGCCGATGCCGTTATTGATCATTAGCCTAAAAGGGAACAGTTCAAAAGCTTCTAGTTTGTCTAATGGCTTCAGTACGGTCGGGAGCGTTTTATGCGAATCTTTATCCGTATCACCATGGCCTGGGAAATGCTTGGCACAGGCCAGGATATTCATAGACTGCAGGCCTTCGGCATATTCGATGCCCTTGATGGCGACCTTATACCTGTCTTCGCCAAAGGAGCGGTCATTGATGACCGGGTTGAGGGGATTGCTATTGATGTCTACCACGGGAGCGAAGTCGACCTGTATGCCCATCCGGCGGCAGTTGCGTCCTATTTCCTCTCCCATCTGGTTAATGAGTTTATTGTCGCTAATAGCGCCGAGGGTGAGCTGATGCGGGAAAACCGGAACTGAGTCCAGCCTCATACCCAGGCCCCACTCCGCGTCTATAGCGATCATCAGCGGGATACGGGATTCTGATTGCAGTTTATTGGTCCAGTCCAGCTCAGTAGTAGGGTGGCCTTTGAAGAAAATAACACCACCAGCTCTACCGGCCCTGACGAGCGATTCTACACGGGCCATCTCAGGGATGGAGTCAGTATGAGCGGAAAGCATATAGCACTGAGCGATACGTTCCTCTATAGTGAGTGAGTCATAGGTTTTATTGACCCAAGCCATACAAGCCTTATCATGACGCCAGTCAAAAAAGGACGAGGGTGACTGGCCAAATAATGCATTTAACCCGAAGAACGCCAATAAAAGGAACAGGAACTTTTTCATCTATAAGCTAAACAACGAAATACCCGCCAAGCTAAGTATAAGGAGCTTGATTGTTTATCTACAAACGCTATGGGGATGGATAAAAATGAATGCAAATTCGTTAGAAAAGTGAACTAGGCGCTTAGTTCAATATTGTGGTGTAACGAACCATTGCTTCATTTCTCTTTTGAAATCATCATTATCGGTTACTTTGCCTTCAGCCGACTGCTGCAGTCCAATCTCGATTTTTTGTATAAGTAACACCTGGTCGAGCAATTCATCGATTGATTTTAAAAGGCGCTCTTTGGTTATCATAACAGCAATATTGTTCCTCTAAGTTAGCTCAAAAAAGGCAAAAAATAAAGCTTGAATCAGTGACGTCAATTTGCGATATGGTCCGCTTTCTGACGAGGAGCAACTATCACATCAGGTTGCTCTCTTTCAGCTTCTCCGTTTGCTCCGCTACTGCCAGCGCTTCTATCATACCGCCTATATCACCATTCATAAATGTTTCCAGATTGTAGACAGACATGCCGATGCGATGATCTGTGATACGTCCCTGCGGATAGTTGTAGGTGCGGATCTTAGCAGAGCGGTCACCGGTACTCACCAGCGTCTTGCGACGGGCAGCGATAGCGTCTTCATGTTTGCGGACGGCTGCCTCGTATATGCGTGTCTTTAGCATCTTCATAGCAGTAGCGCGGTTTTTGTGCTGGGAGCGTTCGGCCTGGCACTCGACGACAGTATTGGTTGGTATGTGCACGAGGCGCACGGCAGACTCGGTCCTGTTGACGTGCTGGCCACCTGCTCCTGATGCACGGAATACGTCCATGCGTATGTCGGCAGGATTGATATACACCTCCACCTCATCAGCCTCCGGCAAAACAGCCACCGAAGCAGCAGATGTATGTACCCGGCCTTTTGCTTCTGTCAGCGGGATGCGCTGTACGCGGTGCACTCCGGATTCAAATTTGAGTGTGCCATAGACGTTCTCACCCGTGATCTCAAGAACCACTTCTTTATATCCTCCTGCGGCGCTGTCATTGGCGGTCACCGTGGTCACGGTCCAGCCTTTGTTTTCCGCATAGCGGGTATACATACGCATGAGGTCGCCGGCGAAGATCGCCGCCTCATCGCCGCCTGCACCGCCACGGATCTCAAGGAGTACATCGCGGTCATCCTCCGGATCTTTGGGTACGAGGAGGGATTTGAGTTCCGTTTCATATTTCTCTTTTTCCTGCTCCTGGTGCAGGAGATCGGCCTTGGCCATTTCGCGAAAATCCTCATCCTTCTCTGTGTTGAGGAGGTTCTTGTTGTTGTCGATATTGGCTAATACCAGTTTGTAGCGGTCATAGACTGCCACGAGGTTTTCGAGCTCTTTATATTCCTTGTTGAGCGCCGTGTAGCGCTTCATATCCGACATGGTAGACGGATCGGAGAGGGCCTTTCCTATCTCTATATACTTACCTCTGAAATTTTCTATTTGATCAAACATGGAATGATGCAGGTGAATGAGTGACGAAGTGACGTTGTGAAAGCCGACTCATTTTGAGCTGGCGAAAATAAGAAAAAGGGCAGAGAGTATCCCGCTAATACTTGTAGAAATCGATGCGGTCTGCCCGGAGAATACCGATGCGCTCTTTCTCTATGACCGCCTGTTTGATGCCTATGGTGTCAGGCAGGGAGATCATTTTGGCGTCAAAGGTGGCGGGATTATATGATTTCAGTTTGCCGTCCTCGAAATAGACGACCTGCTCCTGGAATATCTGGAACCGGTCAAGGCCTTTGATGGGAATGGTCTTATAGTAAGCGCCGAAATTATCAAACACCAGTACACCGACAGCGGGGTCATTGACATATACCTGCCCGCCCTTCTCCATGATAAAGGTCGGCGTGATGACGGTATTGATCAGCTGATTGACCGGCTGGCTCTGGAGCTGTGTCTTTCCGGCTTCGTCGACCTTTTTTAATGTGTAAGAGAGGTTGTCATAAAACCATAAGTATCCGTCAGAAGAGGAGCCTACTGCCGTCACATTCTGATAGCCAAGATCGAAGAAGTTGTAAGTAGTAAAATACGCTAAGAATTTATCCAGCAGCACCGCCTGCATAAAATCAGGATAGTAGACAACGATCTTCATCGGGTTGGATATGTCGATGCTGCCGATCTTGCCGTATTTCACCTCTTCGTATATCTGTAGCTGTGCGCCGGTTTTGTCAAACTTTGTGATCCTATTGCCACTAACGGCATAGAAATTTCCAAAATTATCTACGCTGATGGAGTTAGCCTTGATGGGTGCGGAGGAGAGCAGCTTGTATTTATCTGCATTCGCTTGTGCCATGGCGGCGCATACCCATAGCAAGAGCATCATGAAGAGCAATGTGTTTTTACAGATAATGGAGGATTTTCTCATCATCAGTTATACCGTCTTTGTGTTTTCTTCATAATGCGCGGTCTGTAGCGTCGTGCCGTCCCATACGGCGTAGCTATTATAATCCAACCAATCGCCGAGGTTGATATACCGGCTTGTTTCGTTGATCGCTATATCCAGCGGCAGGTGCCTGTGCCCAAAGATAAAATAATCATAATGCTTTCGCTCCAGGAGCCTTTTGCAATACATCACGAGCCATTCCCTTTCTTCTCCCAGAAACTCTTCCAGTTTTTTGTCACCATTGCTATACCGGCTGCGATAGGACAAATAAGATGCCAGCCTGATGCCGATGTCAGGGTGTATCCAGCGGAAGAGCCACTGGCACACTGGATTGGTAAATACCTTTTTGATGAATTTATAGCCGTGGTCCTTAGGCCCGAGACCGTCTCCGTGACCGATGAAGAACATTTTTCCGTCGTAATTTTTCTCTATGGGTGCCGTGTAAACTTTAGCACCCAGCTCTTTTTCGAAATATCCGTCAAACCAGAGATCGTGATTGCCGGTGAAGATGTGAATGACGATGCCGGCGTCTGACAGCTCTGCGAGTTTGCCGAGCAGGCGTACATATCCTTTGGGCACTACGGTCTTGTAATCATGCCAAAAGTCAAATGTGTCGCCCACGAGGTATATCTCAGCGGCATCCTTTGCTGCCATATCGAGCCACTGTACGAATAGCCTCTCCCGCCTGAGGCTGGTGTCATAGTCTGGCGTACCCAAGTGCAGGTCAGAGGCAAAGTATATCTTCTTTCTGTCAGTCATCCGGTGCTAATGTAAAGAGAATTGCGAAGAGATAACGGCGGGATGGATAAAACGGTATAGGATAAATACTTTATAAAAAGAATCCTTAAATTCATTGTATGAAAAGCATCACAGTAAAAAACATACTCTTCGGGTTAGTATTACTATTGGCCTTTGCCTCTTGCTCGGAGAAGGGCAAAACATCCGGGGCCGATTCTCCAAAATCGGATAGTATCGCTAAGGCCAGAGAAGACTCCGTTTCTAATGCAGACCTGAAAGATGTATTGAATGCGGTAAAAAAATAAGGACTAACGGGCTACTTCAAATTTCCCCCGGATTGTATGGGTATTGGCCTTATCCAGAGTACCGATAATATAGACTCCGTCCACAAGATCTTTAATAGGGATGGATTGTTGAGTTTCTGATAAGGGAACCGACTTTAATTTTTGGCCCACGAGATCAAAAACTTCGATGGCGGATATGTCAGTGAAAGTGGTGTTATCCATTTTTGAAAAATCTATCAGGAGGTTATCGCTGGCTGGGTTGGGGTAAATTTTAAAATCCGTTGGTCGCACCTCCGTGACAGCTTCGCACCATATATCAAAAGAGTCACAAACCGTGGAGGAGCCATATTTGTTTCTAACCGTCAGGCAGACATACAAAACGTTGTGACCATCAAACCACTGCATACTATCATCGGGAAAATTCTGCATAGCTTGGTCTCCGTACAAAATAGTAGAGTCATGACAATTTGTGCACCACGAGGCGTCAATTGTAAGGTGCCAAACAACTCCTGAATCCTGGGTGTAATATAGTGAAGAGTCGCGCAGGAACCCCCACCCGCAAAAGAAGGCCGTATGACTACCCGGGTTTATGTTTCCGATTGTAGCAATCGGTAATTGCGGCATCACATTGATGATAGCTTGTGCTGTGTCGCATAATGGAAGAGAATCATTATCGCAAACCCGATAGTACAGGGTATCTATACCAATAAAGTCTGTGTCAACACTAGTATATATTATCCCGCTGCAGTTGTTTGTGGCAATGTTGGTTATATGTGTATTCCAAACAGAATCTATACAGGCTGTCACTGTTAGGGTCAAAATCATTGGTCAAAGGCAAAATAGTTATTGAATGGCCAGCTAGGACTGTTGCCGTGTCATCCGCAGCTATAGGTGCAAAATTTAAACCGGGGACAAGTTGTGTGATCACTATGCTATCACAGATCATTGTACTGGTATGGCATTCTGAAAGGGTAAGACAAGCAAGATAATTTCCATTAGTGCTATATACGTGTCTTGTATTAGCGAGAGAAGATATGGCGCTGCTATCGCCAAAATTCCACTCTAGTTGGCTAAAGCGATCGATATTTGAAGTGTCAGTAAATGATATTGCACCGCCGCTGATAAGAGTGTCCAAAAAGTAAGGTGGTAAAATTGGTGACGGGTTTAGAGACCATCTGACTCTTTTGACACTACCACTGGTGTCATAGTCAAATATTAAAGCAGTCCCCTTTGCCTCCTTGGTGATATAGTAGTATTCTATCCGCTCGGTGATCAGTGTATCGACGGGCCGATATAGTATAACGGTATATTTTTGCTCGGTATATATTGTGTCACGAATGACCCTTTTCATACGCAAGCAGTCATATACGCATCCAGGGAGTATGAGTTTACCCCAGCCATCTACAAATTCTGTATAGCCGCTTCTTATCCTCATCCTCATATTGGTATAAATGTATGGCGGGTTAAATTTTGCACCAGGTAAAGTAGTATAAAAAGTGCTGCTACTGAAAAAGCTGTCACCAAATAGAACGGGGAATCTATATAAAGGGACAGGAGGAGTGTACGTAAACAAGGTGTCGAGCCGGGCTAACGTAGTATGCGTGGCTAGTATCTGATAAACTCCGGAATCGATATTCGTGTATGCAGGGTCCTGGTAGTTGCTGGTAATATAATAAGTTGCTGCCGGTAGTATAAGCTTTTGGGCTGCAGTAAGACTGTCATAGCGAACAGTGTCTGTCAGGTGAAAATTGAGATTGGAAAAATCATACACCTGATTTGGGCCGCTATTCCCAAAATTCAAATTTTGAGGATGATCGTCTATAGCCATGCGGTGAGCCCACCCTATCTGCGGCATATCAGTGCTGTCAAATGTGGTCTGACCAAAAGAGAAAAGCACCAGCGTGGTAAAAAGCAAAGAGAGGTAAACGTGTTTCATGGTAATAGGATTTGGTAGCCTAAAGCTACCAATCCAGAGACGAAACGAACACTGTCAATTGTAATGGTTTTGTCATTTTTTAATGACAAATATCTAGGACTGAGCGTTATCCGGTTTCTTTTTAGAAAACTTATTTAACACCCATTCCCTGGTATTGTACCCAAGCATATACATGGATGGTACTACGAGCAGGGTCAGGAAGGTCGCACCGAGCAATCCAAATATCATCGTCCATGCGAGAGGTCCCCAGAAAGCTACGTTGTCACCGCCGAGATACAGGTGCGGATTGAAGTGGGAGAACATCTGCTCGAAATCTATATTCAAGCCGATAGCCAGCGGTATCAATCCGAGTATGGCAGATAGGGCTGTAAGGATCACCGGTGTCATACGGGTTGCGCCGCCTTCTACGACAGCTTCATTGACCTCAAAACCGCGCTGGCGGAGCTCGTCGATAAACTCTATCAGAAGGATACCATTCCGGATGACGATACCCGATAGGGCGAAGAAGCCTACACCCGTCATGACCAGAGAGAATTTCATATGGAATATGACATTGCCAAGGAATACTCCGATCAAACTGAACAATACCGTAGTGGCTATGATCAGAGGTTTGACGCCGGAGTTGAATTGAGTCACCATGATCATGAACATCAGTGCAAATGCCAACGCAAATGCGACACCGAGAAATGCTCCCGTTTCCTGCTCCTGTTCTTGTTCACCAGCCATTTTTACCTCATATCCCTCAGGAATGGTTATGCCGTTTATGGCTTCCTGTACTTTGGCCACGACCTCGTTTTTCGCAGCGCCTTCCGTCACATCTGACGAGAGTGTTACGACGCGTTTTTGGTTTTTACGATTGATCACGCTGTACGAATTAGCATAGCGAAGTTTGGCTATAGACGAGATAGGCAGCTGGCGGAATGAACCTGTTGCAAAATCCATAAAGGAGATGTTGAGGTTCATCAGTTGTTCTACATTCTGACGGAATTTTTTATCTACGCGAAGTTGTATAGGTATGTCCTCGTCGACATCTTTATATTTAGACGCTTCCTTGCCAAACAGGGCCGTCCTCAGCTCCACAGCCACCTGAGCTTTTGACAGGCCTTCGCGCTGTAGCTTTTCATTATCGAGCTCTACCATGATCTCGGGTTTGGCGAGCTGGAGGTCGCTCTTGAGTTCGTCGATGCCTTTGATATTTGCTTTGTCTATGTTTTGCGTGATCTTGGTTTGCAGCGCTTCCAAGACTTTGAAATCATCTCCCGATATTTCTATCGTGATAGGTTTACCTACCGGTGGTCCGTTGGCTTCTTTCTCTACAGATATCTGCGCACCGGAGACACCTGTTTTAAATTCATTCCTGATCTTGGTGAGCAATTCGGAGGTGTGCGGATTTTTGCGATCAGCATATCTTTTGAAAGCTACGGTTACTTTTGATTTATATGGAGTAGCGACCTTATCGGGGTTCTGCGGGTCTCCGGCTCCGAGGCCGACATTGGTAATAACAGATGTGACGTCCGGATTATTCTGGCCAATCACTTTGTAAACTCTCTTCTCGATAGATTGGGTGATAGAATCGGTCACGTTAGCATCTGTGCCCATAGGCAGTTTGCAATAAACATATGCGAAGTTTGGTTCACCGCTTGGGAAAAGCTCTACTACCGGTTTGCTGAGTTTCAATATAAGACCACTAATTCCGAGCAATACGAAGGCGACAATAGGAACGATAAGAGGTCCGTATCCTTTGATAAATATCCTGAGCGAACGGCGATACAGGTCTACAAATTTAGGCCAAACCCTCTCCTGCCATGCACGCGTCGCTGCATCAAATACAAAGTGATAGAGCAGCATGAGGATGATGAAGAGGATACAGAAATTGCCCACACCGAAAAACTTCAGGATATAACTGATGATGGCAGCTACGCCAAAGAGGATGAACCAGGGGATATAGCTTTTCAGTGATGACTTTTCCTTGTCGTCTTTGCTCATAAAGCTCGCGGCAAAGACGGGATTGATGATAAATGCAACGAAAAGTGATGCACCCAATGTGATGATGAGCGTGATCGGCAGGTTCTTCATGAACTTACCGATGATACCCGGCCAGAAAAGTAGCGGGAAGAATGGTGCCAGCGTGGTAAGCGTACCTGCGAGTACCGGGAAGAACACCTCTCCTGCGGCATACTTGGCAGCCTGCGCCACTGTGAGATCATGATTCTGATGGAATATCCGGTGGGTGTTTTCTATGACCACTATCGCGTCATCGACTATGATACCTAAGGCTAATAGTAGTGAGAAAAGAACCATCACGTTCATCGTGAGGCCAAGGCCGGGCATCAGGAGGAATGCAATAAGGCATGAGAGTGGTACTGCCAATCCCACGAAGAATGCATTTCTAAAGCCCATGAAGAACATCAATACAAATACGACAAGTATGAAGCCGATCACGACGGTATTGATCAGGTCATGGAGCTGCACACGGGTCAGTTCGGATGTGTCGCCTGTCACCTGCACGGTCAGGCCCTGTGGAAATTGTGTCGCCTTGTAGTCGTCTATCGATTCGTATATCTTGTCTGTGGCGTTGAGTAGGTTTTCACCTGAGCGCTTGATCACATTGAGGGTGACTACGG
>JAOQAO010000226.1 GCA_025963485.1 Bacteroidota bacterium | reverse complement strand
GGGTCAAAAGATATATGTCGACAGTTTGAGGAGGAATATTGAGTTGAGATTTAGGATATGGGATCAACTCGTCAGTATTTCTAAGGACTCTTTGTCCCTATTTGACAATGGCTTGATATTGCAAAATACTATGATCTTGGGAAGCATCGTGAATGAATCCAATGAGATCAGGAATCATGCGAATACCGTGGTGGAAACATATATCAGTGATACGGACTCCGGGATCAAAATGACCGGTATATTGGCACTGATAGCCACACTGCTATGTGTATCTGTGATCATCTTTACGCTTTTCAAGCTCAATAGTGAAGTGAGGAATGGCATAGAGATGCAAACCGAGCTCACAAGAAAAGTGCAGGAGCTGGACAGGTCCAATGCTGAATTGGAGCGGTTTGCCTATGTAGCGTCTCATGACCTGCACGCCCCATTGCGGAAACTTTATGCTTTCAGCGAAATACTGATGGAGCGGGAGAAGAACCTAAGCCCTGAGGGCATTGATATTATCACCAGGATGCATGCCTTTGTGACACGGATGCAGCGGCTGATCGATGATATGCTGGAGTTTTCGCTTAATCTCAGCAAGGTAGAAAGGAAGACGATCAACCTCAATCAGCTAGTCAGAAATGCGATGACAAATTTGACTGTAAGCATAGCAGAGTCAAATGCCAGGATCGATATGGAGACGCTCCCCGAGGAGATAATAGGATTCGATTCTCAGCTGAATCAATTATTCCAGAATATAATTTCAAATTCGATCAAATATTCCCGTACAGGGGTTCCTCCGCATATACGTATACGGGCATCTATCGTACCCGGCTCAGAGATCGAGGGCGTAAAAGCCAGTGATGAAAAAAAGAAATTCCATAAGATCGTTTTTGCCGATAATGGGATCGGTTTTGACAATAAATACAAGGAGAAGATCTTTATTATATTTCAACGGCTTCATGGTAAGTCGGAATATGAGGGAACAGGTATAGGCCTTGCTACCTGCAAGAGGGTCATGGAAAATCATAATGGATATATCACTGCCAGCGGCAGGGAAAACGAAGGAGCTGAATTTTCCATTTATTTTCCTGTTATATAGCGTTTTTGATTGTTTTTTAATAACAAATAAGAACAAAAAATGAAGTTGATCGTTATGGAGATGAGGATTGGATTGCCCATATCCAAGTGGTATGATTTTAGACCTTAAAAAAACAATTAATATTGCAAAGTGAAGAAGTTTAAGACGGCCCTGATAATCGATGATGATCATGATTTGAATATGTTGCTTAAGGCGATTTTGGAGCAGTCTATTCCGTCTGTGGTATGTGCATTGACATTGCTGTCAGGTATCGCCCTATCGGCCGAGTTGAATCCTGACGTTATTTTTCTGGATAATAATCTCCCGGATGGGCAGGGAATCAATAGTATAGCTGAAATCAAAACTAAAGCACCTAATGCTACGCTCGTAATGATCACGGCTATGGGAAACTCAAAAGAGGCTGCGATGAGATACGGCGCCGATCTGTTTCTGGAAAAGCCTCTCACAAGCGTCAATATCCAGGACGTGCTGAATAAGATAGTGTTGCGCACAGATTCACAAGTGTAGCCTCCTCATGACAATTGTATCGCAGGCAATTTAATAATGAATGTGGTGCCCTTCCCAAAGACTGATTCGACCTCAATCTTGCCTTTATGAGCCTTGACCACGGAGTGGGTCGTAGCCAGGCCCAGGCCCATACCGTTTTTCTTCCCTGTAAAATATGGCTGAAACAAATGGGGTATATTGTCGGTAGGAATTCCCTCTCCATTGTCTGTTATCTCGATATGAGCATTATTATCCTGTGATGAAGTTTTTATCGTGAGCAGCCCCTTTGTACTTTCCATGGCTTCTACTGCATTTATTATAATATTAAGCAGGGCCATATGCAGCTTACTCCTATCTCCCATGATTATAGCCTCTGATTCGGTGAGATCTTCACTGACCGATATCTCTTTGAGCTGGATCCGGTCCATAGCATCGGCGAGGGCAGACTGGATGATGGTATTGATATTAATAGGCTTGTGATTTTGATCAATGGGATTTGAGAGATTCATTAGTTCGCCGATCAGGTCGTTGATCCTCTTGCTATTTCTTGTGATGATGTCGGTGTATATCTTCCCTTCTTCAGGTGTTATTTCTTGCAACTGATGCAGTGACAGGTTGATATTGGTCAGCGGGTTTCGGATCTCATGGGCCATACTGCGCACCATTTTTCCTATAGCTTCTATTCTTTCGTCAAGGGAACGCTCTTCAAGCGATTTTTTCAGATTGGTATAGTCATACAGGATACCCTGGTACTGCATATCGCCATCGATGGATGTGACCTGTGAGGAAGAGGCAAGAAAGTTTTTGCGTATTCCATGTTTGGTACGCAGTACGATCTCTATATCACTTTTTGTATCACTATATTCTGTATGGTACAGAAATTCGTCGGCTTCCTGCGCGTGCTCGAAAAGCATATTGATGGGCTGGTTGATCAGTTCTTCGTCCGTATACCCCAGTAATACGGTCATCATAGGATTGAAGTTCACTAGTTTGAAATCATGATCGAGCACGAAAATGACATCCGTTGATTTATTGAATATCTGCCGGTATCTAAACTCACTCTCGGCCATAGCCACATATGAAGAATATCGCTGCAGGGAATACCGGATACTTCGTTCAAGAAGTTCTGCGTTTAGATTGGATTTGGTAAGGTAATCGTAAACGCCGGTTTTTGCCGCTTCCAGGTCTATTTCCCTACCCCCCTTGCCGGTCAGTAGGATAAATGGTTTATTGATACCTTCTCTCGCGCAATCCCTGATCAGCTCCAACCCCGTCTCCGGGCCGAGCAGGTAATCAATGATGTAAATGTCATGATTATTCTCCAGGATCCTTTTTCTGGCTTTATTGTAGTTGACCTCTTTATCGATCGTGATATTGAATGTGTCTATCTTTGACAAATAATGAGAAGTGAGGAACAGATCATCCTCACTGTCATCGATCAGAAGTACCTTCAATTTTGAATGGGGCATAAGTACCTTTTATTTATCGGCCATTTTCATCTGCTTCATTTTATTATAAAGCGTTTTACGATCTATGCCCAGGATCACAGCAGCTTTTGATCTATTGAAATTGGCTTTGGTCAGTGCATCCAGTATCATTTCATATTCCGCCTCGAGTGCCGCTTTTTTCATACCTGACTTGGAGAGGTCTTTCTCAGCCTCTATGGGTGCGTGATGCGTGACCGGAATGGGTGTAGGTACATGAGTATATGTATCTTTTTCTTCAGGATCAAAACTGATACGGGCGTGATTGAGTATCTCAAAAGGGATGGACTTGAGGTCCACGGTATCTTTTGTGCTCAGCAAGGCAGCACGTTTAATCACATTTTTCAACTCGCGCACATTACCATACCATGGATAATTGATAAAAACCTCCTGCACCTCGGGATCGAAGCCCACGATATCTTTGTGAAGCTCTGCGGAGGTTTCACGAAGGAAATGATCGGCAAAGAACATGATATCTTCTTTCCTTTTGCGGAGGGGAAGTACTTCTATATGGAATTCATTTAGCCTGTGATACAGATCCTCCCTAAATTTGCCGGTACGGGCATTTTCAATCAATTTCTCATTGCTCGCTACCAGTATTCGTACGTCTACTCTCATTTCTTTATTGCCGCCTATACGCCTTAGCACTTTCTCCTGCAGGACACGCAGCAGCAGTGTTTGTACCTCATATGGGAGATTGCCTATTTCATCCAGGAATAATGTCCCTCCTTCCGCCATTTCAAAATGTCCTATCTTTTGATTTAATGCGCCTGTGAAAGAACCTTTCTCATGTCCGAAAAGTTCACTGCCAGCCAGCTCTTTTGATATAGCTCCACAATCCATTGCTACAAAAGGCTTACCTGCCCTGTTACTTTTTTCATGTATTGCTTTGGCTACGCCTTCTTTGCCTGCACCACTCTCACCATAGATGATGACAGAGTAATCCGTGGGGGCTACCAGTGCGATTTGTTGTTCTAAATGTTTGGATTGAAGTGAGTTGCTAAATAGATAAGACAAGCTGCCTGATTTGCTCTTGACGGATTTAGCTCCGGTAGCAGGATTATTTGTTTGATTGAGTGCTTGCCTGATATTGAGGAGTATCTCATCAGGTATGAATGGTTTCGTGATGTAATCAAAGGCGCCAAGCCTCACTACCTTGACGGCAGTACGAAGGTCAGAATAGCCCGTAATGATAATGACCGGCAGATCGGGTTTTTTTTCTTTGATCTTGGCCAATAGGACGGAACCATCCATATCATCCAGCCGGTAATCACACATCACCAGGTCCGGGTTGAAACTATCGAGCATTTTTTCACCTTGCGTGCCATTATGAGTAGTTTCGACTTCATAACCGCTTTTGGACAGGAATCTTCTCAGTAAGGCTAAGATATCCTGATCGTCATCTATTATGAGTATTTTATTCATGACAATCGTACTAACAGGATTATGCCAAGTTCGCTTATATATCTATAGTAAATATTTGATAAGCAGTCCTTATGCCCACGGATAAAGCCTTTTTGACTATTGATTCACGATGTTTATCTTTTTATACTGGTAAAAACATTGGAAGCTGTATCACAATTTGGGTAAAAAAGTCCACACTTCATAATTTGTAATAATTGCCTTTGGGGTAAAAGGCAATTGGCACATTTATGGAAATATTCATGATCTAACTATATCTGCAATGAAGAAAAATGATCCCTACCAGATACCAAAGATCACTTTCACCTCAATAGCGAAAGAAAAAAGGATGACTATTTACCTGGGACTCTATGAAGACGAAGTATTGTGGGCTAATATGAAAAAAGCAGCTGATAAGGAAGATTATGATCAGGCTATTGTATTCAGGGATGAATTGATCAGAAGAGGTAAACTGCAAACCATTATAATATGAAAAAAATAAAAAAGCATGCGGAGGTCTCTCCCCCGCTGCCGATAGACAAACCTGCGACCTATGCAAATGAAACCAAACAGGGAGCAAAAGGAAATAAAGCCCTCGGCAACAGAGAAAGTATTCATCAATCTGATAAATCCGGAGATAAAAATCCTCAACGGGAACGGGAAAAACTGGAGAGGGACCCTAATAAAAGGGAGCGGGATCCGGGAATGTCCAAAAGATAATTAATAAGGTTAATCTTATACAGAAGAGGTAGAGCGGGAAGGGAGGAATATTCGCGATAAGAAAACTGCAAAGACAACGAAGAGAATGGAGAGTGCGACAAGGTATGTTAGTTTCAGTAATTTGTATCCGCCCAGCAGCATTATTATCAGGAGCGCAATGAGAATAAGAAGAAGGGCTACAATTACCTTATCCATTTTTACTGATTTTGTATAGAAGGGAATAGTTGCCGATTTTGAGCCTGCTCCTTTGCTACCTGGAGCCTGATATGCAGGGTTACCATCTGCTCAAGCAGGAGCTGTTGCAAATTGCTATTACCCATCATCCTTGCTATTTTAAATTGTATGATGCAGAAGAGTAAAGCAAGTTTATTTATCAGGATAGTCATTATGATTGATTTTATAGCTAACGAACTACAAAATTTGAACCGTTTGATTTGACCCGATTTTTAGCGGATTTGGTGGGGTGTCGGGGAAAATTATGCTTGAGATATTAAATACTCTGTTGACTTTTTTACATCCCGTGCTCAAAATGAGCATTGATAGAAGATGCCAGATAATCAGTAAGGATATGATGGTGATCAAAGGCTAAAAGCCGTCCGGCGAAATCTTTTGTCAGCATTACTTCTTCGGCGTCGGAGCCTGACTCCAGGATACCCGACACGGGATGGGCCAGAAATACAACTGAAATATAGCGTCCCCTTGGGTCCCTACCCGGATCCGAGTATACTCCGATCACTTTATCCAATCGGATGTCCAATCCTGTTTCTTCTTTTGCTTCACGTATTGCTGTATCCTGGATGGTTTCGTATCCTTCCAGTTTGCCCCCCGGCAATCCCCAGTAGCCTTTGTAGGGCTCACTTTTTCTTTTTGCTAAAACTATAGAACCATCGGCCCATCTGATGATCACGTCTGCAGTTAAGGTTATCTGATGTTCCATTTGTTCTTATTGTTTCTTTTGATACAATCCGACTAGTTCGCCTTCAGCCAAAATATGGCCATTAATCGCGTTTAATACTTCAGCTTTAGATGCTCCGGCCTTGAGGTCCAGTTTTTTGTCAAGGGCGTATACCTTAAAATAATAGTGATGCATACCTGTGGCCGGGCATGGACCCATATAACCAAGTTCTCCTTTTTCATTTTTGCCTTGTATCCCGGGCTTGCTGTTTTCTTCTATTTTAGAAGTAGCAGGGTCGATATTCCATGCTACCCAGTGAGTTATCACCCCTTTATCTGCATCCGGATCATCGACGATAAGTGTGAGACTTTTAGTCTCCTTGGGTACCGTCCCTATTTGTATTGCCGGATTAATGTTTTTGCCTTCGCAAGTATACTGCGCAGGGATATTGCCATTATTAGAAAAAGCCGGGCTCGATATGGTGATCGAAGTCTTATTTAGCAGCATAAGAGTTAGTAAGAAGAGATTCATGTTAGGATGTTTTAGAGATTAATAAATGGCTGGTCTAAGTTTTTTTAACTGGCACTTTAGCTCCTGCTTTCCTGGCTTCGGAGAGGCCTATAGCTATTGCCTGCTTTTTACTTGTCACTTTTTTGCCCGATCCGGATTTCAGGGTGCCTTCTTTTCTCTCATGCATTACTTTTTCGACCTTGTCGCTTGCCTTTTTGCTATACTTTGCCATGATGTTGATTTTTCTGCTGATACTATGTCAAAAGCCGTACCTGTATTTTGAAAAGAGCTTAGGGGATGTATTTCCGCAGGTTGGGGACATTTATTCAAAAAGCATGTGCAGAACCAGAGGGTAGTTTTTATTCATCTTTGCGGTAATATTGGGAGAAAACCCTTAGTAATCGGTCAAACGATCATGCAAAAAATTTGTGGTGCCTAAAAGATTGTAGGCATAGTTTGTGACAAGTCAAAGTATGACTTGGATGATCCATAAGGCGCTAAAGCCGGTACTGATGCTTTTAATTTTGCTTTCTTCATTAATAAGCTTTGGGAAAAGCGGATTAAGCTATTCCCGAAGGATAGTTCTGGCTCACTATATCACTGATCATTTTTCAACACAACTCACTAATCCGGAAGAAAAAAAAAGAAGGAATTTCTCGCAATTTGGGTATGGTTTATCTTTTTTTTCATTTCCGCTATTTCCGATCACCGACTTCATAGATCCGCATGATTTTGGAGTACACTCATATGGGAGACCTGATCTGAGGGAAAGGAACGGGGCACTATACACGTGTAGGGGTGGATTTATGGATTTCTCGCACATAAGAGTAGCTGCTGATTGGACGGTTTACCTGGCATTTAAGATCATAACTGAGCATAAAGATTTTGATCTGCCGGCCGAGGGAGGGGCATTATCATTGCGCTTTAAAAATTTAGGTGCTTTGTCCATAGAGGATATTGCCGCCATGGCCCAGAAGATCGCATTTGAGCGATTGGAATGGCATGAGCTAGCCAGCTGGCACTATCATATGCCCAATTATACTTTCAATGAGCAACAGTCCGCTTTTACCCCTGAGGATACTTATTCTAATTTGCTGGGTACGACCATAGGGAGAAATATTGCTTTAAGGATACTGAAGGACCGGGAAGATATATCATACTCCCAGATCGCGACAGAGGAGATACAAAAAGCGGTCGCCGGGCTGGCTCCTGTCGATACTAAAAAAGCGAGCAGGGAAGCCTACGATATAGTGGACCGGAATAAGCAATTGAAACTGCCGGAGGCCCAGAGGAATAAAGATGTATGGTGGGACAGCAAAATTGTATTCAGTGATGAGAGGTATGTTTTCAAGAGATACACAAACATAGGTCCCAGGCTATCTCCATGGCTGGTACCTGAAGCTGATAAAGTGGGTTGCCCGGCGAGACAAAAGGCGGAAGTATTGTATGTACCTCAGAAAACAAGGGTTGGAGTTTCTTTTTATAATTATTTTGAATTTAGAATAGCTCCCGATTCGGCATTATTTTATAGCAAAATATTACATAAACAATTGCATCCACCGTTTGCGCCTTTCACTACTAATAATATGGGGAAGGTATTGGTGCAAGTCAGTAAAGAGATGGAAAAGGAATTATCGCCAGGGTTTAATAAGAGAGATGCTAAAGACCCCGTTAAGCATTACAAAAGAGTCAGGAAAGTATTTTTCAAATAAATCGGGGTGTCATAATATTAAATAGCGAGCAATGGCTTTAATAGAGTATAAAAAGAAAAGGAAGTTTACCGAGACATCTGAGCCGCAAGGAGGAAAGTCAAAAAAGGGTGCTCTTATTTTTACTGTACAGAAACATGCGGCCTCACATCTTCACTATGATTTCCGCCTGGAGATGGAGGGAGTGCTAAAAAGCTGGGCAGTGCCTAAAGGCCCTTCGTTGAATCCGGATGATAAGCGCCTCGCCATGATGGTAGAGGACCATCCTTATGACTATAAAGATTTCGAAGGCCATATACCCAAAGGTAACTATGGTGCTGGAAATGTGATAGTGTGGGACAGGGGTACCTATCATGCATTGGATAGTGATGGCAAAGATGAGAAAACACTTCTCAGTGGACTGCACAAAGGGCATATCAGTTTTATCCTGGACGGGCAGAAGCTGAAAGGTGAATTTGCACTCGTGAAGATCAAAGGAAGCAAGCAGGAGAATGCCTGGCTTCTCATTAAGAAAGATGACCAATACGCCTCAAAAAAAGATGTAACTAAAGATGAGAGATCAGTGCTTACTAAAGTCACATTGGATACTCTGGCAGAAAAATATGGGACCGGAAAAGAAGATGATAAAGAGATCAAAAAGAAGAAACAAACATCAACTATATCCAAAGGAGCTGTCAGGAAAACAGTCAGCACAAAACCTCCGTCAAAAAAAAAGTCCGTCAGCTAAAGCCCATGCTGGCTACACTGGGTGAAAAGCCTTTCGATGATGAGAACTGGGTATTTGAGCCGAAATATGACGGATACCGTGTTCTTGCTTTATGCGATGGCGATGGCGGCGTAATGCTTTACAGCCGGAATTTTTTATCTTTTGATAAGGTATATGCATCTGTACGTGAGCAGCTGGAATCTATCGACCACGCCTGTCTGCTGGATGGCGAAGTGGTCGTGGAGAATAAAAAAGGCGCTTCAGATTTTCAGCTATTGCAGCAATACCAGAAAAGTGGCAAGGGAGAACTAAAATATTACGTATTTGACCTGCTCAATCTTGAAAGCAATGATACTACAGCATTGCCGCTAGTCAAAAGAAAAGAACTGCTGAAATTGCTTTTGGCAAAGCAAAAGTTTAAAAACATTTTTTATTCTGAGCATATCGTTCAAAAGGGTATCAGGTATTATGAACAGGCTATGAAAAAGGGATGGGAAGGTATTATGGCAAAGCGCGCAGATAGCCCTTATCAGGTCGACAGGCGTAGCAAAGATTGGGTAAAATTAAAAATAACTCAGGAGGAGGAAGCAGTGATCGGCGGTATCACAGCGCCGCAGGGTTCAAGGCAGCATTTTGGCTCTCTGCTTCTCGGCGCTTATGATGAGCATGGTGATCTGGTTTATACCGGAAACTGCGGTACAGGTTTTGACACAAAAGCTTTGGCAGAACTTTATAATAAATTTAAAACACTCTTTACTGATAAGTCGCCCTTTGTCAATCAGGTAAAACTACGCAATGAGATACAATGGCTAAAACCTAAACTGGTATGCCAGGTGAAATTCACAGAATGGACCGATGATAATAGTATGAGGCATCCGGTATATATGGGATTGCGCGTGGATAAAAAGGCGACCGAAGTGATAAGAGAAAAACCTGTAGATATGACAAAAATAACCGCAAAGGCAACTTCAAAAAAGCCAGCTGCTGTCAAAGAGAAAAGCAAGCAGGCGGCGTCTGTAGCAACAAAAGAAAAGGCCGAGGCCAAGAGTATTGAGGTCAAAGTAGGTAGAGCTGTATTAAAGCTGACCAATCCTCAAAAAATATATTGGCCTGATGAGAAGATCACCAAAGGTGAAATGGTAAACTATTATGCGGAGATCGCCCCGGTAATATTGCCCTATCTCAAAGACAGGCCAGAGTCCATGCATCGTTTCCCGAATGGGATAAGCGCACCTTCATTTTATCAGAAAGACCTTGATATTGCTACCGTGCCTGACTGGCTGCATAGTGAGAAGGTCTATTCCGACTCCAATAAGGATACAATAGACTATCTGATATGTAATGACAAAGAAACACTCATGTATATGGCCAATCTGGGCTGTATAGAGATACATCCCTGGAATTCACGTATCACAGCCTTGGATAAACCTGACTGGCTGGTGATAGACCTGGACCCGGACGATATATCATTCACTGAGGTGGTCAAATGCGCTCAGGTTACAAAAAAAGTATTTGATAAACTGGGAATGGAATGCTACTGCAAAACATCCGGCGCTACCGGGCTGCATATTTTCGCCCCGCTGGGTGCAAAATATGAATACGACGTGGTGAGGAACTTCGCACAGCTGGTAGCGCGACAGGTTCATGAGCAATTACCGGATACAACCAGCCTGGAGCGGCAACCCAGGAACCGTAAAGGAAAAATATATGTAGACTTCCTCCAAAACAGCAGAGGGCAGACTCTTGCCGCGCCTTATTCCCTGAGGCCCCGGCCCGGAGCTCCGGTGTCTACTCCGCTGGAGTGGAGTGAGGTAAATGCCAAACTGGACCCGAAGAATTTCACTATGAAGAATATCTTCAAACGGCTGGACAAAAAAGGCGATCTCTGGAAGGGGGTGATAGGAAAGGGCAATGATTTGAAAAAAGCTTTCAAACTGATCGAGACCACTACATGATCACGAAGCTTTTTTTCTCTTGGTTCCCCCGCCGAGGCTCGCTTTGAGCATGTTCATCAGATCATCATCTTCAGTCTTTTTGTAAACTACTTTCATTGGCTTTTCTGTCGTTTTCTTACTGCGGGATTTTGCTTTTTGATGTATTGACTTGAGCAGTTTATCCGTATAGGTATCTTTGAAGGCAGAGATATCAAATTTCTCTGTGAGCTGGTCTATAAGCTTCTCTGCCATATCCTGTTCTTTGGTCTTGCCCTTTGAAACAGTCGGTAGATTGAGGTCTGTAGTATTGCGGATCTCCTGCTCGAAGCGTATCCTGTTTAGCACGATCACCTTACCATATGGTTTGAGGATCGCAAGCGCTTCCTTATTGCGCATGACAAATGTGGTCACGCCCACTTTAGATGAAGCTGCCAGTGCTTCGCGCAGGAGGGCATAAGCCTTCGCGCCGGATTTGTCCGGAGCCAGGTAGTATGGCTGCTCGAAATAGATCGGATCTATCTCATCGGCATTCGCAAAGCTCTGTATCTCGATGAGTTGGGTCTTTTTTGCATCTGCACTTTTAAAATCCTCTTCCTCAAGCACAACGTATTTGTCATGGTATAAATACCCTTTAGTTATTTTTTCATAGGGCACTTCTTTGCCGGTTTTTTCATTGACACGTTTGAATTTGATATTCGCATGATCGCGGCTATCCAGCATGTCCAGATCCAGCGAACTGTCCTCAGTAGCTGAAAAAAGTTTGACGGGGATATTGATCAGTCCAAAGCTGATAGAGCCAGTCCATATGGGTCTCATAGCATAGTTTTTTGGAGATCGTCCAAATATCCTGCCATCCCTTATTTTAGAAATGGGGAAATTATCTGAATATATAGTTGGGGTTTATTTTCCCCTATCTATGTAAAATGATTGATTACCAGCAAGACACTAAAACATATGATCATACTAAGAGAAGAGATAAAAGTCATCCTCATAGCATGAGTGAAATCAGCATTGGAACTCTTTCTTAATACCCATACGAACCAATAAAGGAAATAGCCGGTAACAGGAAGGAGGCACAGGTTGAAAGCTATAAAATGCTTCAATGAATAAAATGCGTTGAAATAATAAAAGCAAATGGCATTGGCTGCTATGAACAGAAGGGCAGTGAATATGAAAGTACCAATGACGCCAAGTTTGTAGCTGATCGTAAGGTCTCCTCTTTCGCTATCTTCATCATGCTGGTATACCTGAGTGAGCGGATAAAAGCCACCGATAAGAAGCGTAGCAATACACATACACAGTATATGTTTTTGACTAAACCAGTTTAGGGTAAAGTTACTTTCGGCAGTCATGCTCACGACCATATATGTATAGGCTCCCTGAAATATAACAACGACGAACCAGGATAGGATACCATATTTTTTCAGGCGTATACCATGCCAGCTATAGGCCTTGGATACGAGTATATATGTCAGTATCAGCAGCACCATTTGCCAGCCTATGATCAGGCTGAGTAGTATACCGGCACTATCCAGTATCATGCTGGCGACATATAGATTTCTGGTGACGGGTGGCGGGTTTTTGAGGCCGCCTATACTCCCTTTATCCTTATCCATATAGCTGTTGTATGCATTGCTGGCCGGATAGATGAACAGATGCAGCACTATAAAGAGAACTGAAGTATTTATCCAATTGATCGTATTGGCCTGGCTCAGGCTAAATATAAATATCGGGAGCAGAAAAAATGAAAAGGGTATCCGCAAGAGCAAAATAGTATTCCGGTCAAATATTTTTCTTACGGTCATATGATTTCGTTGCGTCGTAGCGGCAAAGATGGTTCAATAATTGTTATTACTGAGTTTGTATATCCAATAAATCCATATAAAATAATGCCATAAATGAGGTCACCTACTATACATAGTATTGGTACAGCCGTCCCAAAGTATAAAATAGCCCAATCTGTTCATCATGATATATTGCAGTCGTCCCCCGCGATAGGTCGCAAGCAAAAGCTACAGATCCGGAAAATATATGGCCGCACGGGCATCGAGTACCGTCATAGTGTGCTGGAGGAATTCGGCCGGGCAGAAAATGACAATAACATTTTATTTTTTCCCGGCGATCAGGAGCGTATGACGCCCGTATCCCGGCGCATGCAGATATTCGAGGAAGGCGCTGCTGATCTATGCATTGAGGCGATCGAAGATAGTTTGGCTAAGCTTACGCAGTTTGATAAAATATCTATTACACATATTATCACATTCAGCTGCACAGGCATGTATGCGCCCGGTCTGGATATACAGCTCGTAGAGCGCCTGGGCCTTGCGAAAAGTGTAGAGCGGACATGCATCAATTTTATGGGATGCTATGCAGCTATCAATGCGATCAAATCGGCCTATTACATCGCCAAAACAAATACAGATGCAGTGGTGCTGATCGTAGGTTTGGAACTTTGCACACTTCACTACCAGAAAAATGAAACCGAAGACCAGATAGTAGCTAATGCGATCTTTGCCGACGGTGCAGCTGCGGCTATTATATCTTCCGCCGATATTGCAAAAGTGGATGATATGCGGTCCTTATCGCTTGAAAATTTTTATGCCGAGTTTGAGCCTGCGGGCAAAGAAGAAATGGCCTGGAGGATAGGTGACCATGGTTTTGATCTGAAGCTTAGTTCCTACGTGCCCGATCTCATCGCGAAAAATATCAAAGAGATGATGCAGAAGATATTTAGGCGCGCAAATATCACGCAGGAGCAAATACACTATTATGCGCTGCATCCGGGTGGGATCAGTATACTTGAGGCATGTGAAAAGGCCCTGGGTATCACGAAGGATCAAAACAAGACTTCTTATGAAGTGCTCAATGATTATGGCAATATGTCCTCTGTGACGATATTGTTTGTCCTGAAGGAATACCTGAAGCAGTTTACAAGCGGGGATAACGGGAAAAAATTATTGGCTTATGCATTTGGCCCCGGACTGACTATGGAATCAATGATCGCCGAGATTTGCTAACTAAAACGTATAACTATGCCGGACTTCACTATAAGAACCATGCTACCGGAGCTGATGGACCAGCCGGAAGCGCAAGAGGCAGAAACCAGAATGGCCCTGAAAGAGATCGATACTATCAATCATTTGCTGGGTGGCTATTCGGTGATCTTTGATGCACTCGATAAGCTGTCATGGAGTGACAAAACGGTGCGTATCATGGATCTGGGATGTGGGGGAGGAGACATGCTCCGCGCAGTAGCGGACTGGGCGTTGAAAAATAAAAGGCATGTCGACCTGATAGGTATAGATTGGAATCCTGTAATGACCTCCTATGCAAGGGAGGAATCGATTGTGTTTCCTAATATACACTTCAAGACAATGAATGTGCTCGATGATCGGCTGATGGACGAAAAAGCAGACGTGATCATCAACTCACTTTTTTGCCATCACTTTGATAACGAAGAACTGGTCACTCTGGTGCAGAGAATGTACAATCTTGCTTCGCAAGCGGTGGTCATTAATGATATTCATCGTCACTGGTTTGCTTATTATTCTATTAAAGCATTAACAGCTTTATTCTCCAGGAATCCGCTGGTAAAATATGATGCGGCATTATCCGTGGCCCGTTCGCTGACGCGAAAGGAGTGGGAAAATACATTGCAACAGGCGAGGATTTCTAATTATAGTTTGCGCTGGATGTGGGCATGGAGATGGCAGATCATCATCACCAAAGAAAATCAAAATGCCGGCAGCTCCCAACAAGGAAAATAACGGATATGAGATCATAATCATAGGTGGAGGATTAGCGGGCCTGACTGCTGCTATAATGCTATCCCATGCCGGCAAACGGATACTTCTTCTCGAAAAGGGTGTATATCCTTCTCATAAGGTCTGTGGAGAATATATCAGCAATGAAATATTACCTCTATTAAAACATATTGGGTTCGACCCCTTTGCTCATGGCGCTATGCCTATATCGCGGCTGCGCATCTCCACCCCATCAGGAAAAAATATTTATCCGCCCCTGGGCCTCGGTGGTTTCGGCCTGAGCCGATATAGTTTTGACAATGCGCTATCGGAGTTGGCAATCAGGAATGGCTGTGATATACTCACTAAAAGGAAGGTAACGGAAGCCGTTTTTAATGATGGGTATTTTACCGTTCGCACCCATACAGGTGAAAGCTTTACTGCGGCTCTGGTGATAGGAAGCTATGGCAAGAGGGATACCCTGGATAAACAATTGGATAGAGAATTTATCCGGGAGCGGACGGGCTATCTCGGAGTGAAATATCATATCCGGACCGATTACCCTATAGATGAGATAGGCCTTGACAATTTCGAAGGAGGATATTGTGGTATATCGAGAGTCGAGGATGATAGATACAACCTTTGCTACCTCTATAGGCGTAGGCATGAGTCTATTTATAAAACAATACCCGACATCGAAGAACATATACTCTCTAAAAATCCGGTTTTGAAGAAAATATTTTCAGAGTCCCAATTTCTTTTTGATAAACCTGAGGTGATCAATGACTTTTCATTTGCTCCCAAGAATCTGATAGAAAATCATATTCTCATGTGTGGCGATACTGCCGGACTGATCACACCGCTCTGCGGAAATGGCATGTCAATGGCCATACATGCGGCAAAAATACTGTGTGACCTTATATTGAAATTAAATATCTCTTCAGGAGGAAATATAACTGCGGGCAAAAGGCAACAACTCGAATCGGAATATAGCCGTCTATGGCGGGAGAATTTTAGCACCAGGCTTTTCTGGGGAAGAAGGATACAAAGTTTGTTTGGCAGTGCGGCTCTATCCGAAGTGGCTATCAGAACCCTCCACGCCTTTCCGCCGGTAGAAAGAATGTTGATCAATAAGACGCATGGATTGCCCATTGAGGTATAGGTCGAATTGATTTATGTTAATGGAGGTTGCCAAACAGAAAGAAACGCAGCGGTTTCGTTAATTTATGCCGGGATGGGTCGGCTTATACTGCATTTATCCTACTTTCACGCAACTTTAGTACCTTTATCCGAGTCTATATTTCAACACATATACTATGCGCAAAGCTTTATTATTTCTGCTGATCCTACCGGTTTTGGTATTTGGCCAGCAGAAATTCCAGATCAGTGGCGTCCAGGTTCTAAAAAGCGGTAATCCACTGCAGAATCCCTGGGTGGGCGGCCTGAATAATCCGGTATTCTCGAAGATCGATCTTAATCAGGATGGTCTGATGGATCTATTTGTTTATGATAAGGCAGCCTGGAAGGCACTGGCTTTCCTCAATACCGGCAGCGCGGGCCATCCATCATTTACTTATGCTTTTCAATATGACCTGACATTTCCTGAAGAGCTAAGGGACTGGGCAGTGATACGAGACTATAATCATGACGGGGTGGGAGATATTTTTGCGCTCACATCCAATAGCGATATTATGGTTTTCAAAGGATATAGGAATGGAAGCAATCTCAGCTATACTAAGATCTATGAAAAGCTGAATTATAAATATGGTAGCAACGGCACTGACCACATCTGGACATTCTCCGATAACCTGCCGGTGATGATGGATATAGACCACGACGGAGACCTGGATATACTCGCATCGGATATTGGCGGCGGCACGACATTAAATTTTTATCAAAACCAGGCTGTAGAGAATGGGATGAGTCCTGACTCATTGGTATTTATTGATGCCAGTGGCTGTTGGGGACATTTTATAGAAAACTCCAATGATTGCGGAGTCACGCTGGCTTACTGCAAGACAGGTGCTCCCGGTCCGCAGCAGGGTGGCGGTGGCGCCAGGCATCAGGGAGGAGCGGTTGAAGGGTTCTATTATCGTCCGAGTACGCACCTGGTCAGTTTACTTCTTGCGGATATCTATTGCAACACATTGAAATTTCTAGAGAATACCGGAGATACGACAGACGCTGTGATCACCTATGCAGATTCTATTTTCCCCAGATATGACAGGCCGGTTAATCTGCCATTATTCCCCGCTGCTTTTTCTCTGGATGCTGATAATGATGGCTATGACGATCTCCTAATTTCGCCATTTGCTTCTAATGCCTACCAACCCGGGCAAGCGGAGGATATCAAGGTGGTACAGTATTATCACAATATCGGTATTGACAGCATTCAGAAATTCCACTATCTGGGAGATAGCATGCTGACCAGCGGAATAGTAGATGTGGGTACTGAGTCACACCCGGTTTTCTTTGATTATAATGGCGATGGCCTTATGGATATTGTTATTGGGAACTATGGACAATTTCAAACATCCGGGGCCTCCAAATCGAGCCTTTCTTTATATCAAAATACCGGTGTAGACACGATGCCGAAATATGAGCTAGTCACTACTGATTGGAGCAGTCTGAGCGCATTTAATATAAATGGGCTGTATCCGGCCTTTGGCGATATGAACGGTGATGGCAAGATCGATATGGTGGTCGGTGACTATACCGGGCATGTCAGTTATTTCAAAAACACCTCAAGTACTGCTACCGTCTCATACTCCTCTATGACGCAGCAAAATTGGTTCAATCTGGGTGTAGGGCAAAATGCAGCGCCTTTTATCTATGACGTCAATGGCGACGGCCTTCCTGACCTTGTCATCGGCTCTAGGGGCAATAATATCCAGTATTACTGGAATTTTGGAACGGTTTCTACTCCCTTATTTTCACGAGACTCCGTGAATGCGTTTTTCGGCGGGATCAAGGTGTATGACTATCACATCGGTACAGTGCCGGGATATGCTACGCCTGTGATAGCCCGCGAGAATAATGCACTTGTACTCTACTCCGGCTCGCAGCGCGGTATGACCTTCAAATATGCTATTGATCCAGATAGTTTGCGCAAGGGGGCTTTTCAGCTCCTGGACTCCAATGTACTTGGTAGCAATCCTGGCTTGCGTTCTACTGTGAGTATCGCTGATATCAATCACGATGGACACAATGATTACCTCAGTGGGAATATACGTGGAGGGATGACCCTCTTCTCAGATGTGCACTGGGGGCCGGGCCCGATCAATGCTGTCAATGATCCGGCACCACTGGATCAAATGGGAATGGAAGTGTTTCCCAATCCGGCAAAGGATAAGATCATATGCCGCCTGACCGACGATCATAGTCGTCTCACGGAAGTGCATCTGTATAATATGCTGGGAGCCATGGTGAGTGTACCCGTCAGTGGTGATGGAGCGCAGATGTTGACCTTATCGGTCGGTGATGTAGCAGCAGGGGTGTATATGCTGCAGGCAGCTAATGACCGTGGGCAAATATTCAAACACAAAGTGATCATTTTAAAATAAACATATTGAAACTTCATAAAAACCTCTGTGAGGCTGTAATAAGTGGGTTAGATCAGGTTTTCGTACAGGGTGGCCATGCCAATCAGGTCGTAGAGACCCTGCTCCAGTCAAATAAGAAATGGGGAGCCAGAGACCGAAATTTTATAGCGGAGAATCTCTATTCGCTGATCAGGTACCAGCGACTTTATAGCTATGCTATGGGACTCTCAGGTATCGACTCGGTAGAAAGCGCATGGAAAGCTTTTGGCGCGCACCTGATCTCTGAGGGATATGAACTACTGGCATGGACTGAATGGGAGGGTATAGATGCGTCTGGCGTCAAGGAGAAAATAGAAGAAGGGAAAGCTATTCGCAAAATACGCGAATCAGTACCCGACTGGCTGGATGAGAGAGGCATGGCGGAACTGGGTGACAAATGGGAAGGAGAACTCCATGCGCTGAATGAAACGGCGCCGCTGTGTATAAGAGTGAACAGGCTCAAGGCAACAAAAGAAAGTGTCATTGACTTTCTGGAAACGGAGAATATTCCTTTTCGCCTGGATGAGGAAGCCACTGATGCTATCATCATCGAGGTCAAAAAAAACCTGCGTGGGACGTACGCGTACAAAAGCGGATGGTTTGAGATACAGGATGTATCTTCTCAGCTGGTCGCCCAGATGCTCGACCCGAGGCCTCGCATGACTGTGATAGATGCCTGCGCTGGCGCGGGTGGCAAGACATTGCACATAGCATCGCTCATGCAGAATAAAGGGGAGATCAATGCCATAGATGTCTATGAGGATAAACTACGCGAGCTGGACTCCCGCGCGCGCAGGAATGGGGCAGCGATCATCACGCCGACTTTCTATATCGAAGGAATGGAAAATCAGTTTCGCGGCAACGCCGATAGGCTATTGCTCGATGTGCCGTGCTCCGGTATGGGAGTACTTCGCCGCAACCCGGATACCAAACAAAAGCTGACACCTGAAATGCTGGATGAGTATATAGCACTGCAGGAAGACCTGCTTCACAGGTATAGTATCATGTTGCGTCAGGGCGGTATCCTGGTCTATGCCACCTGCAGTATATTTCCATCAGAGAATGAAAAGCAGATAGAGAAGTTCCTTGCAAAAAACTCTTCATTCAAAGTGATAGAGGAGCGCAAAATATCCCCCCGGGAAACGGGCAATGACGGATTTTATATCTGTAAACTGGAGAGGAAAAACTAATCATTATCTTTAGATGACATAAATCAGATCGGTTAACATATTTTCGGATTTGATAAATGTTTTTGGCATTATTGTAGAAGTATTAAGAGAAATGATCAGAATGAGAAACAAACTACTACTACTGCTGGTATTTTTGCTGGTACTATCGGGTGCCGGGCAAGCTCAGGGATCCGACATTTGGAATAGTATACAGAAGATCGAGGATAACAAGTATATCATCAATATACCAGATGCATGGAAGAAGGTGACACTGGCCGAAGGCTCGGGAATGGATTTCAAGTTTGACGTCACAGGAGTGGGCATCCCGCCTCTGGTCAATGGCTCTGCGATGTATGGTTTTTATACAGTGTCAAAGGTGAGCGGTAAGAAAGAAGCCCAGGCCATGGAACAGAATATACTGGAGTTCTCCAGTTTTTATGACCGTGTCACAGAGCCTGGGTATAACTACGATACTACCTCAGGCACGATCAAATCGGGTCAAACAGGGAAGATACTTCATACCCGCTACTATCGCCGCAGCAAGGTGAGCAACTACACAAGGTATTATATGGTACTGTATGCGCCCAAAACAGACGAAACCTATATCCTCGCTCTCAATTTCCAATATAAGGATCCGCTCTATGATATAGAGCGCACCTCTGATCTTACGGGTTATGCAAAAGAAATATTTGCCCATTTTGAATTGAGATAAGCTATACCTGCGATGTTTTTTTTAGTTTCGGATAAAATTCTGGTAGTGAAAAAGTTTATAATGATCTGTCTGATCGCGGTAGGGATTGGCAGCTTACCTGCGGATGCGCAAAAAATGACACAAAAAGATCTGGAGGAAGTATTTACGTTGATGAGTGGTTCCTTTACCAATCAGATGCAGGCAAAGAGTGATACCAGCTTTTTTGATATCCGGCTGCATGCAAAACAAATGTGGCAGGATAAGCAGGGTGAATACTGGCTGTATATAGAGCTGGCCATGGCCGGGCGCCCTTTGGCTCCGTACAAGCAGCGCGTCTATAGCTTTAACCTGGAGGGGGATAGTGTGGTAGCTTGTCATGTGTATGGTATCAAGCCAGATGTAGCTGCCAAATATGCAAATGACTGGAAAAAACCTGAGCCACTGGCCGGGGCTACTATCAAGGAACTGGAGACTAAGGATGGCTGTACAATATATTTCCACAGGATAGGGCTGAGTATCTATGACGGAAGCACTAGAGGTAGTGGCTGTGCGAACAGTATGAAGGGGTCGGCATACGCGACCTCTATCACTCATCTTGACAAGGTCAGTATGAAGACCTGGGATAGAGGATTTGACGCCAGCGGTAAGCAGGTCTGGGGCACTGTAAAGGGAGGCTACGACTTTAAAAAGGATAATGCAGGACGCTAACCACAGCCTGTTTTCATAATTCGCACTAAAATCAGTTTTTTATGTCAAAGGTATACGCTGCACTTATTTCGTTTTCAATATTTTTTTCTGCCGCGGTTTCTGCACAGGTTTTTCCATATATAGAATCTCTGGATTCCTATTCGGCGCCTCAACTGCTGAATGGAAATGGAGGGATCAAGTCAACCAGTCATGTGATGGTGATGGCCAGAGGGCTGGTAGGCAATTGCGCCGAATTTCAGATGTCATCTGCGTATACCGGTCGTGATACGCTGAGTAGCCCACCTATAGGCCCGCTCACTGCAAACACTGCAGCAAGTTTCTATTTCAGGGTGGTGACTTATTCGGGCAGTGTTCCATCGCACTATGCGATGTCCGGCTCGGATAAGGCAGAAATATATGTGGCGGATACGGGTTTTGTTTTTTCGTCCCTGCAGTATACCATAAACAGTGCAACACAAAATACCGGTACCAATTACGTCAAAATAATCGTCGCTGGCCCTGCGTTGGTTAGTGGTATTCCCGGTAGGTTCAGGATAGTCACGTACAATACCTCAGGTCACAACTGGCTACTGGAAATGGACTCCCTCGTGGTCCGTGATACGCTGCTGGTGCCACCTGTGATCTCAGCGGTAGTGATCGATGACAGTTGCAGAGGTGACAGCACCGGATCTGTCAGGATCAATGCCAGCGGCGCTACTCCGCCATATACTTATCACTGGAGTACTACTTCTACCGATACCTCTTTTCTTGATCACCTGAGTGGAGGGGTCTATAGCGTCACTGTGACTGATGCGCAGGGAGGCACCGCTACACTTACGTCAACCGTCAATCAGCCGGCATTCCAACTACTGCCCGATTCTTTGTCCAAAACAAATGAACTCTGTCATTCCGGGAATTCCGGGACAATAGAAATATTTGCCAGAGGGGGTACACCTGGGTATTCTTATCATTGGAATACCACTCCGGTGCAAACAACGCAACAAGCACATAATCTCACTGCCGGTACCTACTCTGTGACTGTGACGGACAGCAGGGGCTGTACAGTGAGCGCAACCAGCCAGATATCAGAGCCGGCAGCATTGACCGCCTCTATGTCATCTACTCCATCGTCGGGCAGCAATGGCACAGCTACAGCAGCGGCAAGTGGAGGCGTACCACCCCTTAGCTATATATGGACACCTACAGCGCAAACTACCCCGACTATTTCAGGACTGGCACCGGGCCTGTACCTGGTGCAGGTCACGGATTCCAATAATTGTACTCTTTTTGATTCGGTACGGGTAACAAACCTGATCGGTTTAAATGAAGTGAGTGGCGATGGACTCCGGCTTTATCCGGATCCGGCTAAGGATCATTTGTATATTTCTATAGAAGGTAATAGTCAATCTCAAATCTCTGTGACCGTCTCTGATATAAGTGGTAGGGTAGTAGTGGCAGATGAAGCGGTCCGGAACGAAATCAGCGTGGCGTCGCTCACAAATGGTATCTATGTGGTCAAAATGAGCAATGCGAATGTGAATTATATCCGAAGGATAGTAATACAGAAATAAACCTCACCCATCTGCCTTCGGCATCTTCCCTCTCCGAAGGAGCGGGAAGAACCCACTGAGGATAGGGCACTCCATTTATCATTTGGCTGTTCTTTTATACTGCGACTTCCCCGGCTATGGCAGGATGTGGGTCATAGTTAAGCAGTTCGAAGTCGGCGTAGGAGAAATCAAAGATGTTCTTTACGGCAGGATTGAGTTTCATCTGTGGCAGTGGGCGGGGCTCGCGGGTGAGTTGTAGTTTGGCCTGGTCCACGTGATTGCTATACAAATGCACATCGCCAAAAGTATGCACGAAATCTCCCACAGCGAGGTCACAGACCTGGGCGATCATCATCGTGAGCAATGCGTATGATGCAATGTTGAACGGAACTCCGAGAAATACATCCGCACTCCGCTGGTATAGCTGGCAGCTGAGCTTGCCTTTAGTTTCGCCTTTTTCTTTGTCGGGTGGAGCTACATAAAACTGGAACATCGTGTGACAAGGGGGGAGGGCCATTTGATCAATATATGGCACATTCCAGGCACTGATGATCAGCCGGCGCGAATCCGGGTTGCGATTGATCTGCTCGATGAGTTGGGCTATCTGGTCGATAGTCTTTCCATCTTTCCCTTCCCATGAGCGCCACTGCACGCCATACACAGGACCCAGTTCACCCCATTTAGCCGCAAAGGATTCATCTGCCGCTATTTTTGCTGCAAACTCCTTGATCGTTTCACCACTGTACTCAGCACTGTTTTTATATTTGGCAAAGGGCCAGTCGTCCCAGATGCGGACACCATTTTGGCAGAGGTAGCGGATATTTGATTCACCTTTGAGAAACCAAAGCAATTCATAGATGACGGCCTTGGTGAAGACCTTTTTGGTCGTGACCAGTGGAAAACCTTCAGAAAGATCAAACCGTATCTGATCGCCAAAGCAGCTGTAGGTACCCGTGCCTGTGCGGTCTGATTTGTAGACCCCTTTGTCCAAAATATTCCTGAGAAGTTCCTGATATTGACGCACCTGAGTGATTTTGCGCAAAGTACCCAAAAAGGGACCGAATGCTTTGCAAAAATAATGAACATTGGGATAACATCGCAACAGGCTGTGACATTGCCCCCCATTTGTATAGATTTGAGCCTCTAAGGAGAAGTTATCAGCCGTTTATCCTACATACTACTTTGGCCCCTGGCCCGCATCTATCAGCTCGCCACTGATCTGCGCAACTATTTATACGATGCCAAACTGCTCAAATCGGCATCCTTTGAAGTACCGACCATATCTGTCGGCAATCTAACAGTAGGCGGTACGGGCAAAACCCCTCACATAGAATACCTCATACATCAGCTGAAATATGTTTATCAGATAGGTACGCTGAGTCGCGGATATGGCAGGAAGTCCCATGGATTTGTATTGGCGGACCATTTGGCTACAGCGGCGACCATAGGCGATGAGCCGATGTTATTCAAAGTCAAATACCCCGAGACGACTGTGGCGGTGGCAGAGGAACGCATACTGGGCATACCCCGTATGATGTCTGAGAATCCCGCGCTCGATGTGATCCTGCTGGATGATGCTTTTCAGCATCGGCCCATCCGTGCAGGCTTGTCCATTCTGCTTACGGAGTATAACAATCTTTTCACTCAGGATGATGTGCTTCCCGCAGGCTGGCTGCGGGAAGGGAAGGCAAATTATCACCGCGCAGATATTATCGTAGTAACGAAATGCCCTTTAGACCTGTCTGATGCGGAGCGCAAGACCATCACAGAAGAAATAAAGCCATTCCCATATCAGCATGTATATTTTTCGGGTATAGAGTACGGGCCGTTGTATCCCTTATTTCAAACAGAAGAGCCGCAGCCTCCGGTGGGTGATATCGCACGAAAGGATGTTTTGCTCGTCACTGGCATAGCCAATAACCAAAAGCTTGTTAAATATCTGCAACAAAAGGCAAATAAAGTTTACGATAGTATCTACAAGGACCATCATATATTCGATGAATACGACCTGGAGAATATCAGGGCAACTTATGGCCATGTCAAAAGTGATAATAAGATCATCGTCACCACAGAGAAGGACGCAGTGAGATTGTGGCCACATCGCGCTTGGTTTTTGGAAAATAATATCCCAATATTTGTGCAGCCCATCAGGGTGGCCTTTGTGGGCGGTGATGCGGAGCGGTTTAACGCAGATATCATCAGGTACCTGGAGATAACAAGAAGAAAGACAATTATAAATCAATAAACAATATAGAGCAAAACATGGGCAATCTGGTGGAGAAAATCAAAGCAAGCGCAGACTATTTAAAAGAGAGGATCGATAAAGAATATGGACATGGCGTAATACTTGGCAGCGGCCTGGGCAACCTGACCGGGCAGATGACAGTACATCAGACGATCTCCTATGCGGACATCCCCGGTTTCCCTACCTCCACGGTAGAAGGGCATAAAGGCAGTCTGGTATTCGGCGAGCTGGGTGGCAAAAATGTCGTGTGCATGAGTGGCCGCTTTCACTACTATGAGGGCTACTCTATGGAGGACGTGACTTTCCCGATCAGGGTCATGAAGTTTCTGGGTGTGCATACGCTGCTTATCTCCAATGCATCGGGCGGTATGAACGGGGCCTTTGAGGTGGGTGATCTCATGATCATCCGCGACCACATCTATCTCCAGCCCGAGCATCCGTTGCGCGGCAAAAACTACGAAGAACTAGGGCCGCGCTTCCCTAATATGAATGACGCCTATGACCCGAAGATGGTCAAAATGGGCCTGGAGATCGCTAAGGAAAACAACATGGTTTGCCATACCGGAGTATATGTAGGTGTGCAGGGACCGACCTTTGAGACGCCCGCAGAGTATAAATGCTTTGCGCTGATGGGTGGTGATGCGGTGGGTATGAGCACGACACCCGAAGTGGTGGTAGCAAGGCATATGGATATGAAAGTGTTTGCTATCTCGGTGATCAGCGATATGGGCTATCCTTTTGAGAAAGCCGACCATGTGTCACATGCATTCGTATTGGAAAAGGCGACCGCAGCGGAACCGAAAATGACCAAAGTGATCATTGAGCTTTTGCACAAAATATAATTGTCATATGCGCCAAAATATTTCATCTAATACAATATGGGAAGATAAGATCGGCTATTCGCGTGCTGTGCGGGTAGGCAATATCATAGAAGTGTCAGGCACGACCGCTGTAGATGGAGAGGTGATCATCGGCAGGGGCAATATTTATGAGCAAGCGAAGTTTATATTTCTCAAGATCGAAAGAGCGCTCAATGAAGCAGGGGCGGAGATGAAAGATGTAGTCCGTACAAGAATGTACGTGATGGATATATCTCAATCGGAGATCGTGGGCAGGGCGCATGCCGAGTTTTTTGCCGCAATAAAGCCTGCTACATCTATGATAGAGGTGAAAGGATTCATCGATCCGGAGCTGCTGATAGAGATAGAGGTCACCGCTGTGATAAGCCAATAGATGATGACATTTGCTACATTCGTACCTTGTCAAATAGTGATGTTCATTTGAATCCACGCCGTTTACATATCATTTTTCTTTTTTGCGCCATAGCGGGCCTCTGGACTAGTCATGCACACGCACAGGGGATAGCGGATAGCACGCGACCGGTACACATTGATACGGTCAAACCGCGCATAAATGTACCGCCTCCACCAAAAGGTGACACTACCATCGTGCATGTCGATAGCAGCCGTGCGCAAAAAGCGCGCAAGGCACAGCTGGATACCATCGTAGTAGCACCAGACAGCCTGAAAGCAAAAGTGGACTCATCCAAGATCAAAAAGAAAAAATCCTCGCTCAATGATACCTGGTACTATGGCAGCGAACCCAATAAACGATCTATCATAGACACTTCTATTTTTCAACTGCATCGCTATGATGTGGTGAGGAGAGATGGACCTGAGTCTTTCAATATGGGCAATACGGGTACTGCTGCCTACCCGCTGGTCTTTAATCCTAATCCGGGGGTGGGGTTTAATATGGGTTTTCATCAGTTTGACGCATACCGGTACCAGAAAGACTCTATCCGGTACTATCAGGTCATCAGGCCGTATTGTGAGATATTTTATTCGATAGGCATCACCAATGAGCAGGTCTTCCAGGGCCGGTTTGCCAATTCGCATAAAAACGGGATACAGTATGGTGTTGACTTTCGCCGTATCAACTCAAAGGGGACCTATAGCAATCAAAAGGCTGTGGACAATGGCTTTGACCTTTACGGGATTTACAACTCAAAGAATAAGCAAGTTAATATTCAGACCGATCTCATCTACAACTCCTTTGTGTCAGGCGAGAATGGGGGATTAGCGAGGGATATAATCTTTAAGGACTCGGCGCTATTTCAGAAGACACTGGCTCCGGTCAACCTACTGAGCGCTTCGCTTAATTACAAAGAGATAAACTGGTATCTAAAGGCTTCTTATGGCATAGGCAAGAAGTACAATGAGCGCGTAAATGATACACTGGTGCAGAGGATCGTATTGCCGGTATTCAAAGTGTCGTATCAGTTCAATCTTGATTATGGCAAGTATGGATT
>JAOQAO010000223.1 GCA_025963485.1 Bacteroidota bacterium | reverse complement strand
AGGCCCTGGCGGCGAAAAAATAACTTAAAAGGAAATGAGAAAAAAAGTAATAGCAGGAAACTGGAAGATGAACCTTACGTTCGCCGAGGCGCAGCGGTTGGCAGCATCCATCAAAGAGGATGCGGGGTCATACAAGCACGATGTGATGCTATGCCCGCCATTCCCATACCTGACCGGCCTCAGTCAGGAGCTGCAAGGGAGCACGATAGCCCTCGGTGCGCAAAACTGCGCCGACCGGGAGAATGGAGCATTCACCGGTGAGGTGTCGGCAGCTATGCTGGCGTCGATCTCCATTCCTTATGTCATCATAGGGCATAGCGAGCGGAGAATGTATTATCATGAATCGCATGAGGTGCTGAAAGATAAAGTCGGCATCGCACTGAGCAATGGTCTGAAACCTATTTTCTGCTGCGGTGAGACCAAGGAGATCAGGCTCGCGGAGAACGCGGAACTACATGTAGACAAGCAACTCGATGATAGCCTATTTCACCTCAGTGATGATGATATACAGAGAGTAATCATCGCCTATGAACCTGTATGGGCTATCGGCACCGGCCTCACCGCCACGGCGCAACAGGCGCAGGATATGCATAAGTTTATACGGGCGAGGCTATCCGGCCGCTATGGCGCTCCGATCGCAGAGCGTATCATCATTCTCTACGGTGGCAGCGTGAAGCCGGACAATGCAGCAGAGCTATTCTCACAGCCCGATGTAGACGGCGGCCTCATAGGCGGCGCTTCGCTGAAAGCAGAAGATTTTAAAGCAATTATTAAATCTATTTGAAGATGTGCTGATTTGAAAATTTGAAAATAAAATACATTTCAGGTTTCATCGATATCATCTTCAAATTAGCCCATTTTCAAATCTTCAAATCAAACTATGGTGCACATTCAGTACGAATTTTTCACACGCGATGAATCGCTGAGGGATTTCA
The DNA here is from genome assembly GCA_025963485.1 of Bacteroidota bacterium. Classification (GTDB taxonomy): domain Bacteria; phylum Bacteroidota; class Bacteroidia; order Chitinophagales; family LD1; genus UBA1941. The sequence goes on along the minus strand of JAOQAO010000223.1, from coordinate 8,088 downwards.
TTATTTCTCTTTTGCCTGAAGTGGGGTTTGAGGGATTTGAGGAGCTGCCTGATTCCGTCAGGGCATTCATACCCGGGCCTGCCCTGGTTCATGAGCATGTACTGGATATTTTGAAGCAAAATAACCTGGAGCACATAGAATACCAATGCACCACCATCGAGCAGCAGAACTGGAATGAGCAGTGGGAGAAGAGTTTCAATCCGCTCCTGATCGCGGAGAAGGTCAGCATCCGCGCACCCTTTCATGCCCCCCTGCCTGCGGAGCATGAGCTGATCATCGAACCTAAGATGTCTTTCGGCACCGGCCATCATGCTACTACAGCGCTCATGATAGAGCAGATGCTCGATATCGATATGCAGGGAAAGGATGTAGTGGACTTCGGCAGCGGTACCGGCGTACTGGCGATCCTCGCGGAGCGCCTCGGTGCGGCGAAAGTGGTCGCCATCGACAATGAGGAGTGGGCGGTAGAAAACTGCCACGAGAATATAGAGCGCAATCATGCCGAAAAGGTCGAAGTTATTTTTGCAGATACGATGAGCGTTGTCACTCAGGTATTTGATGTGATGCTGGCCAATATCAACCGTAATGTCATTATGAAAAATTTGCAGTCCTGGGGCACTTTTTTGAAGCCAGGGGGCGTTTTATTAGTGAGTGGCATCCTCGTGACCGATACTAAAGATATCACTGACCAGGCTACTGCAACTGGCTTTGAGCTTATGCGCCAGCTGACGCGTGACGGATGGGTCAGTATTTGTTTTAGAAATAGGACTTGAATTTTGCCCTCTGTTGATAAGCACAGCCTTTAAAACTCAATTTTGGGTTAATTTGTACATTAGCCGAAACCTAACCATAACCTTAAAGAGAATTATACTTAATACAATGACTAAACAACTGCTCACGCTGGCTTTCATGCTCAGCATTGTCATGGCTGGCAGCGCTCAGACACTTCCATCGTTTCCTACGGATAAAGACAAGTTCATCAAAGCGATCAACCAGATGATGACAGCTGCAAAGGCTGACAATCTGATGCAGGCCGATGATGAATTTGGCAAGAACATCAAAAGCGGAGCTATCACCGATGCACAGCTCAAGGAGATCATAGAAACTGCTAATATCCTTGCTCCCAGGAACCTTTCTCCATTTCCTTATTACTACAATTTCTTTGCGACCGTCAATGCGTTTGCGAAGAATAAAATTACTCCGGATAAGTTTACGAACTGGCTGGGGGTGCTGTCAGAGGTGACCAAGGGGCAAAAGAAAGGAGACAATCATGACCTGGGCAAATATCTTGAATTCTCTCTTGCATTTTTCCAGAAGGGGGCGCTATACAGCTCTGTGTCCAAGACCTGGCGCTCCGATGCCAGGACCTACACCCTGTCATATGAAAGCTGGAAGCCGATGGTGACCTTACCCATGGGAAAGCTGACGGGAACTACGTCGAATGACACGATCTACATCAATAGTACCTCGGGCAAATATTCACCGGTAGACAATAAGTGGTATGGCAGGGGAGGCAAAGTGGACTGGGAGAGGAACAAATTAAGCGCGTCATCTGTCTATGCCAATTTCAAATCGGACTATACGATCAACTTTGACAATACGATCTACACGGTCGACTCTGTGGAGTTTTATTACAAGGATTTCTTCCCGACTCCGCTGTATGGCAAATTCACCGATAAGTTCGTCGGAGGCGCTGACTCCTCGTCCTCGTATCCGCGCTTTGACTCCTGGTCCCGCCACATCACACTGAAGGAGGTCGTGCCTAATGCAAATTACGTAGGTGGATTTGGCCTGTGGGGGCCTAAGGTGATGGGCTACGGTGTGGTAGATACACCTGCATCTGTTACTTTTTTCAAAAAGGATAAATCGAAAGCGGTGACTGCCTACTCACAGTCTTTTACTATCAAGAAAGGGCAAGAGGTAGGTTCGCCAAAAGCGGAAGTGATCATCTTCAACGGGAATGATACGATCTATCACCCGGCGCTCAACCTGACCTATAAGGCAAAAAGCAATGAATTGAGGTTGCTGAGGGGTGAATCCGGTATAGGTAAATCCAAATTCTTTGACTCATACCACAATCATGAGTTCGATGTGGATGCGATCTTCTGGAATCTCGACTCATCGCGAATGCAGCTACGAACGCTCAATGGGGTGGGCCAGGTGGGCTCCGTGTTTGAATCCAACAACTATTTCAATAAAGACCGTATACGCAAAATACAAGGCGGCGCTCCCTATGAGCCGCTATCTGTCATCAAGAGGATGTATGAGAAAACAGGCAACAGGGAGCTCAATGCCAGTGACCTCGCCAAAGTCATAGATCCGCACCTCACCGAGGAGCAGGCCAAATCCCTGTACTATAATCTGGTGGAAACGGGCTTCATCAAATACGATGAACAGACAGGTACGGTGACCATGCGTGACAAGGTGATCAACTACGTCATGGCTAACTCAAAGAAAGTCGATTATGATATCATTCACATCAAGTCTGTGACAAAAACAGGCACAGATTATATAAATCTCAAAACAAATAATGTCGAGCTCAAAGGAGTAGAGGCCGTGCCTATCAGTGATACAGCGGCGGTCATTATATTCCCCGCCAATAATTCAATCAACATACAGAAGAACCGCGATATGCAATTCGACGGATTGGTGTACGGCGGCAGGCTGGATTTCTTTGGAAGGAATTATAAATTTGACTATGCGCCATTTACTATAGACCTGAACGGACTCGACTCGATGCGTATCAATATACCGGATAGTGCAGGCAGGCTGGATAGCCATGGCAAGCCCATGCTGCGCACCCTGCTCACGGACATCGTCGGTGTGAAGGGATTGCTGGAGGTAGATGCGCCTATAAATAAGTCAGGCCGCACGCGCCTTTCGCAGTTTCCCAAGCTGACGAGCAAAGAAAAATCTTATGCTTATTACGATGATCCGAGTATAGCCGGTGGCGCATACCGCAAAAAAGATTTTTACTTTGAGTTGCTTCCATTCAGGCTGGATAGCCTCAACACATTCACGCCATCTGTTATCGACTGGGCTGGTACACTCGTATCCGGCGGCATCCTGCCGGATATCAAGAATAAACTGCACATCATGCCGGACCTTTCACTTGGGTTTGACCTGACATCCCCTGACGCCGGCTATGCGCTGTATAAGGATGGCAGCAAATATACCGGAGATGTGACACTCAATCACAGCGGCCTCTCAGGCAAGGGAAAGATAGAGCACCTGACCGCTACTTTCACCTCGCATGATATTATGTTTTATCCCGACTCACTGCATGCTACTACGGATACTTTCCATATCAAAAAGGTCACAGATGGAGTCAAAACACCTGAGGTGGCTAGTTCGGGCAACTCCGTATTCTGGAAAACAAAGAGCGACAGCATGCTCATCACCAGTGCGAAGGACAGGCCTTTTGCGATGTATGAGAATCAAACCGCATTTCACGGGACACTGCTCCTGGCTGCCAAGGGACTCCGCGGCAATGGCTTCCTCGACTGGGCCGAGGCCAACCTGACCTCAAAGGATTTTCACTTCCAGACAGAAAACCTCGCCGCAGATACGGCCTCTATGAATATCAAATCGATCTCCGGAGACAAGGTGACGTTTAAAACACCCAATGTCAATGCCAAGATCGATTTCAAAAACCGTATAGGTGATTTCAAATCAAATATACCGGACAATCCTACAGAGTTTGCGTACAATCAATTTAAGACCAAGATCGCGGAGTTCAAATGGTACATAGACCAGAAGATACTCGACTTCCGCGCACCCCCCAGCAGCCAGGGTGAGTACTTCACCTCTACGCGTGAGAGCCAGAAGGGATTGCAGTTTCTCGGCAAGCGTGCGACCTACAACCTGGAAACATCCATATTGCGCGTAGAGCAGGTGCCATATATCTATATCGCTGATGCGAAAGTGGTACCGGACAGCGGCATCGTGATCATACAGGGCGAAGCTAAAATAGACCAGCTGCATAAAGCCACCATCTTTGTCGATACGATCACCAACAAGCATAAGATAGAGAATTGCACCGTAGACATCATCAGCAAAGCGGAGCTGCGCGGTACGGGTGAATACAAATACTCTACTAAGGACCACAAGGACCAGAAGATCATCTTCAATGATATCAGGTGTACGAAGGAATCTATCGGTGACAAAAAGAATTTCAAATTTGATGCATACAGCCTCATAGCCAAAGGCCCTATCGAGGATAAGGATAACTTCTACATTTATCCGCGTGTCACGTACAAAGGTGAGGCCGACCTGTATGGGCGAAACCCTTATTTATTCTTCAAAGGATTTGCAAGGATCCAGTTTAAAGATACGGCAGCGGTCCCTACTGCGGACTTTAAGATCATAGATGATATCAATCCCGACAGACTCGTGCTGCATTTTGATTCCTCGACAAAGTCTTCCGAAGGCACGCCGGTGGTCAATGGCGTATACTTCGATAAAGCAAGTGAGACACCGAATATGTATGCGGGGCTTTTCACTCCTATACACAATCATAGCGATCCGGCCCTGTATAAGACGGAGGGCATCGTGACCTACAATGAAAAAACCAACGAATACGTCATGGGCGATGAAGCCAAGATCGACTCGGGCAATCTGGTAGGCAATGTGATGAAGTATAATGAAGCTAAAGGCACGATCAGGGGCGAAGGAAGGATGAGCCTCGGTGCCGATTTTGGCGTGATCAAGAGTGAAGCAGTGGGTACTTTTGAAGTGAACCTGGCAAAAAAGGAATACCTGTTCAATATGACCTTTGGCCTCGATATGGACCTGGGCAATAAGGCGCTGAATGAAAAACTGCAGCAGATCATGTTTAATGATAATACCGATGCACCAGACGCTGCCTATGAGACCGACAAATTTAAGATGGTCTACAATACTATCGCAGATCCGAAGGTAGATGCGAAGCTGCTGGCAGATTTCAAAGTGGTGCCTTCATTTAAGCGCCCGAAAGATTTCAAATACTACATGGTATTCCAGGATGTCAATTTCATCTATGACCCGGATGACCTCACGCTCCGCTCTTATGGCAAGATGGCCTTGTCATTCGTCGGGGACAAGGGTATCCACAAAAGGCTGGATGGGATCATAGAGATAGGGCTCAAGTCCAATAGCTTTAATATTTACCTCAAGACCGGGGCCGGTGAATGGTTCTTTTGGGAATACAGGCCGGGCAGCCTGGGGCTGATATCATCTTACGATGACTATAACAGGATCATAGCCAGTATGACCGCCGCGGCACCAGACAAGCGCAAGATCACCGGTGAGAAGGGGCAGTTCTACACCTACAACATCGGGTCGACGATCAATAAGTCAGCATTCCTCGATGCGATGAAGGATAAAAACAGTCCGCTGCTTCCTGCCGAGAAGATCATCATCAAGCCAAAGATCAACAGGGATAGTATAGCCAAGTCACAGCTGAAACCTGCGATCGATACTACCCAGAGCGCAACAGATACTACCGGCAAAGGCGCACCAAAGGAGAAGAAATCTGCCGCACAGCGCAGGGCTGAGAAGCTGAAACAAAAAGCGGGTGAAGATCCCAATACAGCGCCGACTACTCCTGATACCGCAGGAGCTGCTCCTATGAAAGATGCACCGAATAAGAATGACAACTACCTGAACAGCGCTCCGCCGCCGAAACCGGCTACGGATACCAGCAAGGCGGCTCCGCCTGCTGCAGTGGATACCGCTGCGAAGGAAGCACCTAAGGAGAAAAAATCTGCTGCACAGCGCAGGGCAGAGAAGCTGAAACAGAAAAATGGTGAAAACCCTGATGCAACACCTGATGCAACACCGACTCCGGCGAAGGATACTATAGCAGCTAAGCCGAAAGAAGTGGTACCACCACCTGCGAAACCTGCGACAGATACAGTCGTGAAGACCGCTCCTAAATCTGAAGCTCCGCCTGTCGTGGCTCCGCCAGTGACTACTCCGGAGAAAGCAGCGGCACCTCCTGTAGTGAAGGACACAGTGGTGAAGACCGAAACCAAACCAGAGGTATCTGCTCCTAAGACAGAAGCGCCGCCGGTAGCCGCTCCACCGGTGGTGAAAGATACTGTCGTGAAGAGCGCTCCTAAATCTGAAGCGCCTCCGGTCGCGACACCGCCGGTGACTACCCCTGAGAAGGCGGCAGCGCCGCCTGTAGCGAAGGATACAGTGATGAAGACAGAAACCAAACCGGCAGAAATACCTGCGCCTAAGACAGAAGCGCCACCGGTGGCGACTCCACCTGTGACCATTCCGGAGAAAGCGGCCGCGCCTCCCGTCGCAAAGGATACTGTAGCAAAGACTGAAACGAAACCGGCAGAGGTACCTGCTCCTAAATCAGAGGCACCGCCGGTAGTCATCCCCGATAAGGCAGCTGCACCTCCGGTGGCAAAGGATACTGTCGTAAAGACAGAAACTAAGCCGGCAGAAGTGTCCGCTCCTAAAGCAGAGGCGCTGCCAGTGACTACGCCTGATAAGGCCGTGGCACCGCCGCCTGCGCAGACTGAAGCGCCAAAGACACAGGCCGCTCCACCATCTGAACCAGCGAAAGCCGCAGCGCCACCTGTGACTGATCCGTCTAAGGATGCGGCGTCTATCAAGCCCGTGACAACCGATCCCCCGAAGGCAGCTACAGATTCTGTCAAGGCTGTGCCGCCTGTCACTACTCCGATGGATACGACAGGAAAGAAATAGGAGAACAACTCTGATATACCCAATGATCTAATAGCCCCGACCTCTCAGTCGGGGTTTTTTGTGATAGTAGGGAAGGTATGGCGGTAGGATTATAGGAAGTGACTATTCATATATTTTATCATTTTTGCAGTCTAAATAAAACAAGCATGGCTGATCAAACCCCAGAACAACAGAACCAGATCAATATAGAACTACCTGAAGATATAGCAGAAGGCATCTATTCCAACTTTGCCATCATAGCGCACTCCAATCAGGAGTTTATCGTGGACTTCGTACGCCTGATGCCGGGTATCCCAAAGGCTAAGGTCAAGTCGCGTATCGTCCTGACACCGCAGCATGCTAAACGACTCACCAAGGCGCTGGCAGAGAATATCAAGAAATTTGAGCAGCAGTTTGGGGTGATAGAAGATAGCGAGGCTATCCCTTACCCGATAGGTTTTGGGCCGACGGCACAGGCTTAGTAGCCGGAGACCTTCCAAGTCTTAATGCTAGAATTTACACTTTTGCTAGTTAGCTTACCCTTCCCAGCCCAAAGACTTGGAAGGTCTTTTTCATTATACAATTCCCCCCATTTACTATACACATCCACCCCTCATAGTGAGCAATTTGCATTGCTTTAGGCTATTTTATATGCCACGTTTGTAGAATAAAATAGTTCGACCTTACGTTAAATTCTTAAATACACGCCATGCTATTACTGCAAGTTCCTGTCGATACGGCAGCCAAAGCCGTCGCCGCCCTGACCAATACACCCGCTGCCCAGCCTGCACTCAGCCTGCTCGAACTCATTGAGAAGGGAGGCTGGATACTGCTGCCGATAGGCATCCTGTCTGTGATCGCGATATTCCTGATCATCGAGAGGTACCTCACGATCAGTAAGGCCGGCAAGGTGGACCCTAACTTTATGAATACGATCCGCTCGCTGCTCCTCGACGGCAAAACCGACGCTGCACTCACTCTCTGCCGCACGACCAATACACCCATCGCGCGCCTGCTGGAGAAAGGTATCAAGCGCCTCGGCAAACCCATCAAGGAAATAGAAAGCGCCGTAGAGAGCACAGGCAGGCTGGAGATATACAAACTCGAAAAGAACCTCTCCTATATCGGCATCATCGCCGTCATCGCACCGATGTTCGGTTTCGTGGGTACGGTGTGGGGTGTGATCAAGATATTTTACAACCTGTCGCTGGCCGATAACATATCTATCGGCCTCGTGGCCGGTGGCCTCTATGCAAAGATGATCACTTCCGCTGCAGGTCTCGTAGTGGGCATCATGGCACACATAGGATTTCACTACCTGAGCGCTATGATAGACCGTGTATCATACCAGATAGAAAGCACAGCGGTGGATTTTATAGACCTGATACAGGAACCGACGAAATA
>JAOQAO010000186.1 GCA_025963485.1 Bacteroidota bacterium | reverse complement strand
CAACTATAATGATATGTGGCGCTACGATGCCGCTAATGATCAATGGTCGGCTGCTCCGGGTTCGCCCCTGCTGGGTGGCGCATGGTCATCCACATTTGTCGTCGGCAATAATGCCTATGCAGGTTTGGGAGCAAAATTTCAAGGAACCGGCCTCACAGGCAACCTTAACTTCTACAAATTCGTTATGGATGAGGTGACGACCGGTATTGGGGAAAGTTCGGAGGATGCTATTGATATTTATCCGAACCCCGCTTCAGGTTTTCTGACCATACATACAGCAAGTAATGAAGCCGTGCAGGTAGAAGTATATTCTACCCTCGGCCAAAATGTGATAAGCAAAAAGGTGAATGACCTTGAAAAGATTTCCCTGGAAGGTCTCTCATCCGGCATGTACTATGTGAAAATTATTTCCGGCAATAAGACAATCGCGGGCCGCAAGGTGCAGATCATCCGATAGCCTGTCGAAACTTTTTACCACTGGAGAGAGTGGTTTTTGTTCACTCGGAGTGATAAGATGTCAGGATATTCCCCATTCTGCGCTTATCCTCCGTTTTTTATTTCCTGTCTATATACCTTTCCCGCACTTCAAACAATTTGTGCTCGTCATAATACGCGATCATCTCCCGCACCGCTTCGCGGAAAGTACGTTTCGCTACATAGCCTATTTCTTTATCTGACTTCTCATGCCCGAAATACCAATAATGATTTCCCGCACTGATCGCCTGCGTATTGATAAGTGGATTTTTGTTGAATAACATTGCGTACTTTTCATACAACCATGACACTGTATAAATAATAGGATAGGGAACTACAAGCGATGGCGCGTTGATCTTTTTATCCGGAAAGTATCGCTGCAACTCCTCCGCCATGATGGCTGCCATTTCTTTCTGTGACCGGTTATCTTCTTTCTGTCCTGAGAGGATATACATTTCTCCTTTCTTACCGCTCTCTATGGCTTGTATCATTCCTTCCGCCACATCGCGCACATGCGTGAGCGGCAGTCCTGCCTGCATCACGGCTGGCATCTGTCCGTGATAGATAGAGATGAGGTACATACCCGTTCCGATCAGGTAGTCATAGGCGCCAAACATCGTCCCCGGCAGTATAGACACCGCATTCAGGTCGTAGCGGCGGACGTAATCATTGACTAGCTCCTGTGCAGCGAGTTTGGAGTCGTAGTAGCCTATATTGATTTCCTTTACCCAGTCATCATTAGGTGCTTGCCTCGCTTTTTCTACAAAGGCCAAAGTATCCTCAGCTGATGAGAATGAATGAACACGGGGTGAAGCGGCATACGGATCGCACTCATTTATTTCACCGGCAGAGCCTCGGGGCAGTTTTGGAGCAAGCACATTCACCGTACTGACATAGCATAGCTTCTCAAATGTTGGGTTGTCTTTTATAGCATCAAGTACATTGCGGGTACCCTCTACATTGATCCGCCATTGCAGTTTCTTCTGCCCGGGATGAAAGGTCGTAGAACCTATCAGGTGAAAAACTATCTGCATCCCCTCACACGCCTTGCGTACATCATCAGCATGGAGAACATTCCCCGGGAAATAGTCCAACCCATCGATATCCAAAAGCGATTCTGTAGGGGAATCTTTCAAGTAAAATATCCTGATGCTTGCCGCCGGCACCTGCCGGTCATGCACCAAATGATGCATCAATGTGCTGCCTAGATGGCCGGTGCCCCCGAGTATCAATATTTTTTTGTCCTGCATACGGCGAATCTAAACCTAAATCATATTTTCATTACAAAATATGTAATAATATAGCGCACCCAAAAACCGCATCATGAAGCAATTGCGTTTATACCTGATCATTATTATCCCTTTATTGGCGGCTACCGTGGCTGTATTGTATTGGGGCAATGGTACTCACGCTTCTGCAGAAGCATCCACAGCTTCGTTCAGCATTAACCATATGTTGCAGGGCGCTTTTCATACTCCACTTGCTACTGTGTTGATGCAGCTTATAGTTATTCTGTTTGCTGCCAAGGGTATGGGATGGCTGTTCAACAAAATAGGCCAACAGGCTGTGATGGGCGAGATAGTGGCAGGTATCATGCTAGGACCTTCACTATTAGGGCTGGTCGCACCAGAGGTTTCCCATGTACTGTTCCCCAAAGAATCGCTCACCTATCTCAATATACTCAGCCAGTTGGGCCTGTTGATCTTTATGTTTGTGATAGGTATGGAGCTCGATATAGATTCTATCCGTGCTCGATTTGGCGAATCGATGGTGATAAGCCATACGAGCATTGCATTACCATTTTTTTTGGGTGTGGGTTTCGCCTATTTCTCCTATCAGAAATTTGGTAATAGCGATTCGGGTTTTGTCGCCTATTCTTTATTTATGGGGATCGCGATGAGTATTACGGCGTTCCCGGTGCTCGCGAGGATACTCAAGGAGCGTGGTATGACCTCTAGCCCGCTGGGGAGTATGGCACTAATGTGTGCTGCTATAGACGATGTGACTGCCTGGTGTATATTGCCTGTGGTCGTGGCTATCACCAAGGCGGAGACTATGACCGGAGTGGGGGTGACCATCATACTCACTATAGCTTTTGTCTGCCTGATGATATTTGCTGTGAAGCCGGTGCTGGAAGGATATTATAGGCGGCAGACGGATAGGGGCAAAGGAAAGATGACTGGCATTGAGTTCATCTCTATAGCTATATTCCTTCATCTCGCGTCGGCACTTGTGGCGGAGATCATCGGTATACATGCACTTTTCGGAGCTTTCATAGCAGGTGCGGTCATGCCAGGCAGCAAGGAACTAAGGCACAATCTGACCGAGCGCCTGGAGGCGATCAGCGTAAACATGTTGTTGCCCATATTTTTTGTGCTGACCGGACTGCGCACCAGCATAAGCATGCTGTCAGATATCAGCCTGTGGCCGGTATTTGCAGGCATCTTATTTCTGGCAGTAGCCGGCAAACTATTCGGTGGCGCAGCAGCAGCGAGGATATCCGGCCTCTCCTGGCGCGATAGCCTGAGTATCGGCACCCTGATGAATACACGTGGCCTCATGGAGCTGATCGTCCTCAATATCGGCTATGATCTCAAGGTGCTAAAGCCGGAGATATTTACGATGATGGTATTTATGGCGCTGGTGACCACCTTTATGACGGCTCCGCTGCTCAACCTCATAGAGCGCCGGAAGGCGTAAAAAACAATTAATTACTTGTTTTTTCGTCTTGTATATTGTAAGTATTCCCCGCTTTATACGTATATATTTATAGTGCCTTGTGGATGAGTAGATTTATGTTTAGTTTTAAATTACAAAGGAGTTTTTATGGAACAATTTCTGGTTGAGATGTTCCTCCCTGAGATCACGGAGGACTTTGTGGAGATGATACCTTCGCAGCGTGACTATATCAATGATTGTATGGCAAAAGGTTCTATATGCAGCTATGCGCTCTCTGCTGACAGAGACAAAGTCTGGATAGTATTCAATACCAAGACGGAGCTGGAGATGAGGCGGTTACTCAACCGTTTTCCTATTATTAAGATGGTCACGTACAAGAGTTTCCCACTGATGTTCCACAATTCCATGGAGCTCATGCTACCTGCCATTTCGCTGAATTAGTAGTATCTTAGTGGTGAGATCGATTCGCCACTAAAATACCTGCTATGAAAAGACAGATATTCCTCCTTGGCATTGGCCTTATCACTATTCTTTCCCTCGACAGCTGCACGCACTACTACTATGCGCCGACGAGCCATAATATTCCAGTATTCAAAGAGAAAAATGAGGTCAGGGCGTCTGTAGGCCTGATCAAAGGCGATGAGGTCACTGGCTGTGACATTCAGGCGGCCTATGCTATGACCAAAGAGTCCGCGATCCTCGCCAATGCGAGCATCATCGATCCCGGGCAGGCCGGTGGTCATGGTCAGCTATATGAGCTGGGCGCAGGTTATTTCAAACCGATCCCTTCTTCAAACACTTTTCTCAATCACCGTTTTGTCTTTGAGGTCTACGGTATATGTGGCATAGGCAATGCCAAAAACTATTATGGAAATACGGGCTTCAACTATAATGAATACCCCGACTACTACATATCAGCCAATCTGCTAAAGGGATACATACAACCATCTATCGCATTCTCCACAAACTTTATAGATGTGATCGCCTCCGGCAAAATTGGCGTGTTGCACTCCTTTGGTGTGAAGCGCCATATGCCGGACTCGGTCTATAATGCACAGGGGCAAAACAACAGCGACGGACAAAGGACCGTCGTCGATGATGTCCGCATTCTCAATGCTAACAAAGCTTCTTTTTTCTTTGAGCCCGCAGTAACCCTGCGATTGGGATATAAGTACGTGAAGTTCCAGTTTCAGGCGGGATGGTCGGTCATAGCCAGTGACTTCCAGAAGGTCAGCTCATCTCCGGTTTTCAATTTCGGCATCACTGTAGACGTCGCCAAAAGATTTAGGTTGAAAAACGATCGTCCGGCAAAAGAGAAATGGAAAGATCTTTTTTTTGATTGATACTATTGCCTGAGGTTGTGCCCGTATCCGCGAAGGAACTCCCCGACACCCATTCGCTTTTTACCCTCTATCTGTAGCTCTGTCACCTCGATATAGCCATCAGCGCAGTAGAAACGCAGATAAGTCTTTCCATCAGTATCCGGCACACCTATAGCCATGTCATGGTCTATTATCGCTTTCTCCGCCTTATAGATCTTCATCGTTTTGCTGTACAGATTGGTCCATGCAGCAGGATAGGGACTGAGTCCACGGATGAGATTGTAGACAGAGGCGGTGTCTTTATTCCAATCTATGCTGCAGGTCTCTTTGAAGATCTTTGGCGCATGTTTGATATCCAGTATATGGTCCTGCGCTATCTGAGGGTAATCTCCCGATGCGATAGCATCCACCGTGCGCAGCAGGGTATGCTTGCCTATGTCCATGAGTTCGTGATAGAGTTCACCTACGGTCTCGTCATCTCGTATCGCTACCTTATCGCTGTATATGATCTTACCGGTGTCGATTTCTTGTTGTAGTAGGAATGTCGTCACCCCTGTTTCATTTTCCCCATTGATGATAGCCCAGTTGATAGGTGCAGCGCCTCGGTATTGGGGCAGGAGGGAGGCATGCAGGTTGATCGTGCCCAGGCGGGGCATATTCCATACGATCTCTGGGAGCATGCGGAAAGCCACCACCACAAAAAGGTCGGCATTCAGCGCCTTCAGGTCTTTGATGAAATGCTCATTCTTCAGTTTCTCCGGCTGCAGGATATGGAGGTTATTGGCTACTGCGTATTTTTTGACATCCGACTCCTGTAGCTGCATGCCACGTCCGGCGGGCTTGTCCGGCGCAGTGATCACACCGACGATCTCATGCTGTGAGTGATGCAGCGTTTCCAGCATCGGCACCGCAAACTCCGGCGTGCCCATAAAGACTATTTTGAGAGAGGTTGACATAAATACATTTTACCGCTAAGAACGCAAAGAACGCAAAAAGGAAATGGAATGTCAAGTCCAGTTTGTTGTGGTCCCTACCCGCAAGCCGATTTATTTGCCATTCAGTTCGTCATTATTGTAATTATTATAAATCCGTCTTATCCGTGTCATCAGTGTGCCACGTATTCTTTTATCTTTGCGACATAAACACCCGCCGCAAGTTGAATACCGAACTCTTTATTGTCCGCAAGATCGCCTTCAGTAGGTCGAGGTCGTTTTCATCCTTTATCATCCGGATCGCTATCGCCGCAGTGGCCCTCAGCGTAGCGGTTATGATCATCACCTCCTCTTTTATCAATGGCTTCCAGAAAGAGATACGGGGCAAGGTCTTCGCCTTCTGGGCACACATGCATATCAAACCGTACAGCCTCGCTGACTCCTACGAGTCCGGCGGCGTGTACAAATACCAGGATTTTTATACTAAGAAAAATGTCCTCCCTGATGTCCGCCACATACAGGTCACCGCGATGAAGGGCGGACTGCTCAAGACCAAAGAGGACTTTGATGGGGTCATATTGCGTGGTGTGGGAGATGATTTTGATTGGAATGTATTCAAACCATACCTCAAGCGTGGCAATCTGATAAGCGGCGACAGCACCGAGACCATCCGCCAGATACTGATCTCCAAAGCTACAGCCGACCGCCTCCAGATAGACACCGGAGCCAAGGTCGTGGTCAATTTCATCGGGCAGGAGATGAAAGCGCGGCCTTTCCGCGTACGCGGGATATATGAGACAGGCATCGAAGAGTTTGACAAAGACATAGCGATGGTCGATATCCGTGTGATACAAGATATTAATGGCTGGGGCCGCGATACAGTTGGCGGCTTTGATGTTTTCCTGAAAGATAATCAGCTATTCAAAAGCCGTTCGCGGGCCTACTATCTGTCTGTCTTTGGCGGACTGCTCAGCAAGGAGCGCTATGAGGAGCTCAATAAAGACCCAATCGATAAGCTGACGCTCAAAATGAATTATGAGATCCGTTCAGAAAATCTCGAGGTCAACTCTATCAAAGAACTAAAGCCCGGCCTCTTCGACTGGTTGGATTTACAAACGATGAATGAGCTCATCATCCTCGCCCTCATGATACTCGTAGCAGTGATCAATATGGTCACCACCCTGCTCATCCTCATCCTCGACCGCACCAATATGATCGGCCTGCTCAAAGCTCTCGGCAGCAATAACGGCTCCGTAGGCCGCCTGTTTCTTTACTACGCCCTCGTCATCATTGGCGCCGGCCTCCTCATCGGAAACGTAACCGGCATCGGCCTCTGCCTCATCCAGCAGCACTGGCACCTGATCAAGCTCCCTCAGGAGTCCTACTATATGACCTATGCCCCCATCAGCATTAGCTGGACATGGGTAGCTATCGTGGATATAGGGACGGTCGTGGTGTGTCTGGTGTTGCTGATTATACCATCACGGCTTGTCACGCGTATTACGCCGGTGAGGGCATTGAGGTTTAGTTAGTGCTCATAGATGTCATTAGCAGGAATGACTCAACGATGCCATCCCTCATCGGTTGGGTATCAAGTGATAAATAAAAGTAGTATTTACAGCAAGAAGGGATGGCATCGCTCACCCTCCAGTGAAATCGCCTTACAGCGACTTCGTATTGATCACAAACCGATACTTCACATCCCCCTTCAGCATGCGCTCGTAGGCGGTGTTGATATAGTCGGCGTTGATCACTTCTACTTCAGAGACGATGTTATGTTCCGCGCAGTAGTCGAGCATCTCCTGTGTTTCTTTGATGCCGCCTATCAGCGAACCGATGATACTCTTGCGCTTCATGATGAGTTGTATCGCCGGTATCTCAGCAGGTGTCGGCGGAACGCCTACCACGATCATGGTACCATTCGTTTTGAGCAGATTGAGATAGGTGCCGTAGTCATGCGGTGCGGAGACCGTATTGAGTATGACGTCAAAGGTATTCGCCAGGCTTTTCATTTTCTCTGCATCTGATGTTAGTGCAAAATTATGTGCACCGAGTTTCTTTGCATCTGCTTCCTTCGATGGACTGCCGCTGAGCATCGTCACCTCCGCGCCAAATGAGGCAGCAAACTTCACCGCCATGTGTCCGAGGCCACCCAGGCCCAGTACGGCCACCTTATGTCCCTTGCCTACTTTCAGGTAGCGGAGCGGAGAGTAGGTCGTGATTCCTGCGCATAGGAGCGGAGCTACACCTTCCAGCGGGAGCTTGTCAGATATTTTGAGTGTATATTTTTCATCGACTACGATATTGTTTGAGTAGCCTCCGTAGGTAGGTATGGTAGTTCCTCTTTCGAAGCTGTTATACGTGCCAGTCATTCCATTATCGCAATATTGCTCTTCGCCCGCTGCGCAGGCAGGGCAGGAGCGGCAGGA